>JAIOSJ010000387.1 GCA_021107705.1 Thermoanaerobaculales bacterium | reverse complement strand
GTCGGCGGCGCTGAGACGCAGCAGGAAGCGACCTTTCGCGGGCGGCAGCCACGTACCCCAACTTTCGCCGAACATCGGCTCGCCACTCGGGCTTCCAAGAAGGAAATACGTGCCCGGCAGCTCCGCTGTGGCGTACTCGAGCAGGAAGTGGTCGAAATGGCGGTCGGTGGCCACAACCGAAAGACTGATCCCGGCGTTTCCGAAGAGAACGTGAGGTTTGAGATCGACGGTCAGGTTCCCGGCCGTTCCGACGACGTCCAGTGTCTCGGCCCCGGGGAAATAGATGTACTTGTCGAGAGGGGACCAGATAGGCTTTGCATCGTGATCCGTCGGCGCCGGGAGATCTGTCTGTTCCCCGGTTTGCCAGTTTTTCAGCGAATAGCCATGGGGTTCACCCCAACCACCGGAATCCAGCAACACGGCACGGCCGTTGTTCGACAGACCTTGTGAAAAGAAGTCCTCGGAAAATGCCTCAACCGCTGACTGATATTCACCGGATTCCAGTCCATAGGAATTGACAAGAAAACCATAAAAACCATCAGAACCGAAAGAACAATCTTCGTGTAGGAGGAAGAGACGATCCTTGGCGAAGTCCACACTGAGCCAGCCGCCCCAATCGCCGTAGGGTACGCCCTTTTCGGGTAGCGTTTCGAACTCGGTTCCCTTGATAGCCTCCTTCTTGAAGAACTCACATCCCATGCTTTCGGGCCAGGAACTCGGGTAGATGACCCGGACGTCCGGCGCTTCCGGCGGCTCCTGAGGATCGACCAGGTAATAGAAATGAACGAAACTCTCCTGGTCCCAGTCCTCATCTTCGGTCACCGCCGCCTTGAGGAATACGGTCTTGCCGTCCGATGACCATATCGGTTGGTTGAAGCAACCCCACTCCAAATCAGGGTATTCGTCGAGAAGATCAATCTCGAAGCTGACCGTGGGATCATCCACGCTCGTAAGAACCAGGATTGTCCCTTCGTCTTCGAAGTCCTCGTCGTATTTGACTCCTATGTGCCAATCGCCATTCGGAGAGAACGCCGCGGGGGGCCGCGCAAGGTCGGGGCGCTCCTCCCAGATCATCTCCGGAAGATGGACGATTTTCCCGTCGGTGCAATATCCGTCTGAATTACAATGACCGGCGAACGCAAAAAGGCTCTCATCAAAGTTGACAGCGATGAGGTTTCCGCCCCAAAACCCCATCTCCCGGATCTCACCCCAGCCATACTTGACGAGACCTGCTCCTGCCTGATAGAAGAAGGCAGCGCCGTCAGCGGGAGAGAGGACCATGGATCCGAAACCAAAGGATCGATCCGGGGTCGACATCAAGGTGGTCCGCAGGAGGCTCCCCGACAGATCGTCAGTCAACGGGATCCTGTTGGTGTCAATCGTGACCGCAATCGTCTCGTGATCGCATTCGAGGGTGTAGATACCATCGGGGACGACAACTCCAAAACTGTCGTGCCCGGTCCACTCGACACTGTGTTCTCCGGCCGCTACCGGGAGGGCCCTGACGATTATTCCACAGCGGTCGGAAATGGTCACAACGTCGGTGCTTTGCCGAAAATAGAGAATGACCGAATCCTGGATGTGGTCACCGTTGGGTGAACAGTAGGGGCTGGAGAGGTAGAAATCTCCGTCCTGAACCGCCAGGGTCAGACGCGCTTCGTTGTTGTCAAAGTCCTGTTCCGGGACGGCATGGTCGGCATTGACCCTGAAGTGAAGGACGACCTCGCCCGCTGATTCCGGGGCTTGCCAGTCGATGTCTGTGGATGTCTGCCCATGGGCTGGAACGGCGGCCAAAGGCGCAGACCCCAGGAGGCCCCAAAACTCATCGAGGAGATCCACCGTAGTGGCGTCTGCCGACTGGTCGCCGCCATTCTCAACGGTCACGCTGAAAACCACGGCTTCCCCTGAGTGCGGGAAGGGCGGCGTTGCCTGCACCGAGCCCGAGGTCAGAACAAGATCTGGCAATGATTGGACGCTGAGTACCTGAAATGCCTGATTGTCCAGCTCGTTGAACTCCTCGACCTCGTGACCGGTGTCCACCGTCAGATAGACGAGGCGATCTTCCGGCGCATCCACGGTCCAGGTCCCTCCTACGATGACGATCTCACCGGGGTCAAGACCGGCGACGACCGACGACGCGACGATGGCGCCCGAGGCTGCATCATCGAGACGAATGACGGCGGTGAATGGTCCCGTGGGGTTGATTCCGTTGTTTGTGATCTCTCCGGACAGATTGACGGAGACTCCCTGGAGGGGCTGAACAGGATCGAAGGTCAACGACTCCGGCGACACGGTGAGATTCGGGAGATCACTGGGATTGACGACGACGCTTGCTACAGCCGTGTTATTGGTCCGATCGACGTCCTGGATCAATGCCTGGGGATCGACCTCGAGCCTGAGAACGACAGGCGATCCTGACACCGCCGGTCGCCAAGAGACCTGGATGTCCCGGGTTTCCCCGGGTCCAATTGGATCAGTGATTTCTTGCAAGACGATTGGATGGGTTGTCGGTGGGCTGCCGCTTTCAAAGGAAAAGACAATCTGGATGCCGCCGATCTCCTCGGTCCCGGAGTTTCCGACCGTCGCGCTCAGAGTGACCAGATCGCCCACGGTCACTTCCGAGGGCGTCGCGGTGAATGCGTCGGGGGCTACTCCCAGGTCAAACGTCGAGTTGAGGCTCAGGGCGAGTTGGGCGGCGTTGTTGGAGCGATCTTCGTCGTGAGAAAGGTCACCGGGATCGAGGACAATGGTCAGTGAATACGCCCTCGGCTGAGACAGAACGAGGGGAATGGCAAACGGCGCCGAATCGAGAGCAGCAATGGTCACGGTCTGTGACGCCAGAAGGGTGTTCTGGTCCGGATCTCCGTCGAAGACTGAGATAGCAATATTGGGGGTCGAGGACATGCCCAGATTCTCAACGACACCGGACACGATCACAGGCTGAGGAACACTGCTCACCGAGTCGGGACCGGCTATCGGTGTTCCGACGAAGGCCAGGTCGACTCCCTCTGGATGTTCCTTGACCTCAAGCGGAATCACCGCCCAGTTGTTGGAGGGATCGGCATCGTCGATCTGGGATTGGGGATCGACGACAAGGCGAAGGAGATAGCTCCCCGCCGGAACGCCCGGGTTCCAGGAGTCTTGCACGACGGTCCAACCGCCAGAAGCGATCTCAGGGAGAAGCCCCGAAGAACTCGCCCAGACGATGTCCGGCTGCGAGGTGTCCAGCAGATCCCATCGGTAGCCGGTCCCCGCGGGGAGGTCGCCGCCGCGGTTGCGGACTGCGCCCTGGAGGGCCAAGCCGTCCCCGACGAAGGGCGCCCCCGGCGTCACGATGATTTCTTCGGCCGAAACCCAGAGGTCTGCCATGAAATACGGCGCCAGAGCCGTTATGGCACTGGCGGTTTTCAGTGTACGCCCCTCCCAGCTTCCATTGGCTTCCTGCCGCTCGGCCAGAAAGTCGATGGCATCGCTGAGGCTTGACTGGTCGATCGGGAATCCCCCGACGGCCCGCAGGAAGAGTGCCGTTTCCACGATGCCGGAATAGCTTTCGCCAAATCCGCCGTCGGGCCTTTGTTGGAGCAGAAGCCAATCTGTCGCCGCGGTGGCGACCGGCGAACCATCGCCGACAGACTGCGTCTGAACCCCGGCCTGAAGAGCCTCAAGGGTCGAATACACGGCGCTCGGTCCGCCCGGTCTCCAGGCCCATCCACCATCGAGATTCTGTTGAGAGGCAATCCAGGACCAGGTCTCTTCCTTGAGAGAGTTGTCGGTGGCGACTGCGGCCAAGGACCGAAGCGCTGCGGCCGCGCTGACGACGTCCGGCGAATACCGGTCAAAGGCGCCCCATGCGCCCGCCTGGTCGTGATGCTCCACAAGGTCGCCAAGCAGCACCGTGGCCACATCGGGATTTCCGTACAGAGCCAGCACTTCCGCCTGGCGTGCGATCAGCTCATTCGAAGAAGCCTGGAGCCGGCCGAGAGTCTCAACTCCTTCAGCAACGGTCGTTGCTGCCGAGGAAAACCGAGCCAATGCTGTCAGGGCCTCCGATGTGTCACGAATGACGGTGGTTTGCGAGTCCTGCCACAAGCCCCCGGATGCCGCCATTTCCAGCCACACTCTCGCGGCCTGCAGGTCAAAATCGGCGCCCGAAACCGGTGGGGACCCCGTCATACCGACATCAACGACTGCTCGCCCTCCCGTGTGCCGGAAAAAGGACCGCCTCCAGAGTGAACGGATCTCTTGGATCGAGGCGATTTCCTCCGGGTCAATCACCGCATCAGGTTCGACAAGGTAGATCAGTGCGATTCGGCTTTCCTTTGGAGAGTCGGAGAATCCCGGAACTCGCGGTCCCTCTGCGGCGATGATCTGGTCAACGCCGACGGTCGTTGGGGTAGCCGACACAACATCACCCAACTGAGGCAGCGCCTCAGAAGGTATTGCGGGATTCTCCAGCAACCGAAAAGGCGCCACCATTGCCGGATCAGCCAGGCCCATCAGGTAAAGATCCAGGTCACTGAACCTCGACAGGATGTCCGTGGCGGAGAAAGTGCCGTCATGGTTGTCGGTCCAGTCACTTCCATAGAGAAATGAAGCGTCGGAGTCGAGCAGGTAACTCCAGTGGCCCGCGTCCAAACCGAGCAACGCTGTGCTGGTTTCACCGGCGTCGTCGATGAAGGTGCACCGCGCCAACCACCGGTGGGCAAGCTCGTGGTTCAGTACCACCGTGACCCGATTCGAATTGACGGATCCGTCTTCGAGAATGAACTGGGAGAGGCTTCCGCCGTCGATGAAACCCTCGAGATTCGTGCTCCCGAATTCCTGGCTGATGTCGAACTGTGGAATGCCGATCCCTTGAACGTCGTTCTTGATCTCCCAGTAGAAACCCGAGATTCCATCTTCTCCACTGAATTCAAACCTCGTCAAAACCAGCAGAAAATCGTAGTCGTCGGGATTGTCCGCCAGAAAAGACTGCGCCACCCATTGCCGCGGCTGAACGTTGAGGTTGTCGTCAATGAAGCAGTCGTAGGAATCCGGAGATGAGTAGGGCAAGACGAACACGTCGCCAACCCAAGAACCGACCGACAGAACCTTCCCCTCGGGCTGGGTGGCAGAACTGTCGAGTGCCTCTTGAATCTGCTCATAAGTGGCTACATCCGCCGCCGGGGCTTCCACGGGGATTGAAAAGCAACCGATCAGAACTGACGAAGCAAGGCGCAGGGGGAAAGGAACTCGCGTTTTCATCGTGGCCGATCTCCAGCTTCTCGGCTTTGGGTTTCGGTGCCTGAAGAAGAAGGCTCAAGAGCTGCAGGCTCTGTGCCGGAACCCTTGCGAGGCGTCGTTGCGGAGGCAGCCGCGCTTTGAGGCGACACGAAGGGAGTCGCCCCGTCGGGAGGCTCTGAACTGAATGCCTGGATGCTGACCTGGCCATCCGGACCACGGGAGAGAACTACCATCGCCTTCGGAAGAGCAATGCCGGAAGGGAGTGTATTGGTCTCAACGGTCTGGAGCACAATACGGTCGTTCTTCGCCTCGACAACATTGAGACCAGCGTCCGGAAGCTGATCACCCGAGTGCAGGACTCTCAATTCGCCCCGGTACCTGACGACAAG
>JAIOSJ010000359.1 GCA_021107705.1 Thermoanaerobaculales bacterium | reverse complement strand
GAGGGTTGGGGGCTCATGGTTACGGAACCCGACCGGGGTTTCGCACCTCGGCCCGATAGCTTGGCGATTCTCCAAGATGATCAGAAGATCGAAGTCGGGCGCCTTGTTCTCTCCGTCGGTCCCTCGGGTGAACTCCTCGCCAACGGCAGCCCGGATTTCAAGGCCGAGGCGGGGTTCCGGGTGATCAGCCAACCTCGGGTCAGTACCAAAAACGGAAGCTTGGCGATCATCCGGACGGGTTTGAAATCCCGGCTCCAGTACATGGTCCGCCAACCCGACGGCGACTTCCGTCTGATGACGTCGGACCCCGAACCAAGGGCAGGCATGGAGATCAAGGTGATTCCACGGGTTCCGGACGAACCTTCAGTAGCGGACGCCACAATCGATCTGGAATACAGTTCGAAAACGACGTTCCTGGTTGGGAGGGTGGAGTACCCAGACGTCGAACTCGACATCGGGGAACCACTTTTTCTCACCCGAGAAACGGAGACGAGTCGATACGTTCCGTTAAACCGGTGGATGCTCATACAATCGACCAGAGGCAAGGAAGCCTCTGACGGAGCAACCACCCAGCTGATCACCATGATGAGGATTTTCGACTATGAACCCTGAGCGATTCAGTTTTTCTTTTTGATGGCATCGAACCTGGTGGCCGAACCCATCCCGGAGTCCGGGTGGTTTCGACAAGGACAAGGCCAACGAGTTTGTGTATGACGGCCCTTCGCCCCAGGTATGCCCCGTGAATTCCCATCATGCTCGTCGGCATCCCGAGAGCCTTCGGGTGAGCCGTCAGCAGAGTTGAACACCTAGAAGGCCGGTGGTCCCAAGGACATCTCCTCTCGGACCTGTGCCGTGACCATCTCAAATCCGTCTCAAATCCGTCTCAAAACACTGTAAAACCAAGCATTTACCTCTTGACTCGCTCTGCGGAAGGCCCCAGGATCAATGTGCGCGGCGAGGTCCTACTACCCAAGTCGGACAGCCGTGATTCGACATTTTCCCAAAAGGAGTCTCCCATGTTTCACAGCAACCCCATCACCCACCAATTCGGTGCGCTTCAATTGACCGCAAGAATACTGATTATCTTTATCGTCGTACTCTCGGCCCCTACCGCTTTTTCCTGGGATGCCCGCTGGGCTACGGCTGGTTTAGGGGTCGAGACCGGAACCGATATCTGTATGGACGATCTAGGGAATGTCTATGTTGCGGGCTGGGCGACGATCAGCGGTCGTGGTGACGATGACATGGTCATCATCAAGTACTCCGCGGACGGTACCGAGCAGTGGTCTCACACCTGGGATCTGGGCTACCCAGGCGCGCTCTATTACGACCAGCCGGCCGGGATCGGGGTTGATAGTGCAGGCAATGTCTACGTCAGCGGCCGAGCGCGCCACGAGCGTTCCGGTACCCAGGACTACGATTACGCCACCATTAAGTACAATGCCGACGGCGTTTTCCAGTGGGATGAACTTTACGATTGGCTCGGCGGCAGCTCTCCGCACGGCGACGACAAACCGGCCGGTATGGCCGTTGACAGTGCGGGCAACGTCTATGTCACCGGTGACAGTGATGCTGAGTATTTCACGATCAAATACAACTCGGCCGGCGTCGTACAGTGGACAGAACGTTTCGCGGCTGACTTCGTTGGCGCCGTGAGCCATTGCACGGCGATCGCCATCGACGATGCCGGCAATTCGTATATCACCGGCTACAGCATGGACGAGAACGCCAACTGGGACTACGTCACCATTTCCTACGGTCCCTCGGGAGGCCAGCGCTGGAAGTCACGCTACGGCCAGGTCGCGGCGCACGAATTCAGGCCGCGGGACATTGCGGTCTCCAGCACCGGAACGGTTGCCGTTACCGGGGAAGCAAACTTCGGTACTGACGTTGGAGTTTTCGACATTGCAACGGTGCTGTACCAGGCGAACAATGGGACCCAAGTGTGGGCGCGATCATGGTCCGGTACCGGAGAGGACGGCACTTTCTACGACTACGGCAGGGCCGTCGCCTTTGGTCCGGACGGTTCGGTGCATGTTGCCGGCGAAGGGCAGATGACGGGTAATGGGAATGACTTCGTCGCGATCAAATACAGCGCCGGCGGGACCGAAGAGTGGGTGAGAACCCACAACGAGGTTTCGAGTTCTGACAGTGACTCCTATGACGTTGCCTATGACATCGGCGTCGATCTGCTCGGTAACGTCTATGTCGCCGGTGGCCTGCAGCGCCCAAACAACGTGTGGTGGGAATTCGACTACGCCGTCCTGCAATACACCCCGGACGGCACGCTGCAGAACAGCTCGTTTTACGACTCGAGTGCCGATTTACCGCAAGACGACAGTGCCCTTGCGTTGGCGCTAAACCCCGATGGAACCTTTGCAGTCACCGGTGAATCCTGGGACGCTTATACGAACTATGACATCGCAACATCCCAGGCCGGCTCGACTACCGGTCTCATTTTTGCCGACGGCTTCGAAAGCGGTAATCTCTCGGGGTGGTAGGCCGCCGACGAGTGACATCCGTAACCTCTTCGGAGGGACTGAACGCGGCCGGCCGCGCTCAGTCCCTCCTCCCCTTGTTTTCCCGGATACAATGATGCAGATAAATCATGGCTGAGCTTTTCTTTGCGGAATTTCGTTTCGACACCAAGGTTCTTCGCCTGGAGGGACCTGAGAATGAAGTCGAGATTCGTGCCAAGACCCTCGAGCTGCTCACCTACCTGATCAACCACCGCAACCGTTTTGTTCCCCGTGACGAGCTGATGGAGAAGCTCTGGCCGGATGTCACCGTCACCGCGTCGTCGCTCACCCAGTGCATCTCGGAGCTGCGCCAAGCCCTTGGTGACTCGGTGAACGAACCGCGCTATGTGGAAACCCGCATCAAAAAGGGCTATCGCTTCGTTGCCACCGTCTATCATCGACCGACGGAACGTCTCGAACCACTGCCGCCACCTCCCGAAGTATTGAAGAGTCAAGGCTCATCTTCGCATCGAGGTCGTTCACTCGTTGCCGCCCTGTTGTTTGTTTTTGCGGCGGCCGCCGTTGTTACCTGGTGGGCGATGCGACCGACACCGGTCGGACCGACGCCGGTTGTGGTTCTCCTCGTGGCCTCAACGGATGCGGAGGAGGAGACCCAGGCATTTGGTGAGCGGGTTCGCGGGGCTGTACTGGACAGCCTCTCATCCGTCGACGGGCTCATCCTGCCGACTGACTCGGAGCGTCCAGCCTTCGATCAGGGCTTCGAAATCGAAATTGACTGTTGTGCCCAAGGTCACGAGTTTGAACTCAGCACGATCCTGCGCGAGCGACAAACCGGCGAAACGCTCTGGGGATGGACCTGGGTCGTGCCGAGAGACGGAGATGCCGTCAACAGCACGACCGAGGAAATTGCCGCTCGGCTACAGCAGGCAATCGTCAGGCGCCTAATGCAGGGCCCGACTGATCCATAGGTCGGCGTCTTCAAGAAGAAGAATCCGCTCCGGGTCTCGAGACAATGAAATGATGAGCATTCCGTCCGGTGACCAGTCAAACCACGAGATCAGGCTGACCGGAAACTCGAACGCCGTCAGTCGGCGGGGTTCGGCGTCGTCTCTTCGCACCACCGGCAGAACCCAAACATCGGCGCCGACGGGACCGGAGGGCTGGTCGTAAGCGATCCATCGGCCGTCCGGTGAAAACCTCGGTTTGCCGCCGGCCCACCTGTTGATGACGATGGGCTCCTCCCAAAGCACCTCCATGCTTCCGAGATCCTCCGCCAGGTTCACGACGCGAAGTCGGGAATCATCCCCGGTGCTCGGAATCACAAAGGCCAGGGTGCGACCGTCGGGCGAGATCGCCGGGTTGGCTGCGCCGTCAAACCCGAGCCGCAGTATTTCGCCCGTCTCGACATCGACACGATAAAGATCCTCTGGACCGTGACGATCAGAGATGAAGATCATGTGGCGACCGTTCGGGTGCCACACCGGCTGGAAGCAATTCCAGTCACCCTCGGTGATACGCCGCGGATCACTGCCGTCGGCGCCGGCCAACCACAGCGCGCTGCGGTCGTTTTTGATGCAGGAGTAGCCTACCGATCTCCCATCTGGAGACCATGCCGGGTTGAACGATGCCTCACCGGTGGTCAACAACGGGCCGAGGCTGTTGGTCGTCCGCTCCAAGACCCAGAGATCACCACGCGCCGACTCAAAGACGATTTTTGTGCCGTCCGGTG
>JAIOSJ010000385.1 GCA_021107705.1 Thermoanaerobaculales bacterium | reverse complement strand
GGGAAAGGTGGGCGTAACGTCAAACAGAAGAAAATCAAAGACCGCACGTCCCATCGGGGTGCGCCATTCACCCGTCTGCGAACGCTCTACCAATCCGGTGTTCGAGGTCGCGGGTCCTCGACAATACGAAGCAAGCGCCTCCACCGGGGGTGCCTGGTCCGACCTTTTGCTGCGGGTCGTTTCGTGTAGGCGGGAGCAAAAGGTCCGACCTGGCTCGCCGCGGGCATGACGCCCAAGAACTGCTCTCCCGGCAGGCGGGTAGGCCATCGCTCGTATTGTCTGCGGGGCCGGGAGTCCGTTTGTATCACTCTGCTTTCCCGGGCCGGCAGACAATGCGACGCTGGTGCACCCGCCAGGTGCACCAGAAGGCCGGTGAAACGAACCGGGCCACACAACGAAGCCGCTCAAATCCCCTCCCGCTGACCCGTTTGTCCATTTGGCTTATTCTCCATCATCAGCATCGATGGCGCCCTATCGTGGTGATATCATTGCGGTTGGAGGCCCACCACGAAATGACGCATAAGATCCAGCTGCAACGTAACCTGTCATTATTGATGTATAAATAGCTAGTTAGACAATGCCTTATCGACCGATGCAGTTGTCTTCAGCACAGATTGAACCGATATGCGCTACCTCGAGACATGAACGAAAGCTTGTCTGGTACGGCGTTATCTTCTATTGCTTTGCGGCCAGCTGGTTTCTCGTTGAAAGCGGTGGAGACGAGTTTGCAAGATTCGCCGCTGGTGCTGCTGGGGTCGCATTTGTCCAATTCGCTCAGTCGGAAGCCGCCGCATGGCGAAGGCCGCTCACGCTTGGACATCAGTTGGTTTTCTGGTGGTACTGGCCTCTTGTCTTGCCCGTCTTCGCAATTATCACAAGGCGTCGTCGCTCCTCAGGTTTGACTCTTCTGCTGATGGTTCCGGTCATAACCGGCCTTGTGATCGCGATCGCTCAGCTGCTCCTGCTCTTCGGCTGAAGAAGCCCAAGCGTCGAACGGATACGGAGAAGGGCAACACGAACGTCAATGCCTAACGAAATATGGTTGATGTCCCGCCCCCGCCGCAACATCACCGGTATTGAACGCATCGCGCCTGGTTGGCGTTGGATGATGAAGCCTCTTGGGAGTTCAAAAGAAACGGGAGTTTGATCGACGGCGTGGATCCTCAACACCACGAAACGGCGTCTCAGCGTCGCCTGAGGCCCCGGCCTTCTGGATCGCACGGCGGCGATCCAGCATCGCTATGAAGCGAAGCCACGAGAAAAGCAATTGCAAGGACTGCGGCTTCGCTTTATACGCGAGCGGCGGCCTACCTCGTTCCCGGGAAAACCGAGGTCGCGGGTCCTCGACAATACGAAGCAGCGCTTCAGACGGGGGTGCCTGGTCCGACCTTTTGCTGCGGGTCGTTTCGTTTAGGCGGGAGCAAAAGGTCCGACCTGGCTCGCCGCGGGAAGGGAGTTCAAAGCAGTCCTCCCGGCAGGCGGGTAGGCTGTCGCTCGCTTTGTCTGCGGGGCTGGATTGCCTTTGGTTCACGATTTCGTTCCGGCCCCGCAGACAATGCGACGCTGGTGCGCCGTTCGGTGCGCCAGAAGGCCGGTGTTCCGAACCGGGCGACTTCCGGGAAGCCGTTCAAACCAGGCGTAACGGGACGCACTGTCCACCTTATTTGAAACGGTTGACCGAATCAATGGTGCCGTGTGAGCCCTTGTAAACATTTTCTCTAACACGTATATTATACGTATAGGAGAAGGGCCATGCAGAAAAAGCTAACCATTACTGTTGACGAGCATGTCTATCACGGCCTCCACCGAATAGTCGGTCGAAGGCGAATCAGCCGTTTCATTGAGTCACTTGTTCGTCCCCATGTCGTGGAGGAAGAGTTGTCTGCGGCCTACCGCGAAATGGCTCAGGAGGAAGAGCGCGAGACAGAGGCACTGGAGTGGGCAGAAACCACGATGATGGATGTCGCAGATGAAACGCGGTGAGGTGTGGTGGGTCAATTTTGATCCATCACTTGGTGGTGAAATTCGGAAGCGAAGACCTGCCGTCATCATCAGTAATGATGCAGCCAACCAGTATCTGAATCGTGTCCAGGTTGTTCCGCTCACAGGTAACGTGTCCAAGGTATATCCGAGTGAAACATACGTAGACCTAAATGGGGAACAGCGGAAGGCAATGGCCGATCAGATTGCAACCGTCAGCAAAGGTCGCTTGGGTACCCGGCTTGGTGAACTTTCGCAGCCAGATATTGTAGCCGTCGAACGAGTCGTCAAGGTTCAACTTGGCATTAAACCTACTCAGAAACAATAATTTACAGATGTTGTGGCCGGAGTCAGAAGGAACAAAATTGTGCAGCGGTCATCAATCACTGTCACCAATGTTGCGGCGAGCGAAGCGAGCGCAACATTGCCGCCAGCACCCTGTCCCTCTCGGAAACTCGCCTCGGCGGTCTCTCTCGCCATCCAACGTCCCGGTGGGGAGCGCCGTCCGCATGATTGGAAAGGATCTTCGTTTGCTGCACATATTTGTCGATGCTGATGCCTGTCCGGTCAAACAGGAGGTGTACCGCGTCGCTCATCGGTATCGGCTTGATGTCACATTGGTGGCCAACTCGTGGATGCGCATTCCAAACGAACGATGGATCGCGCTCAAGGTTGTCGGGGATGGATTCGACGCGGCCGATGATTGGATTGTAGAACATGTACAACCTCACGACATCGTGGTCACCGCCGACATTCCGCTTGCCGACCGCTGCCTGAAGGAAGGCGCCCGTGTCATTGGTCCGACCGGAAAGCCGTTCTCGGAAACCAACATCGGTCAGGCCGTCGCGACTCGGGACCTGTTGTCGGAACTCCGTGGCGCAGGAGAGATAACCGGGGGGCCTCCGCCGTTGAAGAAGCGTGACCGATCACGTTTTCTTCAACAACTCGACGAAGTGATTCAGTCAGTCCGTCGTAAGCATGGGACAGGTCCCATATAGCGAGGCGCCACACCCAGGAGCGTGTAGGGACGAAAGGATTTCGGGTTCCCGTGGGTTACAGGACTTCGTACAGGGTCCGACGCTGACGGGGTTTGAAACCCGCTTCGCTGATCAGGCGTTCCATGTCGTCCTTGGTCATGCAGTGTTGGGCGCCGGCCGCGGCCACCACGTTCTCTTCGAGCATGATCGAGCCGAGGTCGTCGGCGCCGAAAAAAAGGCCGGCTTGGCCCATCTTTAGGCCCTGGGTCACCCAGGAGCCCTGAATATGGTCGATGTTGTCGAGGGCCAGTCGGCTGATGGCGAGGGTTCTCAGGTAGTCGACTCCGCCTGAGGTCTGCACTTCTCCCTCGAGATCGGTGCTCCGGTCCTGAAAGGTCCACGGGATGAAGGCGGTAAATCCGCCTGTTGCGTCCTGGAGGTCCCGAATGCCCAGGAGGTGTTCCACCCGGGCGTCGATGGACTCACCCACCCCAAACATCATGGTTGCCGTGGTGCGCATTCCCAGCTCGTGCGCCTGACGGTGAACATCGAGCCAGACGGCCGTCGGCGCTTTGGCTCTGGAGAGGATTCTTTTTCGCGTCTCATCCTCGAGAATTTCCGCCCCACCTCCCGGAATCGAGTCCAGGCCGGCCTCCATGAGGCGCCGAATCACCTCCCGGACCTCTCTCTTCTCCGCTTTGGCGACGTACCAGATTTCGGGCGCCGAAAAGGCGTGAAGGTGAATCTGTGGGAAGGCGCTCTTGAGCCGGCGCAACAATTTTTCATAGTCCGTGAGTTTGATTTTTGGGTGGACCCCGCCCTGGAGGAGGATTCCGGTACCGCCGGCGGCGACGGTCTCGGCGACCTTGGCGGCGATTTCTTCAAAAGAAAGAAGATAGGCGTCGCTGTCTCCCTCGGGGCGATAAAAGGCACAGAAGCGGCAACGGTAAATGCAGACGTTGGTGTAATTGATGTTGCGGTCGATGATGTAGGTTGCTTCGCTGCAATCGGTCTTGCGTCGGCGCACGGTATCGGCGCCCTGCCCGAGTTCGAGTAGGTTACCGTGCTCGAAAAGCCTTAGAATTTCAACGCGTTCCAACCGTTCACCGGCAATCGCCCTGTCCAAGATCTTTTCGGTCACCATATTCTTCTCCGTCGCTTGAAACTCAATCCCGCTAGTGTCTCGTCACGCCTGATATGTCGTAAGATTGCGCCGCAATTTTCTTGATGCCTGCAAGACACGTTTTTGGTCGCATAGTGGTGCTATGTGGCTGAAAACGTAACGCAGCAGGCGCAAAAAAGAGCAAGCACGCTGCGGCATTCCAGGCGTGACGGGACACTAGCCCTGAGACATTCCTTCCAAGAATTCCTTGTTGGTACCGACCTTGGAGAGCCTCTCCAGTAAGAGTTCCATTGCCTCAACCGGAGAGAGCGAGGCGAGCACTTTCCTCAGCACCCAAATGCGCTTGAGTTCCCAGTCGTTGATCAGCAACTCTTCTTTGCGTGTCCCTGACTTGTGAATGTCAATCGACGGGAAGACTCTGCGCTCGACCAATTTACGGTCGAGATGGACCTCCATGTTGCCGGTGCCTTTGAACTCTTCGAAGATTACGTCATCCATTCGTGAACCGGTGTCGATCAGAGCCGTTCCGACGATCGTCAAGCTGCCGCCCTCTTCAATGTTGCGGGCTGCACCGAAGAAACGTTTCGGCTTTTGCAGGGCGTTGGAATCAACACCGCCGGACAGAACCTTGCCCGAAGGGGGCACCACGGTGTTGTAGGCGCGAGCAAGCCGGGTGATGGAGTCGAGAAGGATCACGACGTCTTTGCGGTGTTCCACGAGGCGTTTGGCCTTTTCGATGACCATTTCCGCCACCTGTACATGACGGGTTGCGGGCTCGTCGAAGGTCGAGGAGACCACCTCGCCTTTCACCGACCGTTGCATGTCGGTCGCCTCTTCGGGTCGCTCGTCGATGAGCAGCACGATGAGGGTGATCTCCGGATGGTTGGTGGTGATGGCGTTGGCGATCGCCTGCAGCATCATGGTCTTTCCGGTCCGTGGCGGGGCAACCAGAAGACCTCTCTGCCCCATTCCAAGCGGGGTCACCAGGTCCATCACCCGCGAGGTCATGTTGTCGGAGACCTCGAGGATGATGCGCTGTTCGGGATAGAGCGGGGTCAGGCTGTCGAAGGGTACTTTCTCGATGGCAACATCCGGCGGCTCAAAGTTGATGGCCTCGACCTTGATGAGGGCAAAATAGCGTTCACCTTCTTTGGGCGGCCGAATCTGGCCGGACACGGTGTCCCCGGTGTTGAGGTTGAAACGCCGAATCTGGGAGGGTGACACATAGATGTCGTCCGGGCCCGGCAGATAGTTGTATTCAGGCGCGCGGAGAAAGCCGAAGCCCTCAGGAAGTACTTCGAGTACGCCCTCGCCGAAGATCAGGCCATCGCGCTCGGTCTGCCTTTGCAGCACGCCGAAGATGAGGTCCTGGCGCCGCATCCCGGTAGGACTTTCGACCCCGTGGGCCCTGGCCATGCTGGCCAACTCGTTGATGCTCAGATCTTTGAGTTGTTTGAGGTCGAAGCGGCCCTCCTGGGCGGCCTGGGCGGCCTGCTGCTCGTACTCCTCGATTTCGTCGTCGATGTCGAGGGGGATTACGAGGGGCTCTTCTTTCTTGTCTTTCTTCCGTGCCATCGGCTGTCTCCCGTTGTCTTGTTTCCTTTGGTTCGCGACTCATTGATCAGAGTCGAAGTCCTTTTTCCTCCAGCGGTCGACAAGGTCGCCCACTGCGTCGAGAAGTTCTCGTCGGCCCTCTCCCGATTCCACACTGGTGACCAGTGGCGGCCGGGAAAGGCCGAGTGTTTTCTGTACTTGGTTCTGCATCTGGCGGCGCTTGCCGCGCCCCACTTTGTCGGCCTTGGTCAAGACCACGAGCCGATCAAGACCCAAGGCCGTCAAGAAGCTCTGTAATTCGAGGTCTAGGGCCGTCGGACCATGGCGAATATCGACCAGGCTCAAAACCCCGGCCAGTCGCTCCTCGCCCTTGAGATAAATACCGAGCTCCTGTCCCCACTGTTCCCTGAGATGGCGGGCCACCTTGGCGTAGCCATAGCCGGGAAGATCCACGAAGTAGGCGTTGCCGTTAACGAGAAAGAAATTGAGGGCTCGCGTCTTTCCCGGCGCCTTGGCGACCCGCGCCATTCTCCGTTGGAATACCCAGTTCAAGAGGCTTGATTTGCCGACGTTCGACCGTCCGGCAAAGGCAACATGGGGAAACCACTCTTTGGGCCGATCCGCCTTCTTGAGGAAGGAGCCGCGGAAGGTGATCGACTGGATTTCCATGGTCAGTGGGCCACCGTCGAAGACGAGAAATCGTCTTTACTTCCTTTGGGCTTCCGGGATGTTTGGTCCGAAGACTTGGCGACAAGAGCATGCTCCAGAACCTGGTCCATGTGCTCAACCAGATGGAAGACCATCTCGTTTCGGACATCTTCAGGAACTTCCTCAAGGTCCTTTTCGTTCTCCTGCGGCAGGATCACCTCGGAGATTCCGGCGCGATAGGCCGCCAAAAGCTTTTCTTTGACTCCGCCCACCGGCAAGACCTGACCCCGCAGGGTGATTTCGCCGGTGAGGGCCGTTTCCGAACGCACCGGGGTTGCCGTAAAGGCCGAGACCAATGACACACAGAGCGTAATTCCCGCCGAGGGCCCGTCCTTGGGAATGGCGCCCTCGGGGACGTGGAGGTGGATGTCGGTCTTTTCGAACACCTCGGGGTCAATGTGTAGTTCCTCGGTTCGGGAGCGCACATAGGAAAGGGCCGCTCGGGCACTTTCCTGCATGACATCTCCCAACTGTCCGGTGAGGGTCAGTTTGCCCTTGCCACGCATCAAGATGACTTCCGTGGCCAGCAGTTCTCCGCCGACCTGCGTCCAGGCGAGACCGGAAGCGGCGCCGATTTCAGGCTTGTTTTCTCGGCGCTGGATCCGGTAACGGGGCTTGCCGAGAAGTTCCTGAATATCCTCGGGGGACACCTCGAGTTTCTTGCAGGACGCGCGTTTGTCTTTCAGCACCCGGCGAGCGAGCTTACGGCAGACCGATGCCGCCTCCCGCTCAAGGTTTCGAACACCGGCCTCCCGGGTGTGACGCTCAATGATGAGCATGATGCTTTCGCGGGTGAAATCGACCCCCCAGCGCCCCAGTCCATGCTTTTCGACTTGTCGCGGCACGAGGAAGTGTCGGGCGATTTCAAGTTTTTCAACATGGGTGTAGCCGGAGAGGTGGATCACCTCCATCCGGTCGAGGAGGGCTGGTGGAATGGTGTGCAACACATTGGCGGTACAGACGAAGAGGACTTTGGAGAGATCATATTCCACATCCAGATAGTGATCGTGGAAGGTGTTGTTCTGCGCAGGGTCCAAGACTTCGAGCAGTGCCCCCGCGGGATCGCCGCGAAAATCGGCGGCCATCTTATCGACCTCGTCAAGCAGGAGGACCGGGTTGACCGTTCCCGCCTTGCGCATCATCTGGATGATCTGACCGGGGAAGGCGCCGATATAGGTCCGACGATGACCGCGAATCTCGGCCTCGTCGCGAACGCCGCCGAGGGAGAAACGAACAAACTTTCGTCCGGTGGCCCGCGCAATCGACCGCGCCAGCGATGTCTTTCCAACCCCCGGCGGGCCGGCAAAGCAGAGGATCGTACCGGTGGTCTTTCTCACCAACTGGCGAACGGCGAGAAATTCAAGGATCCGGTCCTTCACTTTCTCGAGCCCAAAGTGGTCTTCGTTGAGGACCTTTTCGGCGCGGACGATGTCGCGAATTTCTCGACTCGCGTTTTTCCAGGGCACCGCCAGTAACCAGTCGACATAATTCCTGCAAACGCCGGCCTCGGCCGAGACGGGCGGCATTCCTTCCATTCTCCTGATCTCGTTGATCGCCTTCTCTTTGGCCTCGTCACTCATCCCGGAGGCTTCCACTTTTTCTTTGAGTTCCTTCAGCTCCTCGGTATTGTCATTGCGCCCAAGCTCTTCATTGATGGCTTTGATCTTTTCCGACAGGTAGTACTCCCGCTGCGCCTTCTCCATCTGTTTCTTGACCCGTGACGAGATGCGGCGGTCGATGTGAAGTTTGTCGATCTCCATGTCGAGGAGATCATTCAGGCTCTGGAGGCGTTCCAACGGTTGGATGATCTCGAGGAGTCGCTGCTTTTCCGCAGTCGGCTGAGAGAGGTGGGCCGCCAGGATGTCGGCGAACTGATCGACGTTTTGCTGCTGAAGAGACGCCAGAACACCCTCCACCGAAAGGTGGTGGGACAGCTTGGCGTACTCCTTGAACAGTTCGGTCAGGTCCAACATGTATTTCTCTATCGCCGGGGTCATCGGTACGTGAAGGCTCTTGGGTTGAACGGTCGCCGTCAGACACGTCTCTTTGTGGTGGAACTCCACGACTTCTGCCCGCGCGATCCCCTCGACCATCACTTTGATGTTGCCCGAAGCCAACTCGAGATGTTGAACGATTCGGGCTGTGACACCCAGACTGTAAATGTCTTTCGGCCCGGGATCATCGACCTTTGGATCCTGCTGGGTAACCAGGAAAATGACGTTGTCTGATCGACTGAGGGCCTGTTCGAGCGCCTCGACCGACGGCTTTCGGCCGACCACAAAAGGGGCCATCATGTGGGGGAAGACCACCATGTCCCGGAGGGGAACGACGGGGAGAGTCAGGGGTTCGTCCAAACTCATTGTTATTTCTCTTTCATTCTGGTTTTTCTCGGCCGTTTCGGGGAGACGGGAGAATCATGAGTTGTTGGTATCAATGTCCGGCGATTTGTTCCACTTGGAGCAAACCACCTTCGATCAACTCACCTTTTTGCGGAGTCCTATGAGGGGTGGCACGCGATTTTCAATCGCGTCCCGCGAAATCACCAATTCTTTGGCGTTGGTCTGTGAGGGCACCTGATACATGATATCCAGCATAAGCTCTTCCAATATTATCCGAAGCCCGCGGGCGCCGACCTTACGCTGAATGGCTTCGTCGGCTACTGCATCAAGAGAACCCGGCGTGAAACTCAGATCGACGCCCTCAAAAGAGAGCATGGTCTGATACTGGCGGACGAGGCAATTCTTGGGTTCTGTCAGGATACGAACCAGAGCATCGTGGTCGAGGTCGTGCAGCGTGGACACAACCGGAATTCGCCCGACAAACTCCGGAATCATGCCGTATTTGATGAGATCTTCGGGGTGCACTTTTTCGAGCAGCTCGGTTGACCTTGTTTCATTTCCACCCAGATCAACCCCGAAACCCATCTGTTTCTGGTTGAGGCGTCGGGCCACGACATCTTCCAGGCCAACAAAGGCGCCACCGCAAATGAAGAGGATGTTGGTGGTGTCGATCTGAATGAATTCCTGTTGCGGGTGCTTGCGCCCACCCTGCGGAGGAACATTTGCGACCGTGCCTTCGAGAATCTTGAGCAACGCCTGCTGAACACCCTCTCCCGACACGTCGCGGGTGATCGACGGGTTGTCGGCCTTACGCGCCACTTTGTCGATCTCGTCGACGTAAACGATTCCTCGTTCGGTGGCCTCGCGGTCTCCATCTGCGGCTTGATACAACCGCAACAAGATATTTTCGACATCCTCACCCACATAACCGGCTTCGGTAAGTGTGGTCGCGTCGACGATCGTGAAGGGCACCTGAAGTTGGCGCGCCAAGGTCTGAGCGAGCAGGGTTTTGCCGGTTCCTGTGGGGCCGATCAGGAGAATGTTCGACTTGGCCAGTTCGACAGCATCACGCCCACGCGCCTGCTGATATTCGATTCTTTTGTAGTGGTTGTAAACCGCCACAGACAGCTTCTTCTTGGCGCTTTCTTGGTCGATCACAAACTCGTCGAGGTGGGCCTTGATCTCCTTCGGCTTGGCAAGCTCCTGATGTTGGACCTTGGCTTCGTGAATCCGATCCTCGGCGATGATGTCGAGACACACCTCCACACATTCGTTGCAGATGTACACGGTCGGGCCGGCGATCAGCTTCTTGACTTCATGCTGGCTTTTGCCACAGAAGCTACATCGCAGCACGTCACCATCACGCTGGGCCATCTTTCCTCCGAAACCCTAGTTTAAACCAGGTCTGACGCTATTGTACTTCATTCCCTTTCGGTGATGATCTCGTCGATCACCCCGTAGTCCTTTGCCGCTTCCGCTTCGAGAATAAAATCTCGCTCCGTGTCGGTGTTGATCCTGTCGATGGACTGCCCCGTATGTTTGGCGATAATCTCGTTGAGTCGCCCACGAAGGCGCATCAGGTCTTTGGCATGAATGTCGATGTCGGTCGCCTGACCCTGAAGTCCGGACAACAACGGCTGATGAAGCAGAACCCGACAGTGCGGCAGGGCAAACCTCTTCCCTTTTTCACCACCGGCCAAAAGCACGGCGCCCATCGAAGCCGCCTGACCGAGGGCGATCGTTGCCACCGCCGGCTTCACATACTGCATCGTGTCGTAAATCGCGAGACCGGCGGTGATGGCGCCGCCCGGGGAATTGATGTAAAGATAAATATCCTTTTCGGGATTTTCGGCTTCAAGGAACAGGAGTTGGGCGATGACCAGAGACGCGACCTGATCGTCGATCGTGGATCCAAGAAAGATGACATTGTCTTTCAGCAGGCGGGAGAAGATGTCATACGAGCGCTCTCCGCGACTCGTCTGTTCAATGACATAGGGAATGGTGAAGCTCATGCGCCCTCCTCCGCACCGGCTCGAGCCAGCATCTCGCTGACCGTCTTTGCCATGAGTGCCGAATGCCGAATCCGTTCCAGCTGGTTTTCCGACTCCAGGCCGGCCCGATGCTCCGCCGCCGGAATGCCCTTGCGTTGGGCTTCGGCCGAGACGTAATCATTGACATCGTCCTCCGGAACGGGAATCTCCCACTCCCGTGCAAGCTGTTCGAGCACCAAGGTGTCGAGCGCCCGGCGCCGCGCTTCGGGCTCGAACCTGGCTCGCAACGCTTGCCAATCGAGCTGGTCCCCGTTTGGGGTCTGGCCTTGCATCGCCAATGAGTAGGCGAAACGCTGAAGATCTTCGTTGACCGCATCAGTGACCAACGCCGGCGGCAGGTTCTCCGCGTCGAGGTCTTTTTCCAGGTGGTCGAGCGCTGTGCGCCGCCACCCGTCTCGACGAGCGCTTTCCTTCTGCTGCGTGACTGATTCCTTGATGCGCATTTTCAATTCATCCAGGTCCTCAAGACCAAAACCTTGCGCCAGCGCATCATCGAGTTCAGGCAACTGTTTGAGCTTGATGGCCTTGACGACCATATTGTAATGGGCCACCTTGGTTTCGTCGGCATCCTCGTCGGCGCCATCGGTTTGGACCTTACGCTCGCCAACACGCTCATCGCCCACCTTGGCGCCCTGAAGCGCCTCACTGATTTCGGGTGGGACGCCGGGGTCGCCGACAATCAATTGGGCGTTTTCCTCTGTCTTGGGTTCTTCGTCTGCACCATCGACGACCGCCGTCAGGTCTGCTTCGACCAGGACACCGTCAACGACGACGGCGTCTTCCTGGGCCGGTTCCCATGTGGCTTGCTCCGAACAGATCTTGTCCAGCTCCGCATCGACTTCGGCAGGGGTCACCTCAATCAGGACTTCGGGCAATTCCACTCCGTCGATCGGAAGAAGCTCCAGGTGGGGCCGAACCTCAAGGCGCACCCGGAGGCTAAAGTCGCCGGCGGTGGAAATTTTTACTTCTTCGAATTCCGGACGGGTCAGGGGCTCGAAGTTCTCCTCTTCATCCACAATTTGCCGCCATAGGATTTCTACCAGCTTTTCGGTTAAATCCTCGCGGATCTCATCGGCATAACGGGCCTGAACCGCCGATAGCGGCGCTTTGCCCGGACGAAAGCCGGGTACTCGCGCCCGGTTGCGGAAGGTACGAGCCACTTTCTGCCGTTCTTCGTCCACGACGCTGGATTCGAGGTTGGCATCGATTTCAACTGAGTGATTTGGGTGTTTCGTGATCTTATACGGCATGGAAATCTCCGAATGGTGCGAAAGGGGGGACTCGAACCCCCACGGGGGGACCCCACGAGATCCTAAGTCTCGCGCGTCTACCAGTTCCGCCACTTTCGCAGCGAAGAGGCTTGTGGTGAGCCGTGGGGGAATCGAACCTCCAACCTAGTGATTAAGAGTCACTTGCTCTGCCAATTGAGCTAACGGCCCACAACCAAAGGGCACTCTACAGGAGATTCCGTCGACTGACAAGCCGGGCGTCGGTTCTTGGTGGGAAGCCCCGGCGTTCTCCCGGGCTCAGCGGTGAACCAAGTGTTTGATCTCCGACTGGCCCAGGTCGGATTCCGCTGTGACCACAACCGCCGAAGTTCCCCCGTTGAATTCGGGCAGAGCGGCGGGGGCGGCAAATACGCCATTTGCGTCGGTTTCCCCCCCGGCCAACTGGAGCCGGCGAGGCTCTGCGGTGCTTTTGAAGAGCACGCTCACCTGAACGCCGGGCTGGGGGGCGCGATCTTGGGAATCGACGGCGACAACCCGAACTTCGGTCGTGGCGCCGTAGACGAAGTCCTGGTCGCCGCCCGAATTCAAAATCAGGTGGGCCTTTCCTCGCTGAGCCTTGAGATACTCCAAAATCACTTCGTCGAGGGAGGGTCCGGCCGCCCCTTCCGCGGTACCCAGGATTGTTGCGGCTTCGGCGCCATCCTGGTCTGAGGCGCCTTCGAGGGCAGCGGCGTCGGCGCCCATGAGCTTGGCCAACCGACCGCGACGAATGGCTTCGGCGAGCGTTCGGTGCTGGCGCTCCATCAAAGAGGAGATCGCCTTGGCATCCACCTCTTGGGCAACGAGGTCGTGATACGCCGTACGTTTCGAATACAGAATCTCTCCGCGGGCATAGACCAGACTTTCAATATAGGGGTTCTCGCGCCCTTTGTCCTCGGTCTGCACATGGAACGTGGTCCCGTCGAAATCTATGTCGGTGTTATACCCGGTCAATACCACTCGGAAACTCCCTTGAACCGCCCCCTAGGCTACTTGGGTCTCGTCCTTCGGTCAATCGGGGTTCTGCCAAACTGGATCGACAACAGGTCGAAAGCCACCTCCGCCCCTACTATTTGCAAACCTTTGACAATCTGGCCTGATTGAGAAGCTTTTGTGGGACAAGAGAGCTGTGGCAGCTTCGTGGTGAGACGGGACCGGCTGTACAATGGCGCTTATGCCCAGTCAGACCCTTCTCTTCATATGCTTCGCCAACACCTGCCGTTCCCCGATGGCGGAAGCCATCGCCCGCCACCTTGGGGGAGACCGGAACGAGGTTTTCTCGGCCGGGCTTTTCCCCACCGGAACGGTTGCGCCGCTTTCCCTGCAAACCCTCGAAAGCCTCGGGCACTCAACCGCGGGCTTGTATTCCAAGGGCTTGGATGACATCGAGCTGGAAGAGGTCGATGTCGTTGTGAGTCTGATGGGGCCTGATGGTCTCGCCGGTGTGCCCCGCAGACTACCGGCAGAGCGCATTGTCTGGTCAATTCGTGACCCATACGGCGAAGATGAAGAGGCGTATTTCGCCACCGCTCGGATCCTTGAGCAGCGCATTCGCCAACTCCTTGAAGAATTGAAACATCGGGGACTCTCCGCCTTGTGAGAGATTCCGTTTCACGTGGGCGAGGGCGGGGCAAAAGAAAGGGACCGCACTTATGTAGCGCGCTACATAAGTGCGATTCATAGCTTCTTCCCAGGGGTGCCTCTCACAAACGAAACTCTTCAGGGAAAAGCTATGAGCGGAGTTCCCCCGATTTCGTGGACACCAAGAATAGCACGTTTGTGTTTTGACGACCTTTCTTGCGAGAGCCCCCGCCGGAGGCTTCCTCGCCGTCGCCCATGATTCTAAATGACCGTGCACGGAGGT
>JAIOSJ010000165.1 GCA_021107705.1 Thermoanaerobaculales bacterium | reverse complement strand
TTAACGTCCAACGCTCAACGTCCAACGTTCAACTTCGAAGTCCGGACCCGGGCGCGTTGGCAACGGCAGACTGTCCAACAGCACACACCCCTCAAATCAGCGGATCTGACTTCGACGTTGGACGTTGAGCGTTGGACGTTGAGCGTATATTTTGTGCGCTGAGGTGACGGGTGAAACCCCTACCCTCAGTGGTCCGTGTCGATCAGACTGCCGATGAGTTTCTTGGGAGTGCGGGCCAATACGGTACGCGCTCCTAAAGCTCATCCGCCTTGGTCGAGATCGGTCCCCGGTAGTTGTAGGCAAGACGTACCTGCGCGACTTCCTTGCCGAAACCCTTGTAGGTCTCCTTGACTCGCGTCAGTGCGTTGGAGCGCCAGTCAACATAGGGATTGTCGATCTGTACCGGGTCCAGGCAACCGGCGAGAACCACCTTTGAAGATGCGCAGAAACGACTCATCAGGGTCTTGGCCAAATGCCGATCCCCGTTCTGGAGTTCGTCCACCAACACGATGGAACGCTCGATGTCGAGGCCCCGCAGCATCGATGTGGAGAGCATGGTGAGTCGATCCGAATCCTGAAGTTCGGACACGAAATCGTGCTCGTTGCCGAATGAGAGCGACCGCATTGCCTGGAAGAACGGTTCCAACCACGGACTCAACTTCGTTTCATAATCGCCGGGCAGAAAACCCAATTCGTACTGGCTCGAGGCATGTTCAGGCCGCAGAAGCAGCAGCCCATTGTCATATCCGTATTCCGGGGAGAGCGACTCCGATTGCGGGGAAACCCTCCACTTGATCGGCTGACCTATCAACATGTAGAGAGCCGCCGCCACCATCATCCGGGTCTTGCCGGAACCCGCAGGACCATCCACCACAACCAGCTGTACGGTAGGATCGAGGAGAAACTCCATCGCCAGCACTTGGTAGGGATCCCGTGGAGCAAAACCCAGAATCGGACGCGGGCGATAAACCTCCCGTTTGCGATCCCAGTACTGTCCGAACCTGAGGTCCTTCAACTGACTGACTCCGCTGTCGGCGCGGGTCACAATGATCGAATCTTCGCAACGCAGAACAACACCCAGATTCCAGGGCACTTCCCGATCGGTGAGGCCCGGCACGGCGTCAAAGGGCACCCAACGCTCGCCTGGGGCAGCACTGTCGGCGAAGCACCTCATGACCTCTTCATCGACTTCGTGTTCTTCGACCCCGCGAAAGACCTGTTCGACCCGATCGAGCGTCACCTTGCCGTAGCGGAGGTTTTCGGCCAAGAGATCGACTGCATCACACTTGAGCAGGAGGTTCGAGTCCTCGGAGATCACAACGACCTCACGAAGATCAGAGAGGCCGAGCGCCACCTGATTCGCCAGGCACCGAGCCCCCGCGAGTATGACGTTGTCGCCGGTCTCTCTTTCATACGGCGACATCATCTCGACATCCGGTTCCCACGCAAGAACCCCTCCTGCCGGGGTCGGATCGAAGTCCTCCGCCGCCGCTTCTCCCGACAGAACCCTGTCGATACCCTGGTGTATCTGTCCCGAGTTGCGAAACTCGAGCAGCTTGCGCATCACCTGTCGGGCCGCGTGCCGCACCCCTTCAGACTTTGAGCGAGAAGCCTGCAGACCGCCAAGCTCTTCCACAACCTGGTGCATCAGAACCACGACATTACCGCCCGTCAGAAGGCGATCAAGAGAATCCGGGTTTTCGATCAGGGCCGAGGTGTCGGGGACATACAGCGTCCCAGAAAGCGCCGGGGCCGCCGCATTATCCGGGCCGTTTGAATGAACCACAGGTTCGGGTGAATAGGATCCAACGAAATCGGCTTCGGGCTGGGCCTCGAATCGCATAGCACTCCTCGGTGTTACCATTCTGAGGGATATTCATCTCATTTCTCACATCTCCTAGTGTACACTGAAAGGTTGTCTCGTGGATGATCAATTCTCGGAGCGCCGCAACCGACTGGGCTTTGCAAGATATCGGTGGGCCCTATGGTCTTGCTGAGAGCTTGATACCATCGAGGCATGATCGATTCATGGCCCACACTCGTCCTCAACGGTAAACTACGTTGGACCGAAGAACTCGCCGCCATCGCACGTTCGGCCCGTCCACTGCTTGCCGCTGACGGCGGCGCCAACGCCCTCGCCCGTCTCGGCCTCAGACCCCAGAGCGTCATCGGCGATCTCGACTCCATCAGCACCCCCACCAGGACATGGCTCGGCGAAGCCCGAATGATTCACCGACCCGATCAAGAAAGAACCGACTTCGAAAAAGCCCTGGACTACGCTTTCGTGGAGTTATGCGTCGCTCGAATAAAGGTCCTCGGCGCCCTCGGATCGAGGGCCGACCACACGATCGGGAATCTCGGAGTGGTTGCGCAGCAGGCGCGGGGTCGAGATCTCGTTCTCCGCGATGATCGCCAAGAGATCCTGGCAACAGCTCAGGCTCTGACACTCGAAGCACTGCCAGGGGAAATCTGGTCTTTCTGGACCTTCGACCCCGGCGTTCGAGTCAGTATCGAGGGAGTTCGTTGGCCGGTGGAGAATGAAGTGGTCAATGCCGGTGGACGATCCTCGATCTCGAACGAATCCGTCGGGGATGAGGTTCGGGTCATCCCTAGCGGCGGTGCGGTCATGGTGTGCAGGAATATTCGCGGGAATACGCGCTAACCCGCACTTCTCATCAGTGATCTACTACGACACCCGATACACTGTACCCTGCCGTGCTTTTCGCAATTCGCCCTCTTCAACGGACTGTCAAGTCACGAAAAGGCACAAAAAAGCCGAAAAATCTGCCACTGGGGGAAAATCACAGGAGGGGAAGTGGCTGGGGTGCAGGGATTCGAACCCCGATACTACGGTCCAGAGCCGCATGTCCTGCCGTTGGACGACACCCCAGAACTCCGGATGGCGGAGTATAGCCATCGCCTCGACGAGGGTCAAGCCGATCTCAGCGCTTTGTTGCGCTATAGGGTTTGACCCGCGTTAACCCGGAGGACCCGACCCGGTCGCAGAACCATAAGACCCTGATCCGAGAATCTGCTGCAGGCATTGTCGCGCTCGTGGAAGATTGGGCTCAATCGAGAGGGCCTTACGGAGATGTGGAAGGGCTTCGGCCGGACGCCCAAGAGCCCCCAGAACACAGCCCATCCCCTGATGGGCTTCTGCCGAGGCGGGACTCAGCTGAACCGCCTCCTGGAAATGGTTCAGTGCTTCAGTAAAATCACCGGCCCAGGCCTGAGCCCTCCCCAGAAGGAGCTTTGCTTCCAGGTTGCCGGGGTGTTCTTCGACGACAATTGAAAACTGTTCGACGGCCTGACGGCTCTTTCCCTGTTGGGCGAGGACTCGGCCCAAGGCCAAACGAGCTTCCGGATGCCGGGGCCACAACTGGGTTGCCCGCCGAAAACACCTCGCCGCTTCAATGTCATCTCCCGGTCCGGATGGAGGAGGTGTCCGGTAGTACTGACCGAGTTGGAGAAAGTAGTTGGCCTCGTTGTTCCTGTGGAAGGCCTGGGCGCCGGGAGGATTCGAGACGACAAGCCCAGCGGTGAGACCGATGACCGCCAGGTAGCCGCCAATCTGAGTCCAGTCCCGATTCCTAAGGACCTCAAGCAGGTGGACGATCCCGGCCGAGGCAGCAAGGATCAGAATCGGTACCACGGGGAGTCTGTACCGGGCATTGCTGAAAAAGGCAACGACCGTCCCCATGTAGACTCCGGCAAATGCCAGAACGAGGAACCAGGATTTTCCTCTCCGTCGTTCAAGGAAAAGCCCTCCACCCGCAAGTGCCGCTATGACCGGAAAACTCAACCAGAACAGGAACTGCATCACCGGGGACAGCTGGGCAACCAACCGAATTGACTGGTTGTTCCCTATCTCGTAGGGGCTCCAGAACAGGCGGAATTTCCGGAACGTCAAACGCCCCCACTCCGTTGGATCGGCAACGATCCACCGGAGTGCCCGCCCATACCAGTAGTCCGAGACCTCGACTTCGGTCGGCGCTCTCCCCAGTGCCTTTTCGACGATCCGGTGGGTGTCGTCGAATCCTCCCTTCCAACTTTTTCGGGTACCGGGAACGACAGCCGTCGTCCCGTCGGATTCGGGGTTATTGCCGATGTAAAAGTTGACGCCCCCATTGGTTGCGACGAGAACCCATTCTCCTCCGACTACTCGATTCCTCAGCGTCACAGGCAGAACGATCAAGGCCGCGCCCAAACCAACGAGGAGACTTTTCTTCAGCGCATGTCTCCATCGGCCTTCTTCGTGCCCATTGATCCAAAACCAGATGAATATCACCGGCGCCATGACCAAGATATTCGGGCGGGTAATCGTCGAAAGGCCCCATACCACTCCTGCCGCCAGAAACAAGAACGCCGATGATCCTCGTCTGGTCCGCATCAGAACCAAGAGGAGGAGAAGATCGAGGAACACCTCCAACCCAACGGTCAGAAGTTGGCTGTCAAAATAGATCAGAGGCCAGTAGACGGCTGCCGTCAAGCCTGCAAGCACACCGACCCGGAATCCAGCCACCGTTGTTCCAAGTCTGACGAGGAGAAGACAGGAGAAGGCCCCGAGGAGACACCCGGCAAGACGTCCAAACACCAAGCCGACGCCGACCAACCGATACAACTGACCGAGGAGGACGTAGTAAAGAGGCGCCCTAAAATACGGCGAGTCTCCCAGACCTTCCCCGCCGGCAATCTGCTGAGCCCACCTGTGGTGCAGCTGGGCGTCCATCATCGGGTGATGAAAAAGGGGATCGTGATGGGCCTGTCCCCATAAAAAGAGGCACCTCATGCTCAAGGCGAGCACGAAAATGAACGTCAGGATCAGCAGGCTTCGCCCGGAAAGGCCGGCGTCGTGGTCTGAAAAGCTCTGATTTGTGTTCAATACGAAAATCCCACTGATCGCCGGGAAAGCCTATTTCTCTTTCACACTTTCGGCCGGCGGTTCGCCCCCTTCTGCTCCGGATCCATCCGCCGGCATCTCATCTGTGATCAGTGCCCTGGCAACACCGCTCGTTGGAACCGGTCGGAATCGACCGACCTGAACGGCATGAGGTCGCTCCTGGATGAGATTCTCCCATTGCTCCAAGGTCAGGCCCTCTCGAAACATAAGAACTCGATTCACCGCGTTCCGATGTTGGAGAAGAACCATACTCTCCAATCGCTTCATCGAGAGTTCGAGCCGTTCTTGGTTCACCGGCGCCTGAGTCATAATACGCAGCATTCTCATGTAGGCACGCCGCTCCCCCTTTCGTACTTCCGCGCGGTTTTCATTGACAAGAGCTTGTTCCTGACGGAAGTGATCGATCTGGTCCTGGCTTAGCCCCAGTACCTCAACCGTCTCCGGATCGTCCCAGAACTTTTCGACAAAGCCCATGGAATTCCTCCCCACCTCTTGTTGAGCCGCCACACCACCCTTGCCTTCCCCTGCAGGTGAGCAACCAATAACGGAAAACACGGCGATGACCGCAAAAATGGAAGAGAGGGCGCACCTACGACGTAAAATCAAAGAATTCTTCATGGGAAAGGACTATAATCCACCTTCCGCCGGCAGTAAATATGCGGGCATCGACAGGAGAACAGAAATGCGATTCATGAAAATCCTTGCTCTGGGGCTGGTCTTTGCGGGTGCATTTGGTCTGTGGTGGAGCTTTCAAGATCCTCCATCCCAAGAACTCCCGGCCGGTTTCGACGCCTTCCCGGGCGCCTCAGTCGTCCTGGTGACGCTTGACACGACCCGGGCCGATCGATTCGGCTGTTATGGTTCCGAGGCCGGTCTCACGCCCTTCATGGACGCCCTGGCAAAAGAGGGCGTGCTGTTTGAACAGGCCCAGGCGGTGACTCCAATCACCCTCCCTTCGCATGCCTCAATTCTGACGGGGCTCCTGCCCACCACCCACGAAGTCCGCAACAACGGCATGTTCTCCCTTTCCGAAGAATTTGAGACTCTTGCAGGCGCCTTTTCACGAGAGGGTTATGCAACCGGCGCCTTCATCTCAGCCCAGGTCCTCGCGAGCCGGTATGGTCTGGATCGCGGATTTGACGTCTATGACGACGACCTCAGCCACAGTCTTAAGGTTGGTCAAAGCATGGTCCCGTCCCGCAAGGGAAACCTCACCCTTGACAGGGCGATCTCATGGCTCGACACGATCGACCAGGAACAGCCGCTCTTCATGTGGCTGCACCTGTACGACCCCCACGCCCCCTACAGTCCGCCACCTGAGTTTCGTCAGAAATTTCCCGCCGACCCCTACGGAGGCGAAATTGCCTTCACCGACGATTTGGTGCGCAGACTCGTGGAGAAGTTGAAGGCTTCCGGCCGTTATGAGTCCACAATTCTGACCATCATGGCAGACCACGGCGAAGCACTCGGGGAACACGGGGAAAAGACCCACGGAATACTCCTGCACCAATCCACGATTCGCGTTCCCTGGCTCCTGACGACCCCCGCCGGGCGGGCAGCACAAAAAGGCATGAGGATCGAACGACCGGTCAGCTGCGTTGACTTGGTACCGATTCTGGCCTCGCTCACCGAGATCACTCCTCCAAATGCCGGACGGCTGGATGGCGCCACAGACGTGCTCTCGAGTTCTCAGCAGGAGGAGCGAGATATCTATTTCGAGGCGATGTTGCCGATGTTTCAATACGGATGGAGTCCGTTGCGAGGCTTGAGACAGGGATCTTGGCAGATCATCAACGGCAGGCGTTCCGAAATTTTCAATCTTTCGAATGACCCCAGAGAACTGGTCGACCTGTCCGAGTCGGACCCCCTTCAGCTCGAATTTCTCCTTGAACAGGTCAACGCCGTTATTTCAACGGATACGACCTTGGACGTCGACTCCAGCCTCGACATGAAACCAAGCGAGCGGGCCGCTCTGGAAGCGCTCGGCTACCTGGCGACAACCGCATCGGCTCGGCCCGACCCACCCGACCCCCGAGATCTGGTCACAGGCCACGTCCATGTTGAATTAAGTCGAGACCTCATGGCCGCGGGCCGATCCGAAGAGGCTCTTCGAGAAATCGACCTGATGCTCAAGGATGACCCGGAGAACCTCGCGGCTCTCAATCTGAAAGCCCAGCTCTTTCTCCAACTCGGGCGGATGGACGAAGCGGAAGCGATTCTCAGGCGAAGCCTCGAGTTTGACCTGCGCAACAGCGATGTCATCGCCAACCTCGGTCGCCTCGAAATGGCTCGAGGCCACTTTCAGGCGGCGATCGAACTCGCCCGCCTCGGTCGAAAATCCCGCTCACCGTTCGGTACCTTCGATGTCCTTGAAGCACGGGCTCTTTCTGCCTTGGGAAGGGAGCCGGAGGCCGACGAACTTGTCCGGGCCTCCCTGGAGAAGACCCCCGATGATGCTGATCTGTTGTTGGTCCGCGCCACCCAGAGAATTCGGGCAGGACAATATCGGGAAGCTGAGGCCGATCTTCGCCATGCCGTCACCGTTGATCCCTTCCACAGCCCGACCAGACAGGCACTCGGTCAACTCCTGCAAAGCCAGGGTCAGAATGATCAAGCCATTCGGGTCTATGAAGACCTCCTGCGCATCAATCCGACCAACGCCGCAACCCTTCTCTCCATCGGGCAGATCATCCTCCAAACGGATCCCTTAAAAGCGATCCCCTACCTGGAGGAATCCGCACGCCTCGCGCCCGGGAAAAAGGTCAACCAGACCACTCTGGGAGTTGCCTATATTCAAGCTGATCGGGTACCGGATGCCGAGGCGGCCTTGCGGCGCGCAACGGCACTGGACCCAGATGACCACATGATTCGCAATAATCTCGCGATCGTTCTCATCAGGCAGCGAAAATACCCGGCGGCAATCCAAGAGCTCCAGACCATTGTCGCTTCCAATCCCGGGTTCTTTCAGGGGTTCAATAATCTCGCGATCGTTCTGGGTGAGTCGGGAGATCTTGAGGGTGCCGAACGCGAAGCGCGGAAGGCCCTCGCCCTGCAACCGGATTTCCTTGATGCCAGAATCACATTGGCAGCGATACTTCATCGGACAGACCGCATCGATCAAGAGTTCGAAACTCTCGAAGAGGTATGGAGACTCGCCCCGGACCGACAAGATATTCGCACCAGTCTTGCGATTGCCGCGGCCGATTCCGGTCGATGCCAGAGGACTCTCGACCTGCTCAAGGCCCAATTGGAGAATTCGGAGGCGATGTCCTGGGAGGCTCACCTCGCCTCCGGCACATGCCTCGAGAAAATCGGGAAAGCGGAAGAGGCTCTGCGTCATTTTGAAGAGGCAGCGCGACGGAGTCCTCCCGGTGAACGCAGAGAAGAAGCTCGGCAGGGAGTCCATCGACTCTCTCTTCGGATCGGCAATGACGTCCGTTGACAGGTTCCAATCGACCTGATAGCTTGTCTACAGTGTTTTATTAAGTGATTTTTTTGAGTGAATCATTGTTTTTCAAGGAGGGGATGAAGTATGCGATCGAAAGTATTGATGATAGCAATCGTGGCGGTTTGCATGTGTTCGATGGGATCCGCCGAAAAAATGCCGGGCAAGACATTCGCGCAGGAGGGGCCCGGCAATGGTGAGCGGATTAACGGGGTCATGGGACCACTTACGGTCACCCTGACCCAGGTTGGCGCTCTTGTGGGAAGAGTCAACGTCAGCTTCAACACAACCGGGGCCTATTCCCCCTATTACCCGGAAGATGCCTTCTTCTTTGTCGGGCAGATCTATGATTATCCCTGGCGCTCAAGTTATAACGGCACGACCTATGTGAACACTAACGACTTTGTTAGTACTGGTATTACGATCGTTCAGGCTGATTATTCGGGCGCCTATTCCCAAAACTTCAGCTTCACCGTGCCGATCACCGACGTCTACCAGGCGTGGGGACTTGTTTATGGTGGTTGGTATCCGGGCCTTCCGTGGCTCACGGGCCCTCCATATGATACTGGTTTCTGGTGGTCTCAATACCAATTGGCATCAGGCAACACCCTGTTGATCGACGCAAGGGTGCCTGAAGGCGGCATGCCGATTCCGACTCTGAACTGGCTCGGTATCCTCGCCATGGTGGCAATGATTGCCGGCGGTGCGATGTTCTTGGTCATTCGCCGGAGATAGCGGCTCAGACCAAACATATGATCGAACGAAAGGCGCCCCTCACGGGGCGCCTTTTTTAAGTTGGTTTTCGATTGCTCCGTCGGTTCGTTAGGACCAGTAACCTTCAGCAGTCTGCGTCGATTTTGGCAGGCGAGGACGCCTGCCACCACAAATGGGTGGGGATTATTGTGGGTGTAGCCGTCTCGGCTGCACAGATATATGAACAGTACTGAGGTTAGCCCGCACTTCTTACCGTTTTTCTTCGCGAGGGCTGCGAAGGGTGGTTAGATGTCGGGCTTTCCGGAAATTGGGCGACGCAGTCGAAGTTGCACTCCGTCGAGGAGAACGATTTGCGAAAAGCACGACAGATGGCTGCCATACGCAGTCCGTAGCAGATACCTGGTGAGAAATGCGGGTTAGACGCCTTGCGTTTCCTGCTGCACTGACCACTGCAGGTAGGCCTCGATGAAACCGTCGATGTCGCCGTCCAGGACGCGATCGGCATCACCGACTTCGTGGCCGGTACGCAGGTCCTTCACCATGCGGTAGGGCTGAAGCACGTAGGAGCGGATCTGATGGCCCCAGGCGATTTCCTTCTTGGGCCCCTTGATCTTGTCGAGGGCCTCTTCCCTCTTCTGCATTTCGAGTTCGTAAAGGCGAGCCTTGAGCACCTTCATCGCCGATGCAAGGTTTTTGATCTGGGAGCGTTCGTTCTGGCATGTGACGATGACCCCGGTCGGTTCGTGAACGACCCGCACCGCGGAATAGGTGGTGTTGACTCCCTGGCCTCCGGGCCCCGATGAACAATAGCGGTCGATGCGCAGGTCCTTCTCCGGAATCTCCAGGTCAACCTCGTCGTCGATCTCGGGGTAGACGTGGGCCGAAGCAAATGAGGTGTGACGACGAGCCTGCGAGTCAAAGGGTGAGATCCTCACCAACCGGTGGACGCCGTTTTCGGACTTGAGGTGGCCGAAGGCGAACGGACCCTTCACCAACAGGGTCGCGGACTTGATGCCCGCTTCGTCGCCGGGCTGCTCATCAATCAGCTCGACCTCGAATCCGCGCCGTTCACACCAACGAAGATAGAGGCGTTCGAGCATCTGCGCCCAGTCCTGGCTCTCGGTTCCGCCGGCGCCCGGGTGGACCTCGATAAAGGAGTTGGAGCGATCATGATCACCCGTCATCTTGGTCGTCAATTCGATACGATCCAGCTGCGGCCCCAACCTTCGTAAAGTCGTGGCCAGTTCCTGCTCGGCGCCGTCCTCTCCCTCACGAGCCATCTCCAAAAGAATTTCGAGTTCATCCTCGCTCTCGATCAGGGTCTCAAGGGTCTCCACCGACTGCTGCAGAGCGGAGCGTTTCCGCATAATTTCCAGCGCCCTGTCCCTATCCGACCAGATGTCGGGGGCCTGTGCCTGTTTATCGGCCTCAGCCAGCTGGGATCTCAGAGCATCCTCGTCAAAGATACCCCCGAATCTGCCGAACCCGCGCGACCTGGTTCCCCGCCTCTTGAATCAAATCTTCGAACATAACGATCTCCTTTGCTTCTCCTACAAATGGGAGGAGCGACCGACAGCGATCCGCTGTCAACCCTCAAAATCCCAACCGTCTCAATACTCACCATGGAGTGGAGGCCCTTTTGATCGATCCGAGGAAAGTCTCGTCGCTCGTCCTACAGGCACTTCACCGCGGAGACCGGTGGGAGCGCATCCTACCAGAAATTCCGGCAAGCACCGTCACCAGACTCACCAGGGCCCACCAATCACCCCACCTGGAAGACCAGGTAAGTCTCTTACTCGGATGGACTTCCGCCAGGAGCACTCCCTGACGTCCCGCTTCCAGCCGATGCCTCACCCGGCCTCCAGGATCCACTACTCCGGAAATACCTGTGAGGGCGGCCCTGATGACCCAGCGCCGGTTCTCGACCGCCCTCAGAACCGCATGGGCAAAATGTTGGTCAAGGGCCCACGAGGCGCCATACCAGGCATCGTTGGTGAGGGTTACCAACACCTGGGCGCCGTTTCTGACCTGGAGGGCAGAGAGATTCGGGAAGACGATCTCATAACAGACGGCCATACCGAGGGGCACATCGGCCGGCAACGGTCGCGCCTCCTCTCCCGCCGTAAAGTCACCAACGCCGTTGACCAACGCATCCGAGAAGAACCACTTTGCCCACGCCGGAACATATTCTCCGAACGGAACCAGACGCATCTTGTCATAGCGAGACAACGAACCCGCGGGGTGCACCGCAAAAGCCGAATTGTAGTAACCGCCCGACGGCGCCGCCACCACCGAATTCAAGACGACGACCGCCCCGCTCTCCTCGGCGAGCCGATGAACGCCCAACCGATAGCCGGGATCGACATCGATGCGGTAGGGCATGGCGCTTTCCGGCCACAAAATCATATCCGGATGCTGTTCAGCAGCTTCTCGTGAAAGCCCCCAGACCCGCTCAGCCGTCTCGGCCCAGGAATCGGGATCCCAACGCTCTTCCAAGGTCGTTCCCGGTTGAATGACCGCGACCTTCAGCTTTTCTCCGTTACTCTGAAAATCCGGCGCCACGATCGTTGCGCCCCCAGCCAGAAGGAAGGCCGCCGCTACCGTGACAGCGCCCGATCTTCGCGTATCCGGGTCGAACAAAGCCCAAACACCTGCGCCAAAGGCTACAGTCGCCCAACCCAGACCGGTGGCCCCCCACACCGCCAGCGAACCCAGGACTCCAGGCAGGGAGGAGAAGCAGCTCGCAACCGTGTTCCAGGGAAAGAGAAAGGGGGAGTAGCGTCGCAAGACCTCGAACACGATGAAGACGGCGGGAAAGACCCAGACCCTCCGCGCCGCCGGCGCAAGGAGAGTCACCGCGCCGGCGGCCGCCCAGGTGGATCCGAGAATGGCCCCCATCAACAGCAGAGACCCCCACGCCGCAACGATGGGCAGACCTCCGTAACCCGAGAGAACGTCAACGACCCAGTGAACCGCCACCATCCAATGCACGGTACCCGCGAGCCAGGCCAGGAGGGCGCCGTGCCACCAGCATTTCGCCGGTTGCAACGCCGCCAGGAGCAGGCCCGGAAAGACCAGGAGCAGGGGCCACCATCCGGGACCCGGCATGGCCAGGGCCAGGGTAAGACCCGCAGCGACCGCCAGGAGAATCGAGCGCACTCCGGAAGTGACAGCCTTCACTCCGCCTCCCCCAAACCCCTCTTCAAGGCCCCATGCTCGTCAACGCGGGGCGCGGGGCGATCCGGCGTTCGACCGAGAGATGGAATGAAAGGCCCGAGGGCGGAGAGCGTTCCACCGTCGGGTGTCCGCACCTCGCCCGCAAGCCCGGCTTCGGCCAAACAGCCGTCCTGTCTCGCTTCGTCCAGATCCAACACCGGGCTCACCGGTAAACCAAGGGCTTTGAGCGACCTCAACCACTCGGATCGCGGCCTGGTAGCCAACGCCTTTTCAATTGCCGCCGCAGCAGCTTGCCCAGCATCACCGGAGTCCACACCGTCAAGGGCCAATTCCTCGAGACCGAGTTCCGCCAGAAAAGCTATCCAGAACTTGGGTTCGATCATCGAGACCGTGATCTCCCGCCCATCTCCGCAGAGATAGCGTCGATAGCAGGGCCATTGCCCGGAGAGGAGGGTACCGAGCACACCGCCCCCTGCCGCGCGATCCGCCCAGGCCCACGCCAACATCGGCACCGTCCCGCTCACCAGAGGCTGATCGATCACCGCACCTGTTCCGGTACGTTCCCGCCGCAAGAGGGCGGCAAGAATCGCCGAACTCGCGAGCAGGGAGGCCCCGACATCCGCCAACTGCAAGGCCGGCACCGCGGAGTCGTTCACCAGATCGAGAGCCCCGGTGGCGGCCACAAAATTGAGGTCGTGCCCGACTCGGGTCGAGCCCACCGGACCTCTCCCCCACGACGACATCGAACAGTAGATCAGCTTCGGATTGATATCGGTGAGTCGATCGGCGCCGAGGCCCCAGCGTTCCATCGTGCCGGGGCGGAAGGTCTCCACGAGAACATCCGCATCAGCAACCATCTCGCGCACTCGAAACGCACCCTCCTTGGTCCGAAGATCGAGGGCGACCGACTCGGCCCCGGGGTAAAGAGCAGCGAAGGCTGCACCCACGCCCCCGACGAGCGGCGGCACCTGACGCATGGGGTCACCGCCATTGGGATCCTCCACCTTGACCACCCTCGCCCCGAGATCCAGCAACTGCCTGGCGAGCACCGCACTCGGCAACATTCGACCCAAGTCCAGGACCACCAGATCTTGCAACGGCAGGTTCATGGAGTCTTCAGCCACCTCTAACACCTCCAACAGGCGCTCTACGGTACCACCGCCGATGCTACACTCTGTACCGCCCATGGCTGCACCGCACATGCCCCCTTTCGTTTCACGCCTTCGCAAGCTCATCTTCACCACTTTGGGCGGTGGAACACCGGATCGGGCCGAATCGAGAAACCGAAACATGAAACCTAATATCCAGGAGGTCACGCCATGCAAATCAGGCTTTTCATCACCGCAACCGTCGCCGTTCTGCTACTGACGATGCCGGTGGGCGCCGGCGACGATCCGTTCCTCTGGCTCGAGGAGATCGACGGGGAAAAGGCCCTCGAATGGGTCGGCCAACGCAGTCAGGCCGCTATCGAGGTTCTGTCAAACCGGGCCGAGTTCGATTCGATCCGAGATAAGACGCTCGAAATTCTCGACTCGAATGAGAGGATCCCCTACGTCGGCATCCGCGACCGGTACCTCTACAACTTCTGGCAGGACGCCGAGCACCCAAGGGGCCTCTGGCGTCGCACCTCGCTCGAACAGTATCGAACGACCGACCCGGAATGGGAGATCGTTCTTGACGTCGATGCCCTCGGCCAGGCCGAAGGAGAGAGCTGGGTCTGGAAGGGACCGGCCTGTCTTGCGCCTGAGTACCGCCACTGCATGATCGCCCTGTCGCCGGGCGGCGGCGACGCCGTCGTGTATCGGGAGTTCGACACCGTAAAGAAGGCCTTCGTCCAAGACGGTTTCAACCTTCCCAAGGCAAAGACAAACGTCAATTGGCGGGATGCGAATAGTCTGTGGGTCGGAACCGACTTCGGCGCCGGGTCGCTCACCTCCTCGGGTTACCCACGGATCGTCAAGCTATGGACGAGAGGAACCCCACTCGATTCTGCCGAAATCATCTTCGAAGGCCTCCAGGATGATGTCTCCGTCGGCGCCTACAGCCAACACACGCCGGAGGGCCGCTACGACATCATTTACCGGACACCGACGTTCTTCCGGGGCGAATATTTCTTGAGACTGGCAGATCGCTTGGTCAAGCTGGATCTGCCGGACGACGTTCAGTTCCAGGGCATTTTCAAGGAGAGTCTTCTGGTGGCTCTCCGATCCGACTGGACTGTGGGCGGCGCCACCTATCCGCAGGATGCTCTGCTGGCTCTCGGCCTTGATGCCTTTCTTCAGGGAAAACGTCAATTCGAAGTCCTCTTTGAACCCTCAACCACGGTCTCCCTCGCAGGTGTCGCCACGACCCATGACCGTCTGCTGCTGACCACGCTCGACAACGTCAAGGGTCGTCTACACGAATTTCGGCCCACCGAAGAGGGCTGGACCAAGACTCAGGTGGACCTCCCCGGCCTCGGCCAGGCCGCCTTCGCCGCAACCTCCGATGAAGAGGATCTGTACTTCTTCGCCTATCAGGACTTTCTGACGCCCTCAAGCCTGTGGCTTGTCGAAGGGGACGCGGCGCCCACCAAGATCAAGACCACACCGACCTTCTTCGACGCCGCCGGTATGAAGGTCGCGCAATACCACGCGACCTCTGAAGACGGAACCCTCATCCCCTACTTCGTCGTCACGCCCAAGGACTTCAAGGCCGACGGCACGAACCCGACCCTGCTCTACGGATACGGCGGCTTCGAAATCTCGGAGACACCCTTTTATTCGGCCACATGGGGCACGGCCTGGCTCGAACGCGGTGGGGTGGCGGTCCTTGCCAACATCCGCGGGGGCGGTGAATTCGGCCCTCGCTGGCACCAGGCCGCCCTCAAGGCGAATCGCCATAAATCTTTCGAAGACTTCATCGCCATCGCGGAAGACCTCGCCAAACGCAAGATCACGTCACCCGATCACCTCGGCATCATGGGAGGATCGAACGGCGGACTCCTGGTCGGCGCCGTTCTGACGCAGAGGCCGGACCTTTTCAACGCCGTCGTCTGCCAGGTGCCCCTGCTGGACATGAAGCGCTACCACAAGCTGCTGGCGGGCGCCAGTTGGACGGCCGAGTACGGCGACCCCGATGTACCTGAAGAGTGGGCCTTCATCAAGACATGGTCGCCCTACCACAACCTCCTCAAGGACGCCGACTATCCCGAGCCGCTCTTCATCACCTCGACCCGGGATGACCGCGTCCATCCAGGCCATGCCCGGAAGATGGTGGCTAAGATGATGGCCCAGGATCATCCGGTCCTCTATTTTGAAAATACCGAAGGCGGCCACGCCGCAGCCGCCGATCACAGTCAAAAAGCGCACATGATCGCCCTCGAGATGACGTATCTGTGGATGAAGTTGGAAGAGTAAATTGAAATCCGGCCTTCTGAAAGGCGATCACACCAACCGAATCACCGAGGTGCGGATCCACTCTGATAAGTGCTCAAGATCAGCCCGACCGTTCACCAGCAGACCGATAAGGAAAGCATGGGCCTCGCATGCATCGACCTCGAGTCTCCAACCATTGAGACGCAGGAAAACATCCGTTGAAAAAAAGGCCGTTCTCTTGTTCCCGTCAACAAAGGGATGGTTGATCAGAAGCGACTCGAAGAGGGCTGCTGCCATCGCTACCAGATCCTCGTAGTAGCCTGATTGCGGGCGATAGAGTGCGCTCTCCAACAGGCCGACATCACGAACACCACCCACCCCTCCGAAGGCTGCGATCACACGCTCGTGAATCACGAGCACCTCGTCAAGGCTCAAAAAGAGAACCCGGTCACTGGGCAAGGAGACGCCCCAACTCCTCGTTCTCGGCCATCGAGGCCTCCAGGTGTTCAAGTACTACGGGCCTCACCCGCCTCCGGCGGACGAAATCCCTGATCGCCTCGGTCAGAAGTCCACCGATACTCTGATGGGACTCCTCGGCCAGCGAGCGCAGATCCCGCCACACCAACTCATCGACTTTCGAACTGACTTTGATCGCGCCCACGTCGGCCCCCTTGACATATCAAGATATGTCAATCTCGCTCTTGCGTCAAGGAGCTGATGGGCGATTCAAACACCGGGCGCTCGATTCTTTGACCCGACCCTTTTGACCCCTGACGCCCTCGCGCATCACCTTTTCATAATACTGTCGAGGATCATCATGAAGGCCGCCTGCTGTCTGGGTTCGGCCTTTTCGATGACAGCCAGGCACTCGGTGCAGTCGAAGAGTTCATGCAGACGATCGGCGGGGTGGGATGAGGTGATGATGATTCTCTTGGGATTGACATCGGCTGCGATGGCGGCTTCGAAGACCTCCAAACCGTTCATTTCCGGCATTTCCCAATCCAGCAGAATCAGGTGCACATCGGGGCCGAGGACTTTCACGGCCTCGGTCGGATCAGTGTAGGTCTCGACGGCCGCACGGGCGCCGTAACGTCTCTCCAACATCCTGCGCCAGACCATGCACTGCAGGCCCGAGTCATCCACGACGACCACGCGTCTTGGCCGATCCCGGTCATTCATCAATAGGAGAATATCATTCCCGGGGCCACATGGCCGCTGCGAGGACCGCGATCAACACGAGGGCACAGACCTCTTGGAAGCCGAGTCCGCCCCGCGCGCCATGAGCGTGTTCATGGGCTGTGCTCATCACCGAAAGAGCCGGCAGCGCCAGGCTCTCGGCATCCAGAACAGCATCAACCAGCAGCCCAGTCGCCAAAGAACCTACAATCACCGTCGCCAGATACACTCCCGAGGTTCGCCGTCCCAAAACCCGCAGGAGCGTCGTCAGCGCGGCGAAATTGGTAGCCGGCCCGGAGATTAGGAATACCAGCGCAGCGCCCGGTGACAGACCGGCGCCGATGAGACTAGCCGCGATCGGCGTTGAGGCCGTGGCACAGACATACAGCGGAACACCAACCGCCATCGCCACCAGGTAGGGCAAAACCCCCTCACCAAGAATCCCTTCGAGAGCATGGGGTTCCAGGAACGCCGCGATGATGCCCGACAGCAGGAGACCGACAATGATGGCCCTGCCGATGTCCCGCGGCAAGGTCAGGAAACCGTAGCGAAGGACCTTGATCAGGGTCGCCTCTGAATCCTTGTCTGACGAGCAGCAATCCCCCGACGCCGAGGCCGCATGGTGTGACTCCATCAAGCCCAGATCATCGTTCCGATCCACCGCCTGAGCCACGGCTCCACCCAACAACCCCGTCACAAACGCGGCCAGAGGTCGAATCACGGCCACAACAGGACCCAGCAGAGCCCAGGTCGCAGCAATGCTGTCGACTCCGGTCTGGGGAGTTGAAAGCAGAAAGGCCGTTGTGGCGCCTTTCCCGGCGCCGTGCCGCCGCAGTGATGCCGCCACCGGCAACACGGCGCACGAACACAGCGGGAGGGGCACCCCAAAGAGGCTCGCCTTCACAACTTGAGCGAAACCACCCCGGCCAAGGTGCCTCTCAATCCACTCGGGGGAGACGACCACCGACAGCAGGCCCGCGATGAAAAAACCAAGCAACAAATACGGCGCCATCTCCCCAAGAAGAATCCACGATGCCGCAAGAACCTGGAAAACAATCACCATCAACAATAGATCATATGCTCGAACGTGGAAATATACCAGCACCGCTTTCCAACGATCTTGGACAGCTCATCCGACACAATCACTCAGTCTGGAGGCTCGGCCAAAAACTCCTCATTTAGCGAAAATCGGGAGGAAGTACGAGATGTGCTTCCGAAAGGCCGCAGTCGTAGTCCCTCTACTTCAAGGACTTACGGAAGCATAGATCGTGCCTCATTCGGAATTTGCAGCCAAGATGGGCTCCTAGCCCCCATTCGGCTCGTTGACGAACAGCAGACGTTGGGCGGTCCAGTCGATGCCGACGAGGCTTCCCGTCGCCACGAACCGATCCAGGCCGAGGTCCTGGGCTAGCGAACGGATGACCCCACCGTGAACGAAGAGCAGATGGCGGCCGGGACTCAGCTGGTTGAGAAAGGCCTCCAACCGGCTCCTGAACTCCTCACAGCTCTCGCCGCCGGGGGGGCGGAAATCCCTGAACCTCGTCGCTTGCTCCACATAGACGGGATCGACCTCGGCGAAGGAACATCCTTCGAGGTCACCGAAGTTCAACTCGCGCAATCGCCGGTCAGGCCGGGCCTTGCCCCACGCCAGACGGGCCGTGTGAACGGCACGCTGCAGATCGGAGGACCAGATGCAATCGAAGTCTTCACCATCCAGTCTCGGTCGCAGGCCTTCGGCTTCCCGTTGACCCCGATCGGTCAAAGGCGGATCGCTCCAGCCGGCGATTTCGCGCGCCACACTGCGCGTCGTTTCGCCATGCCGCACCAACCAAAGTTCGAGGTTCTCAGCCTTCACAATTCCCCCCGGGTGATTGTAGTGTATCGTCTCGGTCCACGGGAGGAACCTCATGCGCGTCATCGTCGATATTGCCATCATCCCGATCGGAGTCGGACTTTCCCTCTCACGCTACGTCGCGGCCTGTGAGGGGATCTTCAACGACGCCGGCCTGAACCCGACCCTGCACGCCAACGGCACCAACGTCGAGGGCGACTGGGACCAGGTCATGGAGGCCCTCAAGCGCTGCCACGAAGTCTTGCACTCTATGGGCGCACCCCGGGTCGCCACCAACATGCGCATGGGAACCCGGACCGACCGCAAGCAGACCATGGACGACAAACTGGAGGCGGTCCGATCCAAGATGGCCTCAGCGTCCGAACAGAGATAGCTCTCCGTTTTCTCAGTCCGATTGCGCCTTTGCGTTTCCTTGTGTTCGGGCCTTTGCGCTAAATTTGTGTTCGTCGTCCTTTCGTCAACGCTTGAACTTCGAGTGCGGATTAAGTTCCCCCGGCTTGGGTGCGCAAGCTACAATAATCCCGTGAACACCACCGACCAGGCCTTTACTTTTCGCCCGCCGCAGCGCCGCAAGTGGCTGCGATTAGCGCTTGGGTTCTTTCTTTCTCTTCTCGCTCTTGGTGGGGCGACAGTCGGCTTGGCCCTCATGTGGTTGCCCCACAGCCTGAGCTATGAGGTCAAAGGCTCATCCCTGGTGGTGGAGACCGGGTTCACCATCCGCCCTAACCGGCGGGAGGTCTCCCTCAAAGAGATTGAGAGCGCAACGGCCGTGCAGCTGAAACCCGGCAGACGGGTCGGCGGAACCGGGATGCCGGGCTACTGCACCGGGCATTTCAAATTTCCGGATCTCGGCTCGGTCCGCCTGGCAAGCGACTGTGGTCCTCACGCGGTGGTTCTCCACATCAGAGGATGGGACCGCCCGTGGGTTCTCTCACCCAAGGACCGTGAGGCGTTTCTCGCCGCACTCTCCGGCGAAGGCCTCTATTCCGAAACCCTGACTCCCGGCACGGGCGGCATCGGTTGGAAGGCCCTGAAGATCGTGACGGCTGTGGTCCTCATCCCCATTCTGTTCATCCCCGTCATCTTCTTCATCTCACCCAATAGGCTCCGATACCGGGTAGGCCCGGGCCATGTCGAAATCGATCTCACACTCGGAACAAAGAGATTCAGTGTCGGCAACTGTATCGCTCGGGTCTACGAACCGGAGAGTTCAAGCAAGATCATCGGTTCCAGTCTTCCCGGATACCATTCCGGCCGCTTTTCGATCGACGGCATGAGGACCCGAGTCTATTCCACCGACCTCGGAAACGGCGTGCTCATCGAAGGCCCGGATCTCCGCCTCTTTCTCAACCCGGAAGATCCCCACGCCTTCCTCGAAGCCCTGAGGGTTCTCGGCAGCATCGAGATCGAGTAGCGGTTCCAGGTATGCGGATCATGCGCATGTTCAACACCGGCCTTCTGAGACGCCTCTCGACGTCTCAGCGTCGCATGAGCAGCGCGCGGTCGCGAGGGATATAGGTCGAGGCGTCTGCGACCACACTGCTCAAGCGAGCGGCGGCCTCCCGGGCAATCCGTCGCACGGATTGCATGCGGCCCTTCAGGCCGGAGTGATGGTCGACGCCGCGGATCCCAAATACCACGAAGCAACCGCCCCCTCCGGGACCGTGCGTCTCTGACGTTTTTCTCGGTACCCAGCTTCGCTGATCCTTCGCGCCACAGAAACAACGTCAGAGGGGGCAATCCCCGGGAAGCGCGATCCAAATCGGTTCTCCCGGAAACGAGGTAGGCCGTCTGAAGACCTTTTCTGGGGGGACCAGGGCGACTGTCCTGGTTTCGAAATACCCCGTCCCCCCAGAAAAGTCGAAGCGGGAGCGCTCGCGCTCCCGAAGGCCGGGCCTTCAACCCTGGAGATTTCCGGAACGATTTCCCGGACCCGCAGACAGGGCAACGCTGGTGCACCGCGAGGTGCACCAGAAGGCCGGTGCGTCAAACCAAACCACTCACGAGCAGCGCGTTCAAAACAACCACCGCCAGACTGCCCCATCTATTTCCGCGGACTCTCCCGCCCGCAGCGCCGACAGAAACCGTAACCCACTGCATGATAGAGGCATGACAACCGAGAGAATCGAAAAATAAGACAGTGTTTCCATATATTTTTGTCCCATCACTAGTGTCCCGGGATTAGTCGAATAGATTCAATTGTTTAGAGTCAGCATGTCCCTCGGATGTGTAATCTGCATCGGTAAGTAACTGGATCAAATGGACTTTCTCAAAAGCTGAGAGACTCAGAACCTGTAGGATTGTGTAGAGACTGGCCTCTATCTTGAGGCGTTTCTTGATGATCGCGATGAGTACGTACACCGATACGGCGATCCAAATCTGAGTTTTCACCGCGTTCTCTGAGGTTCCGAAGAACGATTTGATTCGAAGGTGTTGCTTGATCCATTTGAAGAAGAGGTCGACCTGCCATCGATGACGATACAGGTCGACAATGGTTTCGGCTGGTAGGCCAAAGTGGTTCGTAAGAAAAACAAATGTCTTTGTGGTTTGGGCATCGTAGTATTTGATCCGCCTCAGTTTCGATGGATAGAGCTGTGAGGTCTTGGGTCCTGTCAGTACGATGGTCTGGTCACAGAAGATTCCCGAGGTTTTATCGACGGGGTGTGAGTAGAGGCGACGGGCTTCACGGATGAGCGACTGTCCCAACGCTTCATAGATCCGCCAGTCTCGTTTTTCGTTGGCGTCTGCCAAAGTGCTTCGTGAAACCCGGCCTCGAATCCCGATGTGATACAGCTTGTTTTTCTGGGATCGCAAACAGATTTCGACATCACGAAGGCTCTCCCGATAGGTCAGCTGAGCGAATGCCATGCATCGATACTGATCCTGGCAGGAGAAACTCTTGGTGTAACGATCACCTCCGAAATGATCCACGAACTTCCTGAATGTCTTCACCGGCAGGTAACTCATCACCTGCGCGAATACCAATGCCCCCTCGTACATGCGCCATGCCCTCCTGGCGACAATTGTGAGGCGTGGTCCCGAACACCAAATATCGAACCAATTTCAAGTCGAATCCCGCGAAAATGACTCATATTTACTTGACTGTCAATAGGTTAGAGAGACTTCTTGTGGCTTTCTCCGGACACCAGTGGTCCCATTTAAATCCGTGCCACCGTGATCGACGAATAAACTCCGGGCGTTTCCTTGAACCCAAGCTTCAGTTGGCGCGGCTATAAATCGGAGCCTACGACCTTGATTCGCTCCGCTGGGGCGAATTCACTGTGCGCTCAGCGCTCGAGAGGTGTTTGGGGCGGCTCCTGATTCGCAGCGGAGGCACGAATCTTCGCTCCCACCCGCACGATTTCCTTCTTGACCAACACGTTGCCGGGGAACTCGTCATCGAGCTCCTCAAGCAGCGCCAGGGCCTCTGCGGGACGGTCTTCCCGCACGTGGATCGATGCCAGCAGGACTTTGGCAAAAGGCCGGTAATAGCGGCCATGCTCGATTACGGTCTCGAGATCTTTCTGCGCCTTGGCCTTGCTGCCCTCGATCTTGTCGAAGCGGATGAAGAGGCGGAAGAAGGCATTCATGCTGCCCACCACGTATTCCACAGTGCCGATGGTCAGGTAGGCGTCGTAGTCGGGCGGGTCGAGGGCCAAAAGGCGATGGGCATACTTCTGGGACTCTTTGGAGAGCCTGTATGCCTTGAAATATCGCTTTTCGATGAGTGCCATGTAGTCGGTTTCGGTGCCCACAGCGGTGCACAGCGCGAAGAGCGCATCGCGGTCATTCGGATTGCTCAGGAGAAGCTCTGTCGCCAGCCTCCTGGCCTCGGCTGTGGTCTCGAGCAGTTGTTCGCGCACGGCGGGATCCGGCTTCAGTTTTTTGTGGTCGGTGAGCTCGTCGTCGCTTTCGAAGAACTTCAGCTCGAGAATGTGTTGGCGTTCGAACTCGGCGAAGAGGTAGGCCGCGCCACGCACCGCGTAGACCAGCGGATCGCTCGGACGAGCCCTCGTCGCCTCATCAAGGATGGCATGTGCGCCGGTGAAATCGTAATTGTAGAGGCGATTGAAAACGCGGTCGATGTCGGTGGGTTGGGCGGACGCCTGCCCGGCTCCGGCGATCACCAAGGCCAGGGCGAGAAGCAAGACGTGCCGTCGGAAAGCGGAAATACGCTTCACCCGAACTCAGCCCGGGTTCTGTTCCGTGGCAGTCACTAGATACTTCTCGCGGAATGCAGCGCACTGCATCCGGCACTTTTTGTGGTGTTTGCGGTAGGCGGGGTGGGTGGTGAGCTGGTGCCACAGCTCATGAACAGATGCATCACGAACATTGCCGATAGTGAGGGGTGTGAAGTCGCAGGGGCGGAAGCTGCCGTCGGCCTTGATGTGGAACTGGTAGTGCCCGGCCAGACAGCCGACGAAGCGGGCAAAGCCGGCCCCGCTGTTGGTCCAGGACTGGGTGACCACGTGCATCTGGGCGCGGTAGCGGTCGCGCAGCTCCAGACCCTCCCGAATCAGGCGTTCGCGATTGTCCGGGGTGAGCAAGAGACCGTCCTGATTTCGCAACCGGCCGGTGGGGATGGCGTCGAATACTGTCAGCTCATTGGCTCCCCACTCGGCCCCGAGGCCGGCGATGCGGCCCAAAAAACCGGATTCTACGAACTCGTTGGTCGCGTAGGTGGAGAGACCCACCAACAGACCGGCGTCCCTTGCCGCAGCGACCCCGGACCGCACAGAGTCGAAGCAGCCAGGCCAGACGCGCAGCCGGTCGTGCTCCTCCGGATCCGGTGAATCGAGGCTGAGCTGAACCCCCCACAGGCCGGCTTCCTTCAGGCTGCGAGCACGTTCCGGCGTCAAGCCGATCCCATTGCTGAACACCAGGGACACCGCCTTGTCCCTGGGCACTGTCGCCACCACCTCTTCGAGGTCCTCGCGCAGCAGCGGTTCGCCGCCCGTGAAGGTGATGTTGGTGGCGCCGAGGGCCACACTTTCGCTCACCACTCGCTGAATCTCGGCCACCGTCATGGGGGTGATTGGAGCACCGGCAAACACTGCGCTGCAGTGCACGCACCGGCACTGGCAGCGGTCGGTGACCCCGATGGTGACCGCCAATGGGACCCGGGTGCGAAACAGCCACCGGCGCAAGAAGGCCTCGGTGTGGCGCGCGTGCATGGGGCTGGGAATCGGTGGCACGTAGAGGGTGTATACATTCGAAGCGCCGATCGTGCTGACGGGCCCGATGGTGTTGTAGATGTCGAAGAAGCGGTTGAACGCCCAGCTGAACAGTGGAGAGCTGAGTCCCCTGGTCCGAGCCGCCAGGCGACCTTCTTGGTCCTCAACCTCCAACTGCAGGTGGTCGAGCAATTTGATGTTCGGAAATTCGTATTGCATGGGCTCCCGCAGGTGGTCTGAATGCCCGGTCGGGCTTTCAAGAATGCTAACAGTGCCCCCGCCGGGGAACAAGCAACGTCGGTTCCAGGAGAGGGGGGGTAGCCCTTTGTGGTAGCGAAGCTTCTTCCAATGACAAACCTTGGAAGCGCCCTTGTAGCGGCAGGGATAGTGATTTCCTTTCCGGCATCCCCAACATCATAACATGAGAATAATCGGGACA
>JAIOSJ010000363.1 GCA_021107705.1 Thermoanaerobaculales bacterium | reverse complement strand
TGATTCCTCGATCAAGGTAATCTCTCCACACGGGTCGATCAGAATTGGAGGAGGGTGGCCGGCATTGGCCACCCGAAGATTTCCGCACTTTTCAAACCGCAGCAACGCCGTCGTGACGAACATCCCCATGGAACCGATCCGGTCCACCAACAACCCGTTGGTCTGCTGCAACAGCTGGGCCGGTGATGTCTGAGACATCGCAAGGGCCTGAACCTGGGAACCAAAGGCGTTGAGCAAAAGGGCGGCCGGGAGGCCGTGGCCGGAGACATCGGCAACTCCCACCAACAGAGCGTCCTCTCCCTGCTCCATGACCATGAACGCGTCACCACCGACAAGCGCTGCAGGCTCGCACACACAGGCAACGTCGAACCAAGGGGTTTCGAGTCGAGGCGCCGGCAAAATCGACTCCTGAATCGTCGCCGCAACTTCCATATCACGTTGGATCCTCTCCGCTCGCCGCACCTGCTCGACCATCTCCAAATTGGAAAAGGCAAGCCCTGCCTGACCTGCGAGAAGACCCGCCAATTTGAGATGCTCCGACGTCAGTCGAACGCCCTCGGGCCAGCCCATAGCCAGACCCCCAAAACTCTGCCCATTGCTGCGAATCGGCATCACCAAGAACGGCGGTTCCGGAGCACGGCCGTTGAATCCTTGGTCCTCCAGGTCGTCAACTGAGGTGAACAACAAGCCCTCCGGAAGACTCGAAGCCCAGGAAGCGACCTCGCCCAAATCAAGAGCTTCCGGGCAGTTGGTCACCAATGACTCAGCCTCGGAGGCATCACGAAAACTCACCGCTCCAGAGGTGCTGTGAAGAGCTCTGGTCGTATGATCCAAAAGACCTTGTGCCAGATCTTTGTGACCTTGACCACCACGCAGAAGAGCCGTCGATTCGTAGAGCACGGTCAGTTCCTGCCATCGGCCCGCGTTTGTCTGAATCAGATCCACCATACTATTGCGGCTTTCGGCAAGAGCACGCAGATTATCAACAGCCCTCTCGACCTGTTTGCGAATGACGGGGCCGCACCCTCCCGGTTGAATCAACACCCACCCGGCCGGACGCCCGTTGACCTTCAGGGGAAATCTGGAGGCTTCCCCTTCACCGGTCCCCTCTGAAATGAGTTCCCGGCCTTCGTTGTCGGTGATGACGACCCGGCGTCTCACCGCTGCCGCCATACCTTCCACCCATGCCTGCATACCGTTACGGTCAACCCAGTCAGGAGTCACGATTCAATGAACCGCCATTCGATCGCTCTGCCATACGATATGCCGATTCCCGCCCTCGGCCTTGGCCGTTTCCAGCACCTGAAGTGCATTCTGCAGGAGGGTTTGAGCTGAGATTGTCAGAAAATCAGGGTGTGCGATTCGCCGCTCACCCATCGAAAACGGCGTCAGGCTTTCGAGTCGGGAGTAAATGAGATCGACCGGGGAGACTTCAAATTCCTCGGCCACCAAGAGCCCAAGACACCGGCTCCCGATCCGTGCAAAAAGATCTTCATGACTCAGGCACTCCTGAACCACACGCACCACTTCGGCCAAAGAGATTCCTGAATCGGGTTCGACCACCAAGATTCTGAGATTCTCACCTGTTCGCCTCGACCGGGCGAGTTCGCGCTCGGTATCGTGGAGGAATTGGCGGAGATTGCGAAGACCCGTGGCCTCATCCTCCCCGCTGTAGCGAGCCAGGCGAGATATCAGGTTGACAAAATCTTGTTCGAACATATAGCGCCCTCCAAACCATCTGTACCCCACGGACCTCGATCTGATACGGCCCCCGGCCCGGTCCCGAGACAAGAAATGAATTCGTCCGAGAGTCGAGCACTCCGCGACACAAGAGATAAATACCCAAAAAAGAACCACTTACGATCACAGTGTCTGGATTCATCTCAATCTTTGTCTTGTATTCGGGCAGAACAGCATCTCCTTAGATTTCGATGAACTCATTTTAACTCTCTGAAAACAAGTCATTTACAGACATATTCTTAAGTTTTTTGTCAATGGTACGGCCTTTGCTGAAGAGAAGGTCTGCCGGCGACAAAGCCGATATGCACAAGAGGAGGCCGCATGAACAGCCAGGAAGAAGGAATCAGGACTCACTCGAAGGCTAAGGCTCAAGTGAAAACGGAAAGAAGCGACGGTGAAAATCGACGTGTTTCCAACCGAGGAAGAGGTCTCACCGATGCCGAGGGTCAGGATTTGCTGAAGGATTTTGTCCTCGGAAACCGGAACGCCTTCGACCGCCTCATTGCCGCTTATTCCCCGATGATCTTCGGGGTCTTTCTTCGCTGGTTCAGACTGTCGGCGGAGGACGCCGAAGATCTTCATCAGGAGGTCATGCTGCAACTCTTGGTCAAGTCGGACCAGATCTCAAACGTGCGCCCATGGGTACTCGGCACCGCGATCAACCAGGCAAGGAAAAGAATCCGAAAATTGGTGCGCGACCGAAAACTGAGCGAGGCATTCCTGCATGAGTGTGAATTCTCAACCGAGGATGGCGGCTGCGAAAATCGCGACCTCGTTTCCAGAGTCTTTGCCAAGGCCCTCCCCCACGACCGGGAACTCCTGCATCTCATCTATTTCGAAGGGCTCAATTATCGGGAGACCGCGGATCGGCTCGGTAGGCCGCTGGGAGCGATCGGGCCTCTGCGCGGCAGGGCTTTGAATCGTTTGGCCGGAATTATCGATGACCTTGAAAAAGCGAAGCCATCGCCGGCGCCGCCACTCTCCCTGACCAAAAAGGTTCAACAAGTCCAATGTTCGGTCCACTGACCCTTGCTTCCGCCCGTGCCGATTTCGGTTCCAAACCAGACCTGGATTTCAAGGGGTAGATTTCATGGTCCAATTCGACAACCAAAGTCGGCAGATCAAACTCAAGATCGTGTACTACGGGCCCGCTCTCGGCGGCAAGACCACATCTCTTCAATACATCCATCGTGCCGTCGATCCCACCCGTCGGACCCAACTCTACTCACTCAATACCTCGAATGACCGAACCCTCTTCTTCGACCTCCTCTCCCTCGATCTGGGGGTCATTCGAGGCCATAAGCTGACACTTCAGCTTTACACGGTGCCGGGCCAGGTCCAATACGACGCGACCCGACGTGTTGTTCTCTCTGGGGTAGATGCCGTCGTCTTCGTCGCCGACGCACAGAAAAACCAGCTTCAGGCCAATATCCAGTCAAGGAAAAACCTTGAGGAGAACCTCGTCGCGAACAAGATCGACCCCGCCACGATTCCACTGGTATTTCAACTCAATAAACAGGACCTTTCGCCCTTGACGCCCGCCACCGAACTCAATCGGATGATCAATCCTCAAGGGGCGCCGGTTTTTCTGACAACGGCGACTTCCGGCAGAGACGTAATGGAAACCTTTGCCGCCATCAGCAAAAGCGCCGTCGCCGGCGCAGGTAAACGCCTCGGAATCGATGGCGATGAAAAGGCTCTGCATCGGCTGCAGGAGCAGGTCAGAAAGGCTCTCACGCCCTTCATCGACGCCGACCGCCAAGCCTCGACGGAAATGGCAAGTGAACCGAACGAAGCGGTAGAAATCCAGACCCTCCTCCCCAGCGATCAGCCGCTGGAGGAAATCGAGCTGATGCAGGAAGCGGTCCACGCCAACCTGGCAATGACCGATCTCAACTCTCAGTTGGACACGACCCGGCGCCGACTCGAACACACGATCGAGGCCCTCGGATCAATAAGTCAATTCGGGCGAAAGTTGAGTACTCTCCGAAATCCACGAGATATCCTACAAAACCTCCTTGAGGCGGCCTGCAAGCACCTGTATGCCCAGGGTGGGGCCATCATGCTCTTTTCGGCCGGCTCGTTACGCGAATTCAAGGTCAAGTTCCTGATCCAAGACCCTCTTCTGTCCGAGGTCTCCCCATCCGGGTCGAGTCTCGCCGACCAAATGGTGAAGGAAAAGAGCCCAATGCTCATCACCCTCGACCCTACGAGACTTCAACAAACCCACGTCGAGAAAGTAATCGAGGCGGCTGACTGCATTTCAGCGATCGTAATTCCGCTCGTCGCTCAAGATTTTCTCCTTGGCCTCTTGACGTTGTACCGGGACCATGACCGGCTGTCTTTCGACGATGAGGACCTGCAACTCGCTACCACCATGGCCTTGAACACCAGTGCAGCCTACTCCAATGCAGCCAACTGGCTGAAGCTCCAGAAGACGAATCAGAATCTTGAAACCCAGGTTGCGGAACGCACACGAGATCTCGAGAGCAGCCTGTCCGAGGTTAAGGTCTTGAACACCGACCTCAGTGAGAAACACCACGCCTTGAAGCAGGCATTTACGGACCTCGAAGAAATGGGTCGGCTCAAGGGCGAACTCCTCGCTCGCGTCTCTCATGAACTCAGAACGCCGGTCTCCTCTCTTTTGACCGCAGCAGTTATTCTCGCGGACGACGAGCCCCCTCCGCCTGAAGTGGGAGCGAGATTCGTGAAAATCATTCGAACCGAAGCCGAAAGACTTTCGGAGATCATTGAAGGCGTGGTACAGGCTGCGATCCTCGCCGCAGCTGCTGAAGCACCGATAAGAAGCGATACGGACATGAATGAACTGATCGACTCGGCTCTCGAACCCCTGCGGCCCTCTGCACTCAAGCGCGAAGTCGATATTCGCCTCGACGTCCAATCCGGGCTTCCCAAAATTCCGTGTGATCCCGAGTCTCTGACCACGGCCGTACAGGCGATCACCAAGAATGCAATCGACTTCAACGAGACGAGGGGATCGGTCGACATCAAGGTCTCCCGAAACCCCGACAAAAATGACGAGATTGCGATCAAGATCCGGGATTCCGGCACAGGGATTCCGCCCGATGACCTCCCACTGGTCTTTGATGCCTTCTGGCAAGGGGGAAACATCATGACGGGAAAACCACCGGGCATTGGACTTGGTCTTACCATTGCAAAGAGGGTGGCCGAAAATCATGGCGGCAGTCTGTCGATTTTCAGCGACGCAGGGGCTGGAACCGAGGTTGTTTTCTCGCTTCCCGGATAGGAGTTCTCATGGTTCAAATCCTCGTAATCGATGATGATGATGTCATCAGGGCCTCTCTGTGCGAAATGCTCCGCCTTTCGGGTTTTGAGGTCCGGACCGCGGAAAACGGCCACGTAGGAATGAACCTGTTCGCACAGGCGCCGGCAGACCTGGTGATCACCGATATCGTCATGCCCGAGAAAGAAGGCCTCGAAACCATCGTCGAGCTGCGCCGCCTCTGTCCCAAAGTCAAGATCATCGCGATCTCCGGAGGCCTGACCGGTCCCGCCAAAGGCTATCTGGCGGCCGCCCGTGGACTCGGCGCAGACCGAGTTCTGTCCAAGCCCTTCACGCTCCAGGATCTATTGAAATTGATGAAAGAACTCCTGGGTCAGAAGGTAGAAGAGGGAAGTATGAAGAAGATAGTTGGAAGTGATCAAAGTGTTGACCATTGTGGCAGCAGGCTTCCAGCCTGCGGATGAGGGACGGGGAACATTGATCGCCCTTCCTAGCCCGACCTCCTAAGAAACTTCAGCCGTTTGATCGACACGGAACACTGAGCGTAGGGGTTTCAGCCGTCACATCTGCGTACAAAATGAACGCTCAACGTCCAACGCTCAACGTCCAACGTCGAAGTCAGATTCGCT
>JAIOSJ010000193.1 GCA_021107705.1 Thermoanaerobaculales bacterium | reverse complement strand
CGACGGGTAGCGACGACTGGAACCGAACCCTGTCGCAGAAGAGAGCGCAAGGAGTCGTCGACTTTCTGATCGGCCAGGGAATCGACCCGAGCCGAATGGTGTCCCAGGGTTACGGCAGCGGCCGCGCGGTGGCGGACAACTCGACTACCCAAGGCCGCAAGAAGAACCGCAGGGTCGAGATCATCATCGCCGAAGGCGAGGTTGCCGAAGCTCCGGAATAGATTTCCAACCAGGCGGAGCCGGAACCAAAAATCGACAGTACGTCGAGCACATCGAGGCGAGAAAGAGCCGCTGGGTGCGATGCATCGTCGGCCGTAGCAGGAAGCTGGTGATTCAGATCACCAGGTGTTCGACCCCCTTGAAGTAACATCTACCTGTTGTGATCTATATATGCTAACCCGCACTTCTCACCGGTTTTCGTCGCGAGGGCGTCGAGGTGCTGTGCTCAGTGGGGTTTTCGATCCGAGGGGCGCGGCTTGTACTTGACAGTCCGTTGAGCACCCCGAGGTGAGAAAGTGCCGCTGGGTGCTGTGCATCGGTGGCCGTAGCAGATCACTGGTGAGAAGTGCGGGCTAAGAACACAAGGAGGGGTGACATGCTCTCGCGATTTTGTCTGATCGTATTGTTGTCAATGGTCTTGGTCGGGGGCGCCGGCTCGATTACGGTGGCCACTGCCCAGGAAATCATCGTCGATCACACATGTACCGACATAAGCCAGATCCCACCATACTGGATCGAGCAGGCGAAGTTGTTCGCCTTCCACTACGCCCACACCTCCCACGGGAGTCAGGTCATGACCGGCTTGACCCACCTCGAAGGCGTGGATCCCATCTACGCGTTGTCGGTCTTCTACGCGGGTTCCACGCCCCCAACCACGCTCGACTGCACCGCAGGCGACCTTTGCATCTACGACGGCAATCCGCCAGAGACCTACATCCAGCCCGACGACTATTGGGAGACGCAGGGCGGGATCGACCGCACCGAGGCGGTCGTCGACACGGGTCTGTTCGATTTCTCCATGTGGTCGTGGTGCGGTCAGATGTCGTCCTACTCGGAGACCCAGGTCCAGCTGTACCTGGACACCATGGCCGCCTGGGACCAGGGTTACGGTGCGATGCGCTTCATCCTCATGACAGGACACACCGACGGGGGCGGAGCGACCTTGGCCTACAACAACGACTTCGCGCGTCAGTACGCAATGGACAACGACATGATCCTGTTCGATTTCGCAGACATCGAGACCTTTGATCCTCTCGGCGGCGGACCCTACGACAATAATTCCGAGGGTACCTGCACGTGGTGCGTGGGCTTTTGCGCCGCCCATCCGGAGTACTGCACGAGCCTCCCGAGTTACTGCTCCCACTCAAGCACCAACTCCGAGGACACCCTGTTCTGCAAGCTCAAGGGCCAGGCATTCTGGTGGATGTTGGCCCGCCTCGCGGGCTGGCCCGGTCCGGACGCCGACCTGATCTTCGTTGACGGCTTCGAGTCCGGAGGTACCACGGCATGGTCCGAGGTGGCGCCGTAGAACTTGGCCGGGATCAGTATGGCTTACAATCATGAAGGTTTGACCTGGTACTGAAATTCAGTATTCTCGAGGAGTTCAGCGATCCAACACCAGTTGGGAATGGAGATCTGGTTATGACACAAGACAACAGGATTCGGACAACGGCAATGTGGGTCGCCGCCCTTCTCACGGTCGTGATTCCGGCTCTCGCGCAGGACGCTCATTCCGAGGCTTCCGAGATGCTGTACACGATCGGAATCGGGATCGAGTTCGAGGTCGAAGAACTCAACATCCCGGGCTGGGAAGGTGGGCCGTACTCCGAGCCTGTCGGAGAAGGCATGGTGGAGCTTCGCCTTGTCTTCCCCGGAGAAGGCGGCCACCCTGTGATGCAGGCTGGAGACGCCAGGATCACCCGCTACGGCTGCCGGGGAAACGCAGGCTGCGTTTGCACTGCCCCGCCGGAACTGTTCGAGCGGCTTTGGACTCCGGTCTTTCTCGATCAGGTCGAGTTGAATAGGGATTCCATGGTCATCACTCTCAAGGGCCCTCCGACCTACCCGGACGACGAGACCACTGTGAGGGTCCAATGCGGTCCTTCCGATGTTCGGGTGGAGGACCACCCGCTCTACAAGCTTCTCGGCGCCTTCGGGCCAGACAACGAGCAGCGAAAACTCACCGGTTTCCACATACCCCTCACAGGTTCGGGACCATGGGAGAAGACCTTCGACCGGGAACTCTTTGCCTTGGGCCCGAAGGTGTTTCGGGCGAAGCTCATCGTGACCGTTACGGAGGGGCGTCCCTGATTTCGGCGAAAGATCTCCGGAGAGGCGGTCTTCGCTCTCAAGCGATCGGTGAATCAACTGGGCTGCCCCTGTCCCGCCTCACAGCCGGCAATGGCTGAGGTGATCGGCGATGTGTGGGATTGTCGGCGTCGTTGGTGTACCAAACACCAATTCTGAACGGGAGTTGCTCGTCAAGAGAATGGCGGCATCCATCGCGCATCGAGGGCCGGATGGGGCGGGCCTGACCACCTCGGGCGATTGCACACTCGGCTTCCGTAGGCTTGCGATCATCGACGTCGATGCTCCATCTCCTCCGTTCCCAAACGAGGACCGCAGCGTTTGGACTGTGTGCAACGGACAGATCTACAATGCCCATGAACTCCGCACCGATCTCGAATCGAAGGGACACAACCTGGGCAGCGAAACAGATACAGAGGTTGTGCCCCATCTGTACGAGGATCATGGCCTTGAGCTTGTCCACCACCTGAATGGAATGTTCGCGTTGGCGGTGTGGGACGCAAGGTTACGCCGTCTGATCCTCGCCCGAGATCGGGCCGGCGAGAAGCCGTTGTTTTACTGGCAGGGCAGTTCCGAGCTGGTTTTCGCCTCCGAACTGCGGGCCTTGCTGACTCATCCCCGAGTCCCGCGGACCCTCGATCCCGTAGCCCTGAGACGTTATCTGCTGCACGACTTCTTCCCGGCCCCGCTGACGCCATTCAGCGGTATACGGAAGCTCCCGGCCGGCCACATTCTGGTTTTTGAGAACGGGACCGCGCAGGTGCGTCGATATTGGGATTTCAGTGACCACTTCGGCACCCCTCAGGCGGCTGAAATGTCACGGTCTGAGATCGCCGATCGGCTCGACGCACACATCGCTCGAGCCGTTCGCCGACGCAGTCGCAGCGATGTCCCCTTCGGAGTCTTTCTGTCCGGTGGAATCGACTCCTCAACCGTACTTTCCCATGTTGCCGAGCAACAGGGCGAGGGCGTTCCTGTCTTTTCTCTCGGTCACGAGGATCAGTCTTTCGACGAATCGCGCTTCGCTCGCCGCACCGCCGAGCACTTCGGCGCCGACTATCACGAGCTGATTCTCAACGAGTCGGATCTGGAAGAGGGGCTGCGGCTGGTGGCGCAGGGCTTCGACGAGCCCCTTGGAGATGCCTCGACCATTCCCACCCACCTCCTGTCGCGCCTCGCCCGCGAGCACGTCAAGGTCGTTCTCTCAGGCGAGGGCGCCGACGAACTCTTTGCCGGTTACCCCACCTATCTCGGCGCCAAGATAGCGGATGGATATCAGCGGCTGCCCGGCCCACTCCGGTCAGCCATGGCGACAAGCGCACGGCGGCTGGCGCCGCACTCGATGGGCAACGTGGGCCTCGACTACCTGCTCGAGCGATTCTTGTCGGCCGCCGACCGCGGCCGAATTGAACGCCATCACAGCTGGTTCGGCAGCCTCGGTCCGGATCGGCTGCGGGAGACGCTGGCACCCCATCTGGATGACGCCCTGGCTGGTGATGACCTGTTTTCTTCGGCGCATGCGAGAGTGGCGGGGCGCCGGTTCCCGGACGCCCTGGCCGAGTTGCTGTACACCGACTTCACCATGTACCTCCAAGACGGCCTGCTCACCAAGGTCGATCGCGCGGCCATGCTGGCTTCGCTCGAGGTTCGGGCGCCGTTTCTGGACCATGAGTTGGCGGAATTCGCAGCCGGAATCCCTTCCCGATTCAAGCTGAAGGGCCTCACCACCAAGGCGATCCTTCGTGATGCTGTCCGCCACCGCCTACCGAGGGAAGTGCTCGGCCGGAGAAAAAGAGGGTTCAACATCCCGTTCTCCCGCTGGCTCCTGCACGGGCTCGGGGACAGGCTGCGGGAGCGGTTTGCGCCTGATCGAGTTGCTGCGCGCGCTTTGCTGTCGCCCGAGGGGGTCAAGCGGCTCCTGGATGAGCACCTGGAACACCGCGCCGACCACCGCAAGCCTCTCTTTACGCTGATGATGCTCGACATGTGGTGCGATCGTGTCTATGGAGAAGGTGCGGAGGTTCCGGTGGCCGAGGCTGGGCAATAGGAGAATGAAATGAAATGGGAACGCTACGCCTTTGCCTTGGCTGCCGTAATTTTCTTATGGGCCCTTGGCGGACACGATCTCTGGGCGCCCGACGAGCCCTTCTTCGCTGAAGGAGCAAGGGAGATGCTTGCGGACGGGCACTGGGCTGTTCCGTACATCAACGGCGAGATGAACAACCACAAGCCTGCGTTCTTCTTCTGGCTCATTGCCCTCGCGTCACTCCCCTTAGGCGTGGTTACGTCGTGGTCGGCTCGTTTGCCATCGGCCATCGCAGCCCTCGGCACGGTGCTGCTTACCATCAGTATCGGCCGACGCTACTGCGGTCCCAAAACCGCGGCCATGGCGGCCGTTGTGCTTTCGACGACCTTGTTGTTCTGGGACAAGGCCCGGACGGCGCAGATCGACGCGACGCTCTGCTTCTTCATCTGGGCGGCGCTCGCAGCCTTCGTGGATTGGCGATCCGGTAACGCCGATGGGCGCCGTGCCGGTCTGCTGTTCTGGGCCGCAACCGCGTTCGCGGTCCTGGCCAAAGGGCCGGTAGGGCTTCTGTTGGTGCTGGGTATCACCGTGGCGACCCTGGCCTGTGACCGGCAACTCGGTCGCCTCAAGGCTTTCGCCCCCGTGCTCGGTCCTCTTGTGTTCGTCCTGATCGTAGGCGCATGGATGGTCATCGCCACCGTGGGCAGCCACGGCGAGTACTCGGTCTTGGCAGCGCTGAAAGAGCACGTCATCGACCGCGGCATTCACGGTACGCACCACAAGCTGCCGTTCTGGTACTACGGCCAGGCGCTGCCTCTTCTTCTGTTTCCGTGGTCGGCTTTGGCCATCGGTGCGGTTGTGCTCGCCTGGAGGCGCAGAAAGCTCTCGGTCGATCGCTTCCTGCTCGTCGTCGCTGTTTTTGTGGTGGTCTTCTTCTCGATTTCCACCGAAAAGAGAGGGCTCTACGTCCTGCCCGCCATGCCCGCATTTGCCCTCATGATCGCGCGGCTGCTTGCCGCCGCTCAGGAATGGTTCGAGGATGTCTCGGGCGACGTCCACGGGACCACCATGAACCCACGCTGGGTCTCTTTCGCCCAGGGTTTCGTAGGCGCGTTGCTCGCTGTGGTCGGTGTTGCAGTCCCTTTTGCTGCTCAGAGAGTAGAGGAGGTTCCGGCCTCAGTCTCCCTCGTGCTTGGCCTCGTCTTGGCGACGACCGGAACAGTAGTCTTGGTCATGGCCGTGCGGCGGTGGGGCGCCCACTCGGCGATCCCCTTGGCAGTGGGCACGGCTTTGGCCTACCTCGTTATCACCTCTTTGGGGTACCCGGCCATGGAACCACAGAAATCTGCCCGTGCGTTTGCTCTCAAGCTCAAGCAGATCACCGCAACCTCGCGGGCCCAAGGCCATGAGGTCCTGGCCTTCGATCTGGAAAACGTGCCTACCGCCATTGCTTTCTACTCCGACGGCGTCTACACGGTGACAACCAACGATTCAAGAGTTCTCGAGACTCATCTGATGCAGGATTCGCTGGTGTTTGCGGCTGTCGATGCCACGGGGTTGGAGACACTCAGTGACGAGGTTTTGCAGCGCGTTGTGGTGCACCACCGGACCCGGCTGAGCCGCCGAGACATTCTGCTCATCTCGAACATCGAAGGATAATTTGATTCTCTGATATGGTAAGGCTAAATGTTTGGGACCGAGCGAAATAGAGATGTCTTGTCGTGGAGTTTAGAGATGATATCCATTCGCACTCTTCTGGTCGTGCTGGTTCTCGTCACCGGGCTGGTTCCGGTGGGTTCTGGCGAATTCGAACCAAAGGCGCTCGAACAGGCCATGGACTCGGCGGTGTTCATCAAGACGAATCGGGTCTTTCGGGGGCAGTATTTCCCTTCGTCCGGGAGCGGGTTCTTCGTTCACCCGGAGGGCTTTGTTCTCACCAATTGGCATGTCGTTTCAGATCAAATCATGGCGAATGTCTACGGTGACCAACGAGAGATTTCCACCAAGGTCCTGGGTCTCGAGGTGGTTGTCAATAGCGGGGCACGCCAGGAAAGGGTCCTCAAGGCGAAGATCGTGGCTCTTGACCGGGACCGCGATCTGGCCCTTCTCAAGGTCAGGCATGAACCCGAGGTATGGCTCGACCTTGCCGGTCCCGAAAAGGTTCACCTGACCGAAAAGGTCTGGATTGTGGGCTATCCGCTAGGAGAACTTGTCGCCGTCGGAAGAGAGCGTGAGAACAACTCCGACGTGCATCCTGAGGTCAGCATCAACACCTATTCGCCCAAGACGGTGCCGATTGTCGGTGGTTAGCGGGCATCGACTCAGATGGTCCAGGATCGGCGCGTGTTCTCCAACGACATGTCGATCTCCGACTACACGAAATCAGGCGAGGTGAGCGGAAAGAAGACGAAGACTCTTTCCGATGTCGCCAAAAAGTTGAAACTCGAGCAATCCCCGGATGGATCGATCGTGATCGACAACAAGTCGGTCGAGAGAATCACCAATCCGTTAGAGCGTCAGTTTCCCGACTCGCGCTACCGACATCTGGGCGCCTACAAATACAAACTGGGTGCTGCTGAGTACGACGTGACCCGATGGGCCTTGAGCGAGGCAAAGAGGTACATCCCGCTCCTCAGGGGCTATCTCTACGATCCGAACCCTCGAAAGCGGATGGAAGCGGAAAAGTGGCTAAAGACCTTCAACGCCATGGTCGTCGAACTCGAGCCGCAACTCCAGGAGTACACCAGGCGTTTGGTCCAGGCGGGCCTGGTCTTGTGTCAGGAACCGGACGATGAGGCATGGTACTTCCGCCACTCCGCACCCTGCGACCAGCCGTTCGAACCCTAGGAGGGTGTAGGGCATTGAATCAACGGCGCCTTTCGGGTGTCGTGAAGGCCCTTTTTCGTTGAATCCTCAGCCCGTACAGTGAGTACTGCGTCTCGAATGGGCCTCAAACGGCACTTCACGACCCTCCAAAATCCATCCGCCGTCAATGCCCTACACCCTCCTAGCCCGTACCTTTCCCTCGGGGAGTGCTTCAATATTGAACTTCGTGATAATATTCACAGTGAACTGATCTGACCATGTCTCGGTCAGGAGGAGGAAAGAATGAGAGAGGTTCGGGCCCCCATAGTTTTTCGTGGTGTGGTTTTTGCTGTAATCATGGTCGCATTTGCTCCAGCGATGATGGCGGCGTCAAAGGCGCCCCTCCCGGAAGGGGCTGAAGTAGTGTGGAGCCATGCTCCGTTCGAAATGGGGGAGTGCGGTCTCTGCCACACCGGTGATGACCCGGCAGACCCCGGCCCGGTCAAAGGTGAGGTCACTCCGCTATGCTTTGAATGTCATGTAGAGACTCAAATGGCGATGGAAGGGGCACGGATCAGCCACTACGCCGCGGAAGAGGATTGCACAAATTGCCACAATCCCCACAATTCCGGCGACCGTATGCTCCTTCTCTCGAAGTCGCCTGAGGTGTGTATCGATTGCCACGATGACGTGTGGGAAGAGGCCACTCAAAGCGCAGTGCGACACGCCTCAGTCGAGACCGGCGAAGCTTGCTTGAACTGCCACAGTCCCCACGCCTCGGATGTCGATGATCTTCTCAATGGGCTCGCTTATGATCTGTGCGTGGAGTGTCACT
>JAIOSJ010000103.1 GCA_021107705.1 Thermoanaerobaculales bacterium | reverse complement strand
TTTCGCCGCCGTGTACTCGCTGAAGAGTTCGATCTGGCCGAATCTTGAGGGTTCTGCAAATCCAACGTCCGCCATGGCCTCGAGAATGGCTTCCGGCGGAACACAGTTTTCGATCGTGTCCCAGAAGTACTCCATCAGGATTCGGGCATCCCGTCCCTTGAGCCGGGCTAAAGAGGGCACCACACGCCGGAGGTAGAAGCGCGCCATATGGAAAATGATCTTTGATCGCGGGCGGGTGAACTCCAGGATCAGAAGCCGCCCCCCAGGGCGAAGAACCCTGCGGTACTCCCTGAAGGTCTCTTTGAGATCCGTAACATGACGCAGGGCATAGCCCATGGTAATCGCGTCAAAAGACTCGTCCGCGACCGGCAGCTGTTCAACAAATGCCTGGGTGAGTGGAATCGAAACGAAGGGTCGAGCTTCTCGAAGCATGTTGAAACTTGCATCCAGACCGCAGACCCACCCCTCCTCACCAACCAACCCTGCCGCGGCACGAGAAACCTGACCGCTGCCCATGCAGACATCCAACACTCGCATGCCGGCGCCAATCCCAGCCCTATTGAGAGCATCTTTTCGGTAGGTAACACCTGTTCCCAGGGACATCACACCGTTGATCCAGTCGTAATGAACGGCAGTGGTGTCGAAGATCCGACTGACAAAACCCCGCCTGTCGGCGGCCTTGTCGAAATAGCGGGTCAAAGGTGGGTGTGGCGCCACGGGGGCTGACTTTTGGGACGATTCATGCCTCTGCATTGGATCACGATAACATTCTCCGAAAGCAAGACCTATCGATTAGGAGAACCGAGCACTCCCCACACCAACCTCCCCGATTGAGAAGAAACCGTGCCATCTGATTGACGACCGGAGACAGTTCTTTTAACCTACCCGAGATGGAACGGACTTCCCTTTCACCTGCTAATATTGAAAAGAACCTTGAGCGCCACCCAACGAGAGCGCTGCTGTCTAGCCCGCACTTCTCACCGGGTTTCGTCGCGAGGGCTGCGAAGGGTAGTTAGATGTTGGGCTTTTCGGAAATTGGGCGACGCAGTCGTAGTTGCACTCCGTCGAGGAGAACGATTTGCGAAAAGCACGACAGATGGCTGCCATGCGCAGTCCGTAGCAGATACCTGGTGAGATATGCGGGCTAGGGACCCGTTCCGGCGAAGCAGGAATGGGCAACCATTCGAAGTAGGGTGCAGCAGGGATTTGGTGAGATATGCGGGCATGTAGCCTCACAACAGCGAATACCATCAGGCCTCAGGAACTCCCTTCCTGGGTCCTTGATCTGGTGGACGGTTGTCCGGGTGATCTCCTCGTTTCGTCACCGCCTCTGGTGGCGGAGCGGAAAATGAACGACAGCTTCACGCTGGTTTCCGTTCGGATTCCAAAGGCTCAACAGCTCGATGCTCCACATTTTCGCCACCTCACGAAGGCGGCATACGACTCGGTCTTCGATGCGATCGGATCGAGCCACCTGGTTCGGGTGTGGAATTTCATCCCCGGCATCCTTGAGCCTCTTGGCAACCTTCCACAACGTTACATGGAATTCAACGGCGCGCGTCATGAGGCGTACGCCGGTCGATACAACGGAAGCGACACCTTCAGTGAACGGGTTGCCACCGCATCCGGCGTGGGTTCAACCGGAGATGATTTCGAACTCCACGCGCTGGCGACAATCAAAGGCGGCCAAGCGGTCGAAAACCCGAGACAAAAGTCGTCCTATCAATATTCCAGGAGCTATGGCCCGCTGCCGCCGTGCTTTGCCCGAGCTACTCGGTTGGGAGAACCGGCTGTATCGTCCGCCCGACTTCTGGTTGGTGGAACGGCTTCCATTCGAGGTGAGACAACCATACACCTCGGGGACCTCGAGTCCCAGACACAGGAAACACTGCTCAATCTGGCCGCGGTCGTCTCCTCCGGCCTCGACGCTCCCAACCTCGATTTCGAAGATCCTGAAACCCGGCGAAGCCTGCTCTCTCGTTACCGGCACTTGCGCGTCTATTACACCCGACCGGATGACTTCGACACTGTCTCCAAGCAGGTGGTTGAAGCATTCCACGGCGCCGAGCGCATCGAATTGGCTCGCGCCGACCTCTGCCGCGAGGGCCTCCTGATCGAGATCGAAGGCTGGGCCGATTTAGGAGAATAACTTCGGAAACCCCTTCCACGTATAAATAGCCATGATCTCGGCAGCTCGTTCGTTCACCATTGCTTTTCTGTGGTTCGTTATTGTTCCGCCCATCACAACGCCGGCGAGATCTCACGGTGTCGAAGAAATTTCCGAGGGCGTATCAGCCGTTGAAGCAGAGGCGTTCGCACCGAAAACGCCCCTTGAAAATCTCGATGGCATGGCAGCGAAATACACAACTTCCGCCCCCCTCAACCCGGAAGATTTTGACCTTGCTGAACAGGTTGGCGCCGAGTGGCCCGATTTTGTGTATTCCGCCTCTCTCGCCAGAGCGGCAAAGGGCTACGCCGCGGCCTCGAAATTCGACCCGACCCACACGCCTCCCAGCGATGTCCTTCGTCGAGTCCTTCACGAAGCAGGCGTGCCGGAGAATTCCGCGGTTGCGGCGATCGTCGCTACTACCGAAGACGGAGCGAGCGATGCTCTGGACCACTTGCGCTCGATCATGCCGTCCTCGGGCTCACCTACCCACATCGGCCTCGGCCGCAGCCCTGCGGCACTGCCCCCGTTCAAATGGCAGTGGGCTATCCTTCTGATCGAAAGACGCCTCGACCTCGTGAGTTCCGTTCCACGCCAGGTCAAAATCGGAGGCGTAATCCCGCTGCATTTCAATCTTCGCCGAGATTTCACGAAACCTCGGATTCTGGTCCAGCACCCTGATGGCCGCACCCACCGGATGATACCTGCCGTCCGTTCCGAAGGCTGGTACACGGTTGTCCCCCTGGGCAGGGATCAAGGAATGAGCCTTCTCCAGATCCTCGCCGAGAACGAAGTTGGGGCCCAGGTTGTGGCCCAGATTTCCATCCAGATCGGGTCATCGGAGACGCCGGCAAACAGAAGACATTTGGAATCCTCCAATCACGAGGAATCCGTTTTGATGACCCCGGGCGAGGCGGAGGCTTTCATGCTCAACCTCATCAATGCCGAGAGAATCGATCATGGCCTGGGAGTTCTGGAGTGGAATCCCTCTCTCGCCCACATCGCCAGGGCCCACAGCCGCGACATCGTACAGAACGATTTCTTCGGTCATCGGTCTCCAGGCCACGGCGGCCTTCGAGAACGGCTCTCGGCGGGCGGATACCTTGCCTCCGGTTTTCGAGAGAATCTTGCCCGAGATCCCCTCCTCAGATCGGCTCATGAAAGCCTGATGGCCAGCCCGGGCCATCGCGCGAATATCCTCGCGTCGGACGTGAGTCAAATCGGAGTCGGGGTCGCTGCTCAGACCAAGAATGGTATGCCCCTCCACTGGATCGTGACCGAAATCTTCGTTGCCAATTAACGGTGACGATATCCACCGTAGAGATCCCGCCACATCCGCTCGAGCTGGTCGACCATGTCGCGATCTGCACGAATACCGTTGACCTGATTGATCTGCACAAGGGTCGTCGGGCTGGTGAAGTTGACCTCGGTGAGATGCTCACCGATGAAATCGAGGCCAAGCAGGTGCAACCCCAGAGGGTTGAGATCGGCAGCGACCCGACGGCAGCATTCCAGCTGCCGAGCGCTCGGAGCCAGCCGTTCGGAGGTCGCGCCCTGATGGAGATTCGCCAGACGCGAACCCTTGGCCGGGACCCGTAGAACCGAACCCAAAACCCTATCCCCAAGGGTCAGGATACGCAGATCACCACTCTCCTCCAGGGCCGGCAGATAGGGCTGAACGATCACCTTCGGCGCCCACTCGGCCCAGAAACTGCGCAGTTCTTCCTCCTTCACATCGGGCGAGACAAAGGTCACACCGATACCGCAGTAGGTATTCATGGGCTTGCACACCGATTCCCCATCCTGCTCCCTCACCGCTGCCGTTAATTCCTCGAAGCTGGTGCAAACAATCGTCGGCGCGGCGTACTCGGGGTAA
>JAIOSJ010000297.1 GCA_021107705.1 Thermoanaerobaculales bacterium | reverse complement strand
CCGGCGAATTGCCACTGTGCGGCCGGCTGCGGAGTCCGCCTGCCGAGCACGTGTTCCTCCTCATCCCTCACGAAAACCCCGTTCCCCGCCCCAGTCCTCGCGCGCGCGAGCACGCGTTGTCGAGTACTCGTCACTTTTTCTCCAGGATTCGCTGGGACATAGCTCGGAGAACTGTTTTTGAACGACCTGCCACTGAGTTGCCAGTTCAGTCATTGTGCCGGATAAGCGAAACACGAATCTCTCGCCTTCCGCACAATGACTGGCCTGGCTCTCCACGGGAAGCGCTCTCCGACCCCGGTTCTCCCGGCGACGAGGTAGGCCGCCGTGATGGGCTTTCGGCCGGACCTCTAGTACCGCAGCAGCGCTCCGATCGACCCCACGGCCCTGAGGTCCTCGGCGGGAGCGCCGGCGACGGCTTCGACCCGTCCCCCGGTCTCCAGAACCACCTGGGCGAGACGATCGACCAACATGCCCACCGGCTCAAGGCCGGCCCGGCACCGTGGACAGAAGCCGCTGGTCTTGGTCGTGAAAATCCCGCAATCACGGCATTCACCACCTTCGGCGTCAAGACGCTGATCGTAGAAGAGGGTCCATACCCGCATCTCGCTCACCACGGCCGACACCTCCTCGAGCCCGGCCACGGCACGACCGCCCTCGTGAAGCTCCGAAAGCAAACCCTCGACCAACCGTGCTTCCTGCCCCCTCTCCATTCTCTTTTGCACTTCCAAAATGCCCTTGAGAACATCTCTCTCAGGCGCACCCACCGGCAGGCTCAGGGTCTCCACCAACTTGCCGTGCAGGCGCTTGGGCAGAAGCCTCACTATCTGAGAGGCGGCACGTTGCGGACCGGCCACGATCAGGCGGTCGAAGGGCGCCTCCAGACCCAGATCCCTGATCGCATCGATGACCCTCTTGGCATGGGCCGCCAATTCTTCGTCGTGATGGCGCTGCTGACGTTTTTCGGCCCTCCACTGATCGACTCCGACCGCCTTCGCTCTGCCGCCCGTGTCCGACCACAGGTGGCGATGTTCGGTGATTTCGCCCAGATAAACCGTGAAGAGCCGGGCCCGTTTTGAATCCGCCAGGATTACTCCATAACGCTCGTGTTCATCCATGGCCTCGACCACGGGCCGAAGAAAGGCGCCGCGTCGCCAGTAGACCGACGAGGGGAAGGAAACGCCAACCTGATGAATCTCCTCGAGACCGGTGTCACCGTGGACCACCACGACGGCCGCCCGCCCCTGGGGCTCGACCCCAGAAATAAGTTCCGCCGCCCGACCGGCCGCTCTTTCCAATGCAGGATCCGCCTCATGCTCTGAGCGCAAGTGACTTAACAAAGCCTCGGCCTGAACCACGAAGCCGCCGTTTCTGTTGGCACGAGCCCCCTGGTCCAAACTCACATACAGGGTCAAAGTATTGGAGTCCTGTTGGGTCAAACAGTGCAACCGACTGAGCACGCCACGACCAAGCATCTGAACCTCCTTATTGGTTAAAATCTCTCCCTTCAAGTGTACCCCCGCTTTGCAAGTCATATCCACCCGATATACTCTCCGGATTGGAGGGCCTTCGTGAAAGACATCGATGTTCGCAAGCTCGCCTGCCCGGGACCGGTTCTCGCGCTCAAGAACCTGCTCGAGACCGGTGAACAGGAGATTCGGCTCCTGGTGGCGGATGACCTGGCCCGGTCCAACGTGAGTCGTTTTGCCACAACCCGAGGTGCGGACGTGACCGCAAGTCCCCACAGCGACGGTGGTTTCCTGATCACGGTCAGGGCCGGAAGCCAATCGACAGAAGCCCATTCCGGGGAGGAGGAGTTCCTCGTCTGCGACGTCCCTGAGGAAGGGGCAAAAGGCCGGGGGCCGACCATTGTCCAGATCACCAATGTCGTCATGGGTTCGGGAGACGACGAACTCGGCAGCCTGCTGCTTCGTTCATTCCTCAAGACCCAGGCCCAACTGGACAAACTCCCCGACAAGATCATTTTCTACAACGACGGCGTCAAGCTGTGTTGCGAGGGATCGTTGCTGGTGCAGGATCTCCGGAATCTTGAGGAGAACAAGGTCGAGATCATTGCCTGCGGTACCTGCCTCAACTTTTTTGGTCTCGCGGAGAGCCTCGCAGTCGGTCGCGGCACCGACATGTTGGAGATCGCCGGTCTTCTGGCGGAGGCCGGTCATATCGTGCAACCATGACCGCCGAAAAGTCAAAACTGGTCTACCTGGATCACGGCGCCACCTCTTTTCCCAAGGCGCCCGGCGTTGCGAAAGCGGTCGGTCATTTCCTTGATGAGATCGCAGGCAACCCGGGACGCGGAGGTCATCGCCTGACGATTTCCGCTTCGAGGGCAATCGAGGAATCACGAGAGGCCGTCGCCACCCTTCTCGGTTCCGATCCTGAACGAACACTCTTGGGTCCCGGCGCAACATTCTGGCTCAACACCATCCTGGAGAGCACCCTCAAGCCCGGGGACCGGGTCGTCCTGTCCGCCCTTGAGCACAACGCAGTCATGCGACCCTTGCGCCTTCTGGAGAGCAGACTTCGTCTGAATCTGCACATTGTGGAAGGCCAACCGGATACCGGTGTTCCCACGGTCCGAGAAATCGCCGACGCGGTGCGTTCGGCGCCGACCGCCATGGTCGTTCTGACTCAGGCATCCAACGTCTCGGGGGCCGTGCTGCCGGTCGAAGAGATCGCCCGAACGGTCGCTCCGGTTTCGGTCGTTGTGGACGGCGCCCAGGGCGCCGGTTCTCTGGCCTTTGATTTCCAGGGCAGCGGGATCTCCGCCTACGCCTGTTCCGGCCACAAGGGTCTGCTTGGACCGCCGGGGACCGGCGTGCTTCTTCTCGCGCCGGGTTTTTCGGTCCAGCCCTTGATTCGCGGCGGAACGGGCTCCAATTCAGAAAGCGAGGAGATGCCCTCTTTCCTTCCGGACAGTCTGGAGGCGGGCACCCCTAATGGTGCGGGAATTGCCGGTCTGGGCGCCGCGTGCAAATGGCTCGAAGAACGGGGGGTCGAGGCAATCCACCTCCTCCAAAACGAGCTCGTGCAGCGCCTTGCCGATAACCTCCGCACAATCAAGGGCGTCGATCTCCACGGTTTCCGGGACGATGCCCACAAGACCGGGATTCTCAGTTTCACCGTTCGGGACCGGGATGTCGGTGAACTGGCTACCCTCCTCGACCGGGAATGCAACATCGCACTGCGCGCGGGCCTCCACTGTTCGCCGGCCGCCCACCGCCGTCTGGGCACATTCCCGGCCGGAACCCTGCGTGCAGGTCTCGGCCCGTTCAACACCGCCCACGATGTGGACGTGCTCGTGAATGCCATCCGTGAAATCTGTAGAATGACCGAATGACTGACGAGATTCGCGACCTCTTGATCATTTTCGACACCGTCCAAAGGGTGATGCGGGTTGAGACAGCTGCCCGCAAACAGGAACTCGACGTGGACGCCGTGCCCGCCCCTCGTGCGGTGAGTTCTCAATGCGGGGTCGTCCTCGAAGCCCGTGCTGCCGATGCGCCACTTCTGTCCGACATCCTCGCCAACCTCGACATCGAACCGGCAGCGGTGTATCGCCGCCGGCACGGCGAAGCCTGGACCCCGTCGGCGCTGAGTGCTGCCGCCGAATCTGAGTCGGTATCCCTTACACAGAACACCCCTTATGGCGGCTGCGGGGCCAAGCTGGCAAAAGGGTTGTTGGAGAAGATCCTCTGTGGCCTGCCCCGACTGGTTTCCGATGATCTTCTGGTCGGCATCGAATATGCCGATGACGCCGGCGTTGTGCGTTTGACCGATGATATCGCCGTTATTCACACCACCGATTTCTTTCCTCCGATGGTCGACGACCCTTTTGCCTTCGGCCGCATCGCCGCCGCCAACGCGCTGTCCGACGTGTACGCCATGGGTGGCGTTCCGATCGCCGGAATGAACCTCGTGAGTTTTCCTCTGCAGGACCACGATGTCGTCGTGCTCAAGGAGATCCTACGCGGCGGCATTTCCGCTCTTCAGGAAGCCGGCGCCGTCCTGGCCGGGGGACACACGATTGAGGGACAGGAGCTTCTGTACGGCCTGGCAGTCACCGGAAAAGTGCATCCAAAGAAGATCTGGAGAAACGGTGGAGCGCGCCCCGGTGACGCCCTTGTTCTCACCAAGCCTCTGGGAACCGGCCTGATCACCACGGCTGCCAAGGCGGATCTGATTGACGCTTCGCAAATGGGGACCGCTTTGCGTTGGATGGGCACTCTCAACGGTGCAGCAGCTCATGCCATGCTCGACCTCAGCCCCCACGCGGTAACCGATGTCACCGGCTTCGGCCTGGCGGGGCATGTTGCCGAAATGGCCGAGGCTTCAAATGTGGGCGTTGAGATCTCACTCGAGGACCTGCCGGTACTTCCCGGCGCTCTCGAAGCGGCGGCTTCCGGTTTCGTGCCGGCCGGCGCCGGCAAGAACCGCGAGAGTCTGACGGCGGTACTCGATGTGAACCCCGAAGCAGATCCCCTGCGAGTTGACCTCGCCCTCGATCCTCAGACCTCAGGAGGACTGCTTGCGGCACTCAGCCCCCAGGCCGCACAGACGTTGAAACAACGTTTCGGTCCGACCGTCGTCATCGGTCACGTCTGTGAGGGCGCCGCGGGGACAGTCAGACTAAGTTAGGAGGCTGTCGAGAACTACGGCATCCCCATCCAGGACCCGGCATACGACCCCGTCGGAAGGGCTGAAGAGGGATTTGTCGGAAGCCGCCATGTTCATACTCTCCGACAGAGATCATACACACTCAATGAACCGCAAGTATCTTTCTTTCAGAAAATTGGTGAATATTTAAGTCTTCTGTGTTAGACTCTGCGCCCTCAAAATTGGGATGGAGGGTCACATTACCCCATGGCCGATCTTTATCAGTTTCGTACAAATCTCGAAGAACCTCTCGACTGTCTCTATTTTTTCCAATGCACCGGCAAGGACGCGATCTCCGGTCTCGATTTGGACTCCAAGGAAAAGAGGGCGCTCAGACAAAAGTCAAAAGCTCTCGGACCGCGTGGCGAAGACGGAGAGATGATATCCGGCGAGTGCCCTCTACCGATGGCGCACCGGATGACCTTCGTTGGTCTCGGCGACGAGAGTTCGTTGTCGCACACCAAAATTCGCACGGGGCTTCAGCGTGTGATGCGACAGGCGACAAAGAACCGCGAATACCAGATCGGGCTCGCCGTGCCTCTGCGTATTCACGGTATGAACGAGACCGAATCACGCCTCCTGGTCCTGCGGGAAGCCGCGTTGGCGGACTACACCTTCGACTATTTCAAGTCGAAGAAGAACGAGTTCGACAAGATCGATGGAGTTCACTTCATCCCACTGACGGGTGAAGGGCAAGAAAATCTCGATTCGCGCCTCAAGACCGTCCGGATGTTCCGTACATCGGTCTACCTGGCACGTGATCTTGCCAATCGGCCGGCCAATGATCTGACTCCGGAAGCTCTCGCTTCCGCCGCCAAAGAGATGGCGGAAGAGGTGGGAAACCTGAGGGTGACGATCCTGGGACCCAAGGAACTCCAGAAGGAAAAGTGCGGTGGAATTCTGGCGGTCAGTCAGGGTTCAGTCGAAGAACCCAAAATGATCGTAATCGAACACCGACCAAAAAAGCCCAAGAGATCCGTGATTCTTATCGGCAAAGGTGTGACCTTCGATTCCGGAGGTATTTCCATCAAGCCGCCCACCGGAATGGGTTGGATGAAGTTCGACATGTCAGGCGCAGCCACCGTCATGGGAGTCATGCGCGCTGTAGCGGAGATGGAACTACCGATCAAAGTTGTCGGGATCATCCCAGCTGCTGAGAACATGCCTTCCGGAACCGCCCTCAAACCGGGTGACATCATCACCGCGGCCAACGGCAAAACAATTGAAGTGGACAACACCGACGCTGAAGGCCGTCTTCTCCTGGCGGACGCCCTCCACTATTCGCGGACCTTCAACCCCGACATCATCCTCGATTGTGCAACCCTCACAGGCGCCTGTGTCGTCGCCCTCGGTCATGAGTGCGCCGGCATCATGGGCAATGATCGAGATCTCATCGATCGTCTGGCCAAAGTCGGGGACAAGGTTGGAGAGCGGATCTGGCCGATGCCTCTCTACGATGAGTATTTCTCGTATCTCAAGAGTGAGTGGGCGGACATGAAGAACGCCGGGAGTCGCTGGGGTGGCGCCGTCACGGCGGGCGCCTTCCTCAAGCAATTCGTGCCTGAAAAAGTGTCCTGGGCTCATCTTGACATCGCGGGCGTTGGCTACCTCGAGAAGGAACACAACGGCCAACCGGTAGGCGGCACTGGATTCGGAGTCGTTCTCGTTTCAACCTACCTTCAGGATCTCCTGAAATAGGCCAACAAGAATTTTGAGATAATGAAATGCCGCCTTCAGGCGGCATTTTTTGTTCCTTGATCGCGTGGAGGATGCAAGACATTGAAGCAGTTTTCAGCACCACAGGCGATGATGTTGGGGCCAATCGAGGTCCGACCGCCGGTGGTGTTGGCGCCGATGGCCGGAATTACGAATTATCCCTTCCGGAGGCTCTGCCGGAGGTATGGCGCCGGCCTCTTCATCTCCGAAATGATCACCGCCCGCCCCCTCGTCGAGGGGCGTGAAAAGACCCTCAAATTGGCGGCCTTCGGGCCTGATGAAACGCCCCGCAGTCTCCAACTTTACGGTACTGACCCTCATTACGTCAGTCTTGCCGTACAGCGACTGGTCACCGAAGGCACGATCGACCACATCGACCTCAACTTCGGCTGTCCCGTCCGTAAGGTCACCCGCAAGGGCGGCGGGGCCGCCATTCCGGCTCGTCCGGCCCTACTGCGATCGATCGTTCGCGCCGCGGTGACAAACGCGGGGGATGTCCCGGTGACTCTCAAGTTCCGCATGGGCATCAACGATCAACTGATGACTTTTCTGGAGTCGGGCCGCATTGCAGAAGGAGAGGGCTGTGCCGCGGTGACCCTCCACGCCCGTACAGCCGCCCAACTCTACGATGGGCAAGCCCGTTGGGAGGCCATAGGCGAACTCGTTCAGGCCCTGGCTATCCCGGTTTTCGGGAACGGCGACATCTGGGTCGCCGCGGACGCCATTCGCATGCTCAAGGAAACCGGCTGTGCAGGCGTTGCCGTCGGCCGCGGCTGTCTCGGCAGACCGTGGATCTTCCGCGATCTCGCCGCGGTTCTCCAGGGCCACCCAACTCCGGACCAGCCCACCTTTGGGGAGGTCGCCGACATCATGCTCGAACACGCCCGCCTCCTCGTCGATTGGTTCGGCGAACGTTCGGCGATGCTCGCTTTCCGCAAGCACAGTGGATGGTACACCCGAGGCTTTCGCAACTCGGCGGTCTTGCGCGACCGACTCATGAGGGCCCGGACACTGGTCGATCTCGAAAACTGCCTGGCGCCCAGAGATCGGGAGGAGTCCTATCCGGAGAACGCCCATCTGGTGCGTCGAGGCAAGAGGGGCGGCAGCCAAAAGGTGGTTCTACCTCATGGATTTCTCGACGATCCGGATTATGAGAGCCCACCCTGCGCGGAAAACGAAGACGGTGTCTCCGGGGGTTGATGGCTTAGCCCGACCTTCTCACCGGCTGTCTGCTGCGGGCGGCGCATGGCAAGCCATCTGTCGTGCTTTTCGCAAATTGTTCTCCTCGACGGAGCGCGGCTACGACTGCGTCGCCCAATCTCCGAAAAACCTGACCTCGGAGCCGGAGGCGGAGAGACGCAAGCCGCAAAGCGGTACCAGCGAACATCTAACTACCCTTCGCCGGCAACTCGTGCTTTTCGAAAATGGCGGCGCCACTCTCAATTGTGATTCTCAGCATTTCACTGCGGGTGACCACCGTTGACGGCACGTCTTCGGGTAGGGACTGTTTCAGGGCCTCGAGAGCGAGGGCTGCCGCGTTGTTCTCCTCCGAGAGGTGGAGCCCCACTGCGCCACACAGATTGGGCGAGGCCATGCGATCGACGGCCTCCTGGGTCTGATGATTTGCCAGATGTCCAAGCCTGGAAGCGATCCGCTGCTTCAAGGGCCACGGATAGGGACCGTGGCGGAGCATATCTGCATCATGATTGGTCTCGATCAACAGAAGATCTACGCCCCCCATCCGTCGTTCGAGCAGCCCTGTGAAAATTCCGGTATCGGTGCAATAGCCCAATTGGTGGTTGCCGTCGTCAATAACAAAGGCCACCGGCTCGGCGGCGTCGTGTGAAGTTCCGACCGGCAGAACTGAAATGTTCCCAACCACAACCTCGCAGCCCGATTCCAGATCCCCCCCGCCGTCACAGCGCACGTCCAAGCGTGACCAGGTACCCCGTGTCGCCCAGACCGGTACAGGGTGTCTCCGCGCCAAAACATCCAGACCCATAATATGGTCCGAATGTTCGTGGGTGATGAACACGGCATCCAGGTCATCGATCGAGATTCCAAAGACCGCAAGCCTCTTCAGAATCTGCAGCCGGGAAACTCCGGCATCCACCAAAACAAGAGTCTCCCCCGACCGCACCAGAGCCGAATTTCCCGAAGAACCTGAGGCAAGAACCAAGACTTCCAAAGTCAGTCCCGCCCGGTCGACCCGAAGCCGCCCCCGCCTCGGTCGGTTGAGGAAAGGTCCCGGGTCTCGACGAACGACGCCTGGATCACCGGGGCGACCACCAGTTGAGCGATCCGTTCGGCACGCTCCACAACCACCGGTTCGGCGCCGAGGTTCACAAGCAGGATTTTCACCTCTCCGCGGTAGTCGGCATCGATGGTTCCGGGGGCATTGACCACCGTCAGGCCTTTCTTCCAGGCCAGACCGGAACGAGGCCGCACCTGCACTTCCCATCCTTCGGGAATTTCAAAAATCAATCCTGTCGCCAAGGCCACCCGCTCACCGGGTTCGATCGTAACCTGACCGGCCTCGGCCGAACGCACATCAGCTCCTGAGGCGCCGACGGTGGCGTAGGAGGGAAGATCAATGCCTTCTCCATGACCAAGGCGACAAACTCGAATGTCAACGGGTGCAGATCGTTGATTCATCACCACGAGATGATACACGGGGTAAGACTCATCGGGGATCTCTCCGGCCCGCACACCGCACTGGCCATGATTTCCGGCCGGAGAATTTCCCTGGCCATGGAACGAACCTTCTCGACCCTAACCGATCGCAACTCGGCGAGTGTTCGTTCGAGATCAAATCGTCGACCGCGTTCGACGACTTCCGCAACGTCAAAAGAAGCTCGACCACCCGCAGTTTCGGCCTCTATCTGAAGAGCCCGGGTCATGCCCTGAAGAGCCACCTCGACTTCGTTCTCGCTCACGTCCTCAGCGAATCGCCTGAGTTCCTCTCCCACCAGACGCTGCGCGTCGTCAAACCGCTCCGGGGAACAGGCCCAACCCACCTCCAGGAGCCCTCCCACTGATCGCAGCACAAGATCGGTCCAGATGTCGTACGTGAGGCCCTCATCCTCACGCAGACGCTGGAACAACCGGCTGGAGTTTCCCGTACCGAGGATCCGGCTCAGGACGGCCGCAATCGGCGCCTGAGAGCTTCCCACGGGAACGGCCGGAAATGCCAGCCGTGCGTGAATCTGGTCGGTAGCCGGGCGATCAAGTTTTATGGAGGCGCCGATCCACTTCGGCGCCTGAAGAGGCGGCCGGCGCACCTCCGCCGTCAGCGGCAACTGCGACACCAGATCCTCGATATCAGCCGAAGAGACATCGCCGACCACGGCCAACAACAGCCCTCCCGGACGGAGGAGCTTTTCTTGATGGTGATTTCGAAGAATCTCCGGCGTCAGACCCTTGATGGTATCCGGGCTGCCGATGACCGGCCGTGCGTAGGCATGATCGCCCCATGCCGCTCGGAGGATGGCCTCACCAACCCGTTCGCCGGGGTCATCGTTCATGAGTTCGAGTTCCGCCAGGGCCACCTGGCGTTCGAGTTCCACATCCTCCTGAGCAAAGGTCGGCTCGAGAACCGCATCGCGGAGAATCGAGAGAGCCTCCGGCAGCGCGTCGATGGTCGTCTGAACACTGAGCCCCATTGCCTCGGCTGAGGTCCAGGCATCGACGTCACCACCGAGGCGATCCACCAGCTCAGCCAAGCTGAAACGATCCCTGTTGCCGCAACGGCGCAGTGTCAGGTGTTCGACAAGGTGCGTGATACCGGCCAGCTCTTCCGCATCGTGAGAAGCCCCGTGGGCAATCCACACCCCGACGGAAACCGTTCGCCGACCCGGCCATCGGTGGAGTAAAACAGCATTTGAATCAGCCATCCACATGGCCGCGCAGGGTAACACAATCACGGCCGTGGGGTACCGGTACTCCGAGGCACTGGGGTGTCCCAGTCTCCGCCATGGAAGCCGCCGGGCGGCGTTCGCGTCGGTCTCGGTTTTCCACCGCCCCTGCCTCTCCCTTTACGATCCTCACGAAAGAAGAACCGCCATTCGCAATAGGTGGTCCTGCCCTCATACACCTTGATACTCTCGTCACAGGAGGTTGAGTGGACGCCGACGATGGGCCCAACGAGTTCACCATCCTCGCTGCGATGCACTCCATCCGGCAAACCCGAACCTTGACCCCCGGAACGCCCCGGTCTCCCGCGATCCATGCCTGGGGTTTCGGTCGGCGGTGGGGTTCCGAGGCCGATATCTTGTTTCCTCTGCGTTCCCTGGTTCTCCTGCCCGAGGAATATGATGCCCCAGTTCTCGGAATCGGTGATCGGATCCTTCCACTTCTTCCGGATGACCTTCGGATCCGCTTCCCAGATCTCTTTGAGACGCATCGGAAACCGTCCGTAACGGATCTTGTAAATTCGCACGGCCTCAACGTACTGCAGACCTCGAAAGATCAGTTCTTCCTCGCGTTCCCTTTGCATCTTAAAGGAGACCGCCTGCACCGCAACGCCCATCATGATGGACATGACCGCAATCACCATCACGAACATGACGAGGGTGTAGCCCCGCTCCCCTGAGTGTGAAGAAGCCGAAGAGGCTCTTTTCGACTCGTGCACCCTCAGCCGTCCTCAGAACTCGGAGTACGGGATACCGTCAAGCGAAAGCCCCGACGCCCCGGAAAACACGTCAATGATCCCGGTTCCGCCACCGCCACTCAGATCTTCCTCAAAAGGTTCGAGATCCTCGAGGTCTTCGGCCTCCGCCGACACCTCTACCCAGGTCTCGGCACTTTTGGTAATCGGATCGATGGGCATGAAACGGAGGTACCCGGCATCGACCAGAGCCTGCAGTGAAGCAGGATAAGCGCCCTTGTCTCCAAGGTGTTGGTCAATGCACGAACGAATCTGATACAGGTCTTCCTTGAGCACTGCTTCGCGGGCCCTTCTGGGAGCGTTCACCATATTGGGCATGGCCACCGCCGCCAGAATGCCGACGATTGCAACGACGATGAGGAGTTCAACGAGTGTGAATCCTCCATTTTGGCGGGCAACCTTTCGTGAAGATCTTCGCATCTCACCAATCCTTGTATTCCGTACCGTCCAGGGCCACGGATTCGGAAAGGGAATAGACATCCCAAATGTTTTCACCACCCCAACTGGTGGAATCCAGATCATCCTGATAGGAACGCAGACCCCACTCGGCTTCTCGGGTCATCGGATCGATGGGGACCTTCCTCAAAAACTTTCGTTTGACCTCTTGGCCGACAAGCTCGACACCCTCCGCGAGGCTTTCCAGATCTTCCGGATACCCTTCCGAACCGAGTTTGAGCGGGATCATACCTTGGTCCGAAAGCCGCTTGTACTCATCGATTGC
>JAIOSJ010000258.1 GCA_021107705.1 Thermoanaerobaculales bacterium | reverse complement strand
CGCCCTGGGTGTAGTCGTATCCTTTGAGTCGAATTGAGCGCCGGTGGTGCCGATGAGGTTCGTAACGGTTCATGATGAACAGGACTGAGATCGTACCGTATTATTGAGCCGTGACCAGCCCCTCCTACCTCGCCCTGGCCGAATCCGGCGAACTGGCCGAACGGGTCCGGCGACTCGACGGCTTGCTGAGTAATTGCACAGTCTGTCCTCATGAATGCCGCATCGACCGTTCGCTCGAATTGGGGTTCTGCTCCACCGGTGTGGATCCGGTGGTGGCTTCGTGGACTGCACACTTCGGGGAAGAGCCGGTGATCTCGGGCAGGCGAGGGTCGGGCACGGTCTTTCTTGCCAACTGCAATATGCGCTGTGTCTTCTGTCAGAACCACCAGATTTCACAAGACCCTGAGGCCTTCCGGGAGGCGGCCACCATTGCTGAGGCCCTCGCCGACATTTTTCTCGGACTCCAAAAACAGGGCTGCCACAACCTGAACTGGGTCTCACCGAGTCACCAGGCGCCGCAACTCGTCCGGGCTCTTGAGGTGGCCGCTCGCCGGGGCCTGAAACTCCCGGTGGTCTACAACTCGAACGGCTACGATTCGGTGGAGGTTCTCAGCCTGCTCGACGGGGTCGTGGACATCTACATGCCCGATCTGAAATATGCCGATGAAGAGAATGCTGCGGAGTGTTCACGGGTAGCGGACTATCCGCGGCGAGCACGGAACGCCATCACCGAGATGTTCCGCCAGGTGGGCGACGGCTGGGAGATCGGGCCCGAGGGGACGCTGGAGCGAGGTCTGCTCCTCCGCATGCTGGTCCTTCCCAACGACCTCGCCGGCGTGCGGGAGAGCCTGCAATGGGTGGCCGAGAATCTTTCGCCCCGGGTTGGGATCTCGTTGATGGCCCAGTATTACCCGAGCCATCTCGCCGTAACCAGTCGCCGTTATCCACTGCTCACGCGCACGATCTCCGCCGGCGAATGGCGCCGAGCCGTCGATGGCCTTGAGACCTTCATGGAGGGTGATCATCACTGGGTGCAGGATCATCGTTTGGCGCCCGCCTACTATCGCCCCGACTTCTCCGACACCAGCGAGCCCTTCACCGATCGCCGCGACTTCGATTTGAGCGAGCCAACACCGCCCGAAGATATTTGATTTTTTGGGTTAGATCCCCTTGACAGCCCGGTCTGAAGCCCCCATCATTGAGTGGTACACAGTGGTCTATTAGGGTATGCCGTGGTTTAGTCAACCAGGAGAAACACGGCAGCGGACGGCCGAGGGGGACAATGGCACGCTTCAGGGGGGGTTTCCCCGCAACTGTCGATGTCAAAGGGCGCGTGAAGCTCCCGGCACGACTGCGCGAGCAGTTGGAGGAGGCTTTCGGCCGCGAGATTTACGTCTGTTCTTTCTTTCCCTATGAGCTGAGGGTTTACCCCCTTCAGGTGTGGGAAGGCATCGAAGAGCGACTGCTCAGCAAACCGGCGATGAAGCCGGCGGTGCTCAAGCTCATCGAAAGGGTCAATTACGGCCAACAGCTGGACATCGACGACCACGGCCGCATCGTCATCCCCGCCCTGTTGCGGGAGATGGTGGATGTGGAAGGCGAAGCCGTGATTTCCGGACGAATCAACTACCTCGCAATCACCCGCCGCGAACGCGCGGCCGCAATCCTGAAGGACCTGAGCCTGAGCGATGAGGAACTTGAAGAGCTTGCCCAGTTGGAGCTGTGATGGAGGAGGCCGGTGCCCGACCTGCACCTTCCCGTCCTCCTGGGGGAGGTGGTCGCCCACCTCTCTTTTGCAGCCCCCGGCCTCATCGTTGACGCGACCATCGGTCTCGGCGGACACGCTCAGGCCCTCCTCGAAAGTTGTCCCGGCAGTACCCTTCTCGGTCTCGACCGAGACCCTCAGGCGATTGCCAACACACGCCGAAGACTCAGTGATTTCGAAGACCGAATCACGCTCGTCTGCAGCCCGTTTGCGGAACTCTCGACTGTGCTCGCCGCCACCCACTCCCCCCGGCCGATGGCGGTACTCGCGGACTTTGGGTGTTCCTCGCTTCAGCTGGATTCCCCTGAGAGAGGCTTTTCCTTCTCTCGTGACGGCCCCCTGGACATGCGAATGGGGGACGACGGTCCTACGGCCGCTGACCTCGTCAACGACGCCTCGGCGGAGCGATTGATGCGTATTCTCTGGGATTACGGTGAAGAGAATCGGGCGCGTGCGATTGTGGCCACGATCCTGCGACGGCGTGAAGAGAAAGCCCTGACGACCACGGGCGAGTTGAGTCGTCTCGTGGCTCAGGTTCTCGGTCGTCGTCCCGGCCAGAAGATTCACCCTGCCACGCGGACGTTTCAGGCTCTGCGGATCGCCGTCAACAACGAGTTGGGCCAGATTGAAAATTTCGTCGAACCGGCGGTACGTTCATTGGCGCCGGGTGGAAGGCTGGCAATGATCTCCTTCCATTCCCTCGAAGACCGCATCGTCAAACATACCCTGCGCCGCCTGGAGGGAAGGGCGCCGACAGCTCCGGGACCTCCCGGACCACCGGAGAAAACGACCCCCCTGATCCGACTCGTCAACCGCCGTCCGATCCGACCCACCGAAAACGAGGAAAGGCGAAACCCCCGCTCCCGCTCGGCCCGTCTACGCGTTGCCCAGAAGCTGGAGACGCCGGAATGATCGAACGCCGAATCCACCTCCCGACCAACCGCCACATCCGGCCCCAGCCGGACAGGCAATGGCCTATCACCTTTGGCCTGCTCGCCCTGGTTCCGTTACTGGTTGCGGCCACCCTCGCCCTGATCGGCTGGCCACGTCTGCAGGATGTCTCTCTCCACTACGATCTGGTTCGCCTGCGCACGGTGGTCGAATGCCTGCGCCATCAGGAGCGCCAACTCGAGGCTGAGCTGGAAATGCTCCGTTCCCCCGAAGTCCTCGCACGGCAAGCACGGGAGATGGGTCTGGCGCCGCCGACGGCGTCGGCCATTTCGGCCTTCACCGAGGATCAACAGTGAACAGATCCCGCCTTTTCGCCGTCACGGTAATTCTCGCAGTCATCGGAGTCGCCGTTCTCGGACGGGCTACCCAGGTCTGCATGTTGGAACACGACCGTTGGACCGATCACGCCCTCAAACAACAGGAGAAGGTGATCGAGATCCAAGGCCCACGAGGTCTCATCCGCAGCAGCGACGGCTATCTCCTGGCAACTTCGGTTCAGCGGTGGGCGGTGCAGGTTGACACCGCCAATCTCGAATATCCCGAGCTCTTCGCAGCGGTGGTTTCCCCGATTCTCGGCGAAACAAAATCAACGACAGTGAAACGGCTCCGGAAGGACCACCGCTATGTCTGGCTGGCCAAAGACCTCGACCTCACGACCGCGAAGGAGATCCGGAAGATCGAGCCTTTAGCGGTTGGGCTCGTGCCTCACTGGACGAGGCAATACCCTCTCGGTCGTACGGCCGCCCCAATCGTCGGCTTTGTCGGCAGGGAAGAACTCCGGCTGAAGGGTCGCGCCGGCCTCGAAAGTTATTACCAAGAGTTGCTGGTCGGCGAGCCGGACCGTTGTCTGTTCATGGAAGATGCCCACGGCCGCCAACTGCGGATGGAAAAGGTGCACCCGGGTCGCGGGGGTTATGATCTGGAACTCACGATCAACGCCCAGCTACAGCAGGTTACCGAGAGCGAACTCGAGAAAACAATGCTTGCCCTGGATGCAGAATTCGGCTCGATCGTGGTACTCGAAGCTCACACCGGAAATCTGCTCGCCCTCGCTTCGGCGCCCTTTTCGAACCGGCCCTCAAATGGCGTTTCATACAACGAACAGTGTTGGAGCCTTCGCCCGGTCCAGGCTTCGATCGAACCGGGTTCCACGATGAAGCCCTTCGTGGCCGCGGCGGGATTGGCGGCCGGAGTCATCGGTCGTAACGAACTCTTCGACTGCCGGGCCCGCGGTGCTCAGGTGGCCGGCCGATGGATTCGCGACCATGCCGATCCCGGCCTCTACACTATCGACGGCGTGATCGCCCAAAGCTCGAATGCCGGCATTGCGCGGGTGGTGCTGAGGATTGACGAAGACCTTCTGTGGCGCACTTTCGACGGCCTCGGCTTCGGGAAGAAGCCCGAACTCGGCTTTCCCGGGGAGAGTTGCGGCCAACTCTGGCCGGTGAGCCGGTGGTCGACCATCAGTCGAGTAGGACTCGCCCTCGGTCAAGAATTGACGGTCAGCCCGCTGCAGATGGCCCTCGCCTATGCCGCAGTGGCCAACGGCGGCTGGCTTCCCGAACCACGCCTGGTCGAGCGGATGCACGGTCAGGGCAAGGCGCCCAGCGATCGCATTCGTCCGCGCACGAGAGTACTGGGAGAAGACCTCGCCAGACGCATCACGGACATGCTCGAACAGGTCGTCACCGAGGGCACCGGCACCATGGCTCAGGTGCCCGGGTTTCGAGTGGCGGGGAAGACCGGAACTGCCCAAACCACCGTGAACGGAACTTTCGACGATGAGCACCACACCGCATGGTTCGCCGGCTTTCTCCCTCTGCCGGAAGCCCGGTGGGTCGTCGTCGTTGCGATCGAAAACCCCAAAGAGGACTTCTGGGCCTCGACGGTGGCGGCACCTCTCTTCGCGACCGTCGCCGAGGCGACCGCCCGGATCGGCGGAGTTCCGCCCGATCTACTTGTAGGAGATGAGGTTTGACCTTGGCCGAACTCCTCCCCCGACTGTCGGGCGCCCGACTCATGGGTGACGGCGGATGCCGGGTCTCGGGCATCACTCACGATTCACGCCTCACGATGCCGGGCATTGTCTTCGCCGCGGTTCCGGGCCTGGGCGCCCACGGTCTTGATTTCCTCGACCAGGCTATCGAGCACGGCGCTTCCGCGGTGCTGACCGACCGACCCCGACCCCAAAGCATCACTCTGCCGTGGCTTCAGTCCGAAAATCCACGGCGAGACATGGCCGAAGCGGCTTGGATTCTCGCCGGTGAGCCACAGCGTGATCTCCATCTTATCGGCATCACCGGCACCAACGGCAAGAGCACGGTCGCCCATCTGGTCTCCTTGATTTTCGGGGCCGCCGGCCGACCCTGCGGCTTCCTCGGAACTCTCGGCCTCCACCTGCCCGGTGGTGAGATCATCCCCGGAGAGAGGACCACCCCCGAAGCCACCGATCTCGCCCTCCAATTTCGACACCTCGTGGACGACGGCGGGCAGGCTCTGGCGATGGAGGTGTCCTCCCACGCTTTGGTGCAGGAACGCCTCGCCGGTCTGAAATTCAACACCGCGGTCTTCACAAATCTGAGCCGTGACCATCTCGATTTTCACGGTGACATGGAGGACTATTTCGAGGCCAAGAAGCTGCTCTTCGACCAGCACCTCGAGGGCGAAGGTCGCCGGGTCCTACCTGCCGACGAGCCATGGGGCGCTCGCCTCCTGGCCGAGTCCCGTTCAGGAGATGTCAGCTGGGGTCTCAGTGAGGGTGATGTTCATGCCCGGAATTTCCGGCTTAATCTCGAGGGTTGTCGCTTCACCCTCACTATGGGCGGGATGACCCAAGAGGTCAGTCTTGGACTGATCGGAGAGCACAATATGCGAAACGCCCTCGCCGCGGCCGCAGCTGCGTGGGCGGCGGGAGTGGCTCCGGAGGCCGTGGCGACCGGCCTGAACAGGGCCCGGCCCCTGCCCGGGCGACTGGAGCGAATCGAAACCGACGCCCCTTTTCCCGTTTTCGTCGATTACGCTCACACTCCCGATGGGCTCCGTGCGGTGCTTTCCTCCCTGCGTTCCATCACTGAACGCCGTCTGATCGTCGTCTTCGGCGCCGGCGGTGACCGTGACTCGGGCAAACGGGGTCCAATGGGACGCTCAGTCGGTGAGTTGGCCCATCTGCCGGTGGTGACCTCCGACAATCCCCGCACTGAGGATCCGGCGTCGATTGCACTCGCGGTCGCCCAAGGCGTTCGTAATGGTGGTGGGCGACCCGAAGTGGTCCTCGACCGCCGCGAAGCAATCAAGTACGCCCTCGAAGAGGCGGATGAAAATTCACTCGTGGTGGTGGCCGGCAAGGGTCACGAAGCCGAACAAACCATCGGAAACCGGCGCCTTCCCTTTTCCGACGCCACAGTAATTTCTGAACTTCTCAAGGAGAACCCATGTTCATGAGGGCCGACGCCGTGGCGCGCCTCGTGGATGGCGATCTGAAGGGCGACCCCTCGGTGGTCATTTCCGGCGCCGAAGTGGATTCCCGATTGCTGCGTGAAAATGACCTCTTCGTCGCACTGCCCGGCGCCCGTGCCGACGGACACACCTATGTTGCCACCGCCTTGAACACGGCCGCTGCGGCTCTTGTGCGTCGCGATGCGCGTGTGTCCTCACCACCGGCCGGTCGGACGCTTGTGGAAGTCGATGACCCGTTGCATGCCTACCATCAACTCGCCGCACACGATCGCCGAGAGCGACCCTGGCGAGTTGCCGCCATCACCGGATCGGTTGGAAAGACCACGACCAAGGAATTTCTCGCCACTCTGATTGACGACCGCTTCAGTATCGGCGCCTCTGCAGGCAACCGGAACTCGACCCTCGGCCTTCCGGCGCAGCTTCTTTCCCAGCCTCAAGAGACCGAGATCTTCATCGCGGAGGCCGGAATGAGCAGGGCCGGCGAACTCGACCTACTCGGTGAGATTCTGCAGCCGGATCTGCTTCTCTATACCCGCATAGCCCCGGTCCACACCGAATTCTTCGACGGCATCAGGGGTGTGATCGAAGCTAAGGCCGAGCTGCTCGGACACCTCAATCCGGCCGGCACGCTGATTCTCAATGCCGAAGACCCCTACCAAGACGACTTCAGCCGACGGAGTCAGGCCCTGATCGTGCGTTACGGCGGGCCTGAGGCGAACGCGCGAATCGAACAGATGGAGAGTGCCGGACTCGAAGGAACCCGCGGAGTGCTTGCGCTGCCGTCGGGCAAGGCTGAGTTCTACCTGCCCTTGCCGGGACGTCATCAAGTTGAAAATTTTCTCGCCGCCGCCACCGCCGCCGACGCCCTGGGGGTCGATGTGAACGAGGTTGCGGCGCGGGCTAGCGAGTTAAAGGCGGCGGCCCACCGTGGACGGATTCTGAACATCAAAGGCGGCATCACGGTGGTGGACGATTCGTACAATGCCTCGCCGGCGGCCGTGTCGCGGGCGCTGGAACTTCTCGCCTCCTCTTCCGGTCGTCGAATCGCGGTATTGGGTGAAATGTATGAACTCGGCGCCGTCTCAGATGCGGCCCACCATGAGGCCGGAATGCGGGCAGCGCGTGCATGCGACCTACTCTTCGCGATCGGTGGAGACAGCGCCCGCATTTTGACGGACGGCGCTCTGGACGCAGGCATGAAGGCGGATCAGGTGCGTCACCTTGGCGATGCCGACGCCGCAACCCAGGAATTGAGCGAATTCCTCCAGTCCGGCGACGTGGTCCTGATCAAGGGTTCTCGTGGCGTGGGGTTGGATCGCACGGTCGCAGCGCTCGTGGAAAGGGGGCGCTGATGCTTTATTGGCTGCTCTATCCCCTTCACCAGCAGTTCTCCGGCTTCAACGTCTTTCGCTACATCACCTTCCGCACCGGGTTGGCCATGGCGACGGCGTTCTTCCTGAGCCTGATCATCGGTCCGTGGCTGCTCGAGCGTCTCCGCAACCTGCAGGTGCGCCAGAGCATTCGCGAGGAGGGGCCCAGCCATCACCAGGTAAAGGCCGGCACCCCGACGATGGGAGGCGTTCTCATGGTCGGCGCCTTCACGCTCTCCACCCTCTTGTGGGCCGATCTGAGCAACGCCTATATCTGGACTGTGCTCGGTGTCACCTTCGGCTTTGCCGGCATCGGTTTCATCGACGATTTCATCAAGGTGCGATTCCGTCGAAGTCTCGGCCTTAACACCCGGCAGAAACTGGCCCTCCAGGTGATTGTCGGTCTTGCCGGAGGTCTTGCCACCCGCGCCGTGGCCGAGCCTTCGGCCCACGCCGGAGCCATCGCCCTTCCTTTCGTCAAGGAATTTCTGCTACCCCTGGGTCCGGTCTACCTGCTTTTTGTCGTCCTGGTGCTCATCGGAACCTCCAATGCGGTCAACCTCACCGACGGGCTGGACGGTCTGGCGGTCGGCGCCATTGCCATCGCCGCAACCACCTATACCCTCTTCGTCTACGTCGCCGGCCACGTCCATATCGCCGACTACCTGCGCATCGTGCCGGTGTCGGGCGCCGGGGAGGTGGCCATCTTTACCGGCGCTATGGTCGGCGCAGCGATGGGCTTTCTTTGGTTCAACTGCCACCCGGCACAGGTCTTCATGGGTGACGTGGGTTCTCTCGCTCTGGGCGGCGGACTCGGCATCGTCGCCGTCGTGGCCAAGCAGGAACTGCTGCTGGTGTTGGTGGGAGGTCTTTTTGTTCTCGAGGCGTTGTCGGTCCTGATTCAGGTCGCTTCCTATAAGTTACGCGGCGGGAAGAGGGTCTTCCGCATGGCGCCTCTTCATCATCATTTCGAGTTTCTGGGATGGAGTGAGACCCAAGTCGTCGTCCGATTCTGGATCATCGCCCTAATTTTCTCTCTCGCCGGTCTGGCCACGTTGAAGTTGAGATGACGATGCAGCAGATCGAATACTCTCGCGTGTTGGTGATCGGCCTCGGAAGCTCCGGGGTTGCGGCGGCAAAGCTGGCTGCGTGTGACGGCGCCGAAGTCGTCGTCACCGACCATCGGAGTTCCACCGAACTCGGCGAGGCTCTCGCGACACTGCCCGCAAACACCCCCGCCTTCCTCGGCGCCCACCCCGAAAGCTGCCTCGCCGACATCGACCTGGTGGTGCTCTCACCCGGTGTTGCCGCCGATCTCCCTCTCGTCGAAACGGCCCGCGGCCGCGGCATCGACATTCTCTCGGAATTGGAGTTCGCCTGGCGCCACCGGGCGGACGCTCCCCTCATTGCCGTCACCGGCTCGAACGGCAAAAGCACAGTCACCACTCTGACTGCCGCGATTCTCCAGGCTTCGGGCCGCAACACCGTAGCCGGAGGCAATCTCGGCCCACCCGCATCCCAGCTTGTGCTCGAGGGCGGCTGGGACTCCTGGGTGCTGGAGATCTCCAGTTTTCAGTCCGAAACCTTCGTGGCCCTGCGACCGCAGGTCGGTGTCTTTCTCAATCTGAGCCAGGACCACCTCGAGCGTCACCCCGACATGGCGGCTTATGCCAAAGCGAAGTCCTGCCTATTCGCCTCTCAGACGACCGACGACACGATAATCGTCAACGCCGACGATCCGCTCGTCGCCGCAACCGTCACCGCCGCAAGAATGCGGTCGTTCTCGGTCAAGAACGAGGCCGACGCCTTCCTCGACGGCGACACCCTCCGGCTTTACGGCGAGGACCTGATGAACCGCAGCGAAATCGGTCTGGCGGGCCAACACAATGTGGCCAACGTCCTCGCGGCTGCCCTCGCCGCATCGGAACTTGGCGCCGACACGCAGGCAGGTCGCACGGCGGTTACCGCTTTCTCCGGACTCCCCCACCGTCACCGCGTCGTCCACGAGAGCGGCGGCGTTCGCTGGATTGACGACTCAAAGGCCACAAATGTCGGGGCAGCCCTTGCGGCCCTCAGCGGCTACCCCGAAAACTCGGTCCACATCATTCTCGGCGGCCTCGGCAAGGGACAGGACTTCACCCCCCTCGCCGCAGCGGTAGCCGCCGCCGCGGCCCGCGTTTACCTGATCGGCGCCGATGGGCCCGAAATCGGCCGAGTGCTCGTCGGCGCGGCGCCGTGTGAAGACGCCAAGACCCTCGAGAGGGCGGTCGAAAGTGCCCGAAAACGGGCCACCACAGGCCAATATGTCATTCTCGCACCGGCATGCGCGTCGTTCGACCAGTTTCTGAATTATCCGGCCCGAGGCGACCGCTTCAGTGCCCTTGCTCGAGCAGAGGAGCCCAGGTCGTGCCCATAACCCAACACTTCGACCGTCTCCTCTTTGCCGCCACCATCAGCCTCACGGCTATTGGACTGGCGGTGATGGGCTCGGCCTCGTGGGTCCTTTCCACCGAACGCTATCACCGTCCGGCTTCCTATTTTCTCACCTGGCAGGCCGCCACCGCAGTCGCCGGTTTCATCTTGATGCTGGTGGTCATGCACCTCAGAACCGAAGTCCTTCTTCGGCCCAAGGTGGTTTCGGCAGTGCTCGGCCTCAGTTGGATTATTCTGGTCGGCGCCTACCTTCAACCCCGCATCAACGGCACTCACCGTTGGTTGAACCTGGGCGGCATATCCGTACAACCATCGGTCGTCGCCCGCCTAGCCCTGGTTCTCTTTGTCGCCGTTTTTCTCGCCCGAGCCCGCTCGAACGGGTGGAATCTCAAGAATCTGGCGATCGTCGGCGCCGGCGCCGCCCTCACCGGGGGCCTGATTCTGGGCGAGCCGGATCTCGGATCAGCGGCCCTGGTCATCGCTGTCGTCGGCACCATGACCTTTGTTGCCGGTATTCCCGTCCGCCTGTTGGCAATCCCCCTGATCGCCGCGGTCGTGATCGTCGCCCTGGCCATCAGCCAGTCTCCCTACAGGCTGGCGAGGGTGAAGTCATTCATCGGCGCGGGCACCTCCGCAGCGTCCTACCAAAGCGAGCAGAGTCTGGTTGCGATCGGCAGCGGAGGGCTCTTGGGACGCGGGTACGGCGCCGGCCTACAGAAATTCTTCTTCCTACCCGAACCACACACGGATTTCGTTCTGGCCAGCACCGCGGAAGAACTCGGTCTGGTAGGGCTGCTGGTGTTGCTCTCCCTGGTATCGGTCATCACCTGGCGAGGCATTCGGCTGTCGGGAAGACAGACCGACTCGGCCCGCTCTCTGCTCGGTTTCGGCCTCACCTTCACCTTTGCGGCGCAGTCTCTCCTCCACATTCTGGTCTGCCTACGCCTGGCGCCGCCGAAAGGCATTCCCTTCCCTCTCGTGAGCTATGGCAAGACCGACCTCTTCGTGACTTTGATGGCGATGGGCCTGCTTCTCAACCTTTCGCGGGGTGTCCGGTCATGAGCCGTCGAGTACTGATCGCCGGCGGCGGCACCGGAGGCCATATCTTCCCAGGCCTGGCGGTGGCCGAGGAACTCGCCCGACGCAGCATTGAGGTTCATTGGCTCGGCGCTCGCCGCGGCCTCGAAAAGGAACTGGTGACCGACCGGGGGATTCCCCTCACCATGGTCGAGATCGAGGGCATGCACGCCCGCAGTCCTTCGGCCGCCCTTCGGGCCATCAGTCAACTTCCAACGGCGGTTGCCACCGCGGTACGACTGATTCTCCACCTCCAGCCTGAGGCCCTACTTGGGGTTGGGGGTTATGCCTCGGCAGCCGGTGTCATGGCGGCCGGACTTCTGGGCCTACCGTGGATGCTCCAGGAACAGAATTCCGTTCCCGGATGGACAAACAAGGTCCTTTCTCCTTGGGCCGATCTGGTGTGCTGTGGATTTTCGGACGCTGTCGCGCACTTCCCATCTCAGCCTGCGATCTGGACCGGAAACCCGGTGAGAGATCAGTTCTTCAGAATCGGCGACCTCGGAAAGCATGACGAACCACACCTGTTGGTCCTTGGTGGCAGCCAGGGATCCCTCTTCCTCAACCGGTCAATACCCAGGGCCATCGCTGCTCTACACGAACGCGGATCCAAGGTTCAGGTGCGTCATCAGGCCGGGAAACGGTGGATCGAGGTTGTCAAAACCGCCTATGCAGACCTGGGAGTCCAGGCCCGAGTCGAGGCATTCCTCACGGAACCCTGGGAAGCCTTGGGCGAGGCCGACCTCGTGGTCGCTCGTTCCGGCGCCCTCACCGTGAGCGAGTTGGCGGCCACAGGTCGCTGCGGGCTCTTGATCCCCTTCGCGGCTGCCGCCGGCAACCACCAGGAATTCAACGCTCGGTCCTTTGAGCGAGCCGGCGGCGCCGTCGTCCTG
>JAIOSJ010000372.1 GCA_021107705.1 Thermoanaerobaculales bacterium | reverse complement strand
CCACCATCATCAACATGCACGTCATAGAACACTACGGAAGGCTGGAGGACGAGATTCTAATTAACGACCGTGCCCTGCTGAGCCAGTGCTTCAACGTGGGCTCTCGCTGATGCAGCAAGAGACTTCGGCTCATACCCTCCCTCGAGGATGGACAGTACCCGTCCATCCGACCAGGCTTCGGAAGCCTGTACGATGGCCCGGGTCATGCGGCTGAAGCCGACCTCTGTCATTTTCAGGCCGCTCACCGGATCATCCCGATGTCCTGCAAACCCGGCACTCACGACCAACGCAACCGGCCGCAACCTGGAAACTACATCCTCGAGAGCCCCTTCTAGTGCAGAGGCGACGATGGCGTCGTCCGCCCCTGCGGCCAACGGCACATTGCGCGTTGTGTTCCGCCCCGGTCCATCTCCCACCTCGTCGGCCCCACCACTGCCGGGGAAAGCCGGATATTCGTGCACAGAAATGTAACCGATATCAGCGCGCTCCCAAAAATGACGCTGGGTTCCGTTGCCATGATGGGCATCAATATCGACGACCACAACCGGGCCGCCTGAAGCGCGCGCCAGTACCTCCGCCGCCAGGGCGACCCCATTGAAAAAGCAGTAGCCGCGAGCCCGGTCCTTCTCGGCATGGTGTGATGGCGGCCGAGCCACTACGAAGGCTCGTCTGAATTTCCCACCAGCGAGATCGAGGGCTGCCCTCAGGGACAGGCCTGCAGAGGCCACCAACGCATCCCATGAAGCCGAGCAGACCAAACAATCGGTAGTATCGACATGGGTCGGCGCCTCTTTGCAGAGGGAACGAACCCTTTCGATGTACGCCGGATCATGAATCCACTTCAGCGCCCCGAGAACATCGCCCTCAGACGACAGGAGAATCTCGTCCTGTATATCGACGACCTCGCCCCCAAGGGTCGCCAGACTGTCCAGGATCACCTTCACCCGGGCCGGATTCTCCGGATGACCGAGGCCCGGCTGATGAAGGTCGCACAGCGTGTGGGACATAACGGCAATTCTATTCACTTGACCCTCCAGCAAATGGCCTGAGATGAGTGATTCAACTCGAGACAATTGCTCATCTCAGGCCAGGATAACCCACGATTTGGTGTTATGCTCCCCGGTCATGGCTCGACGTGCTCTGCGGATCGTCCTTTCTCTCGCCCTCGCCACAGGGTTGATGCTCTTGTTCCTGTGGAATGTTGACCTCAAGGAAATGGCACGCACCCTGGCCCGTGCCGATGTGAACTGGGTTGTCGCATCCATTCTGGCAACCCTGCTTTCGTATTGGTTGCGCGTCGTTCGTTGGCAACAGATTCTTCGCCCAGCCGGGCATGTCCGCCACTCCAGCGCGGTCCTGGCCACCGCGGTCGGCTACGCCGGAATCGCCCTTCTACCGGCCCGCATGGGCGATATCCTGCGCCCGGTCTTGCTCTCTCGGCGCGACAAAATCCCTACCTCGGCAACTCTGGCTTCGATTCTCACCGAACGTCTCTTCGACCTCTGGACCGTCGTTTTCTTCCTCCTCGTCTTCCTCGCATGGCCTCCGCCGATGGCTTATCTCACCGCCGACGCAAGCCGGCAGCTCAATTTACTGAGACTCTCAGGCTGGGTCGTGGGCGCCGGACTGTTTGCCGGCACCGCATTCCTGTTCGTCCTCTTTCGTTACCAGAACCGATTCGTCAGCCTGGTGACCGGCCCGATCAGCCGTTTTCGACCTGCCTGGAAAGACCCTTTGAACTCGTTCTTCGACCATTTTCTCGACGGCCTTCGCGTGATCCAGCGACCACGTGACCTCGTGCTCACGCTGGGTACCTCAATGGTGATATGGGGCGTCATTTTTTGCCAGATTCACTTCTCTCTCATGGCCTTCGGTATTGACCTGCCCTTCCGCGCCGCCTTCCTTCTGGTCGCCCTTACGATCATCGGTATGCTCATCCCCACCCCCGGAGGGATCGGGGGGTTTCATGCCATGATTCAACTCGGCTTGACCGCGTTCTTTGCGATCGACCCCAATACCGCCGCCGGCCTGGCGATCGGACATCACGCCATCTGCTTTGTCCCCATCACGGTGATCGGATTGATCTGCATACCGGTTTTCGGACTCTCTTTGAAAACTGTGGGGGCCAAATCATGAAGTGCCCCTTTTGCGGTGACGTGGAGAACCGGGTGGTGGACTCGCGCGACGTCCGTGAGGGACAAGAGATTCGTCGACGACGAGAGTGCGCCGCATGCGAACGCCGGTTCACCACCTATGAGAGGGTCGATGAAGTACCGCTGACGGTGGTGAAGAGGGACGGTCAACGGGAGCGTTTCGACCGTGAAAAACTTCTCAACGGTCTGTTGCGGGCCTGTGAAAAACGCCCTGTGCCGAGAGCCGAATTAGTGAGCGTCGTCGATCAGGTGGAATCGGTCATTGCTGCTCGTGAGGTCCGGGAGATCTCATCTGAAGAGATCGGCAGCGTGGTCATTTCCGAACTTCGCAGATTGGATCAGGTGGCCTACGTTCGCTTTGCCAGCGTTTACCGACGCTTTGAAGACATCAACCAATTCATGGAGGAACTCAGGCTCCTCCTGAACCGACGAGAAGAACCGGATGGGAGCATTTCAGGTGATCGACGTTCCTGAATCAATCGACTTCGACTCCTCAGAGCCGATCCGAATTCCGGATATCCTTCCCGCCGTCGCCCTGCGCGACATGGTGTTGCTTCCGTTCACGATCGTTCCCCTGGCGGTGGGGCGAGCATCCTCCCTCGAGGCGATCAACAAGGCCCTCGCCGGCAATCGCCAGGTCCTTCTCCTCGCCCAGCGTGACGGCAGTCTTGAGAATCCCGGTCAAGACGATCTCTACGATGTCGGTTGCGTCGGTCAGATCATGCGCATGGTTAAACTTCCCGACGGCGATTTACGAGTCCTTGTCCAGGGGTTGGCACGCGCCCACGTTGATTACATCACTCATACCGAACCCCATCTCGAGGTACGAATTTCGGCCCTTGCCGAACCTTCCCTCGACCCGGTTCCGGATCACCTCGAAGTTCTCTCTCGGTCCATTCGGGAGGGCATGGAAAAGGCCGTCACCCTCGGCCGCCAGATCTCACCAGAGGTCATGCTGGTCGCCGCAAGCCTCAATGATCCATTGCGTCTCGCCGACCTCGTAACTGCGAACCTCGGACTCAAGCTCGAGGACGCACAGAGCGTTCTCGAAGCCCTCGAAGGCGAGCCGCGCCTGGAACTGGTCCACCGCCTGGTCGAACGCGAGAATGCCCTTCTCGAGATGCAGCATGAGATCTCCTCCAAGGTGCGCGGGGACATGGACCGCAATCAGAAGGAATTCTTTCTTCGGCAGCAGTTGCGAACCATCCAGAAGGAACTCGGCGAGATCGATGACCTCGACCAGGAGATCGACAACCTCCGAAAACGAGCCGATGAGGCGGGCCTTGACGAGGTAGCCCGAGAGGAAGTCGACAAACAACTTCGCCGGCTGACCACGATGCATCCGGACAGCGCAGAATCATCGGTCATCCGAACCTGGCTGGACTGGATGGTCGGACTTCCGTGGTCGAAGATCAGCAGCGACGACCTTGACCTTGAGAAGGCACGCCAGGTCCTCGATCAGGATCACTTCGGTCTTGAAAAGATCAAAGAGAGAATCATCGAAATTCTTGCCGTGAAACGCCTCAAACCCGACGGGCACAGCCCGATTCTGTGTTTTGTCGGCCCGCCCGGGGTCGGTAAGACCTCTCTCGGCCGTTCGATTGCTCGCGCTCTTGGTCGGCAATTCGCGCGCAACTCACTGGGAGGTATTCGCGACGAGGCCGAAATTCGGGGACACCGGCGAACCTATGTCGGCGCCCTACCAGGTCGGATCATTCAAGCCCTGTCACAAGCCGGGACCTCCAACCCTGTCTTCATGTTGGACGAGGTGGACAAACTCGGCGCCGACGGGCGCGGCGACCCTTCGTCAGCCCTGCTCGAGGTGCTCGATCCTGAGCAGAACCACGCCTTTCGCGATCACTACCTCGGGATCGACGTGGACCTTTCCCGAGTACTCTTCATTGCTACCGCCAATGTCGAGGACACGATCCAACCGGCCTTCCTCGACCGTATGGAGGTCATTCGCCTTTCCGGTTACACCGAAGAGGAGAAACTCGCCATTGCCCAACGACACCTGGTGCCCCAGAGTCTCGACGACAGCGGCCTCTCACCTGATCAATTGACATTCACCGATGCCTCACTCCGCCTGCTGGTGGCGGGCTACACCCGCGAAGCCGGTGTACGAAATCTACAGAGGCAGATCGGCGCCGTGTGCCGCAAGATGGCGGTGAAGGTCGCCTCTGGAGAGAGCCGTAGGCGGCGAATCTCCCCGGCCCTCGTGGAGCGTCTGCTCGGGCCCCGGATTTTCCTCGCCGAGTCGCGCCTGTCCGAACCGCGCGTAGGAGTCTCCACGGGCCTCGCTTATACGGCGGCCGGCGGCGATGTTCTTCTGGTCGAGGCCCTGGCTCTATCGGGCAAAGGGCAACTTAAACTGACGGGCTCTCTCGGCGAAGTAATGCAGGAATCAGCGGCAGCGGCCCTCTCACGAGCGCGCGCTCACGCCGAGGCTCTGAATATCGACCCGGCATGGTTCATGACCCATGACATCCACCTCCACGTACCCGAGGGCGGCGTACCCAAAGACGGGCCCTCAGCCGGGATCACCCTGCTCACCGCTATTTTGTCGGTGGCTTCAGGGAGAGCGGTTCGCCATGACCTTGCCATGACCGGTGAGATCACCCTGAGGGGCGAAGTTCTGCCGATCGGTGGAGTCAAAGAAAAGGTCCTGGCCGCCCTGCGATCGGGAATCACCGAGATCCTCCTGCCTCGCCACAACGAACGAGACCTCGCCGACCTGCCCCTGTCGGCACGACGCAAAGCCCACATCCATTTCGTCGCAACGGCGGACGATGTGTTGGAGGCGGCGTTGTTGCCCTGACCCGGTAGCCCGACCTTCTCACCGGTTTTCGTCGCGAGAGCGTCGAGGTGCTGTGCCCAGTGGAGTTTTCGATCCGAGGGGCGCGGCTTGTACTTGACAGTCCGTTGAGCATCCCGAGGTGAGAAAGTGCCGCTGGGTGCTGTGCATCGGCGGCCGTAACAGATCACTGGTGAGAAGGTCGGGTTAGAGCCGCGACCTGTCAGCTCGGGTGCCTGCAAAATTCAGCGCACGAGAATGCGGGCCGGGCAATCGTGCTCCAAAGCATAGGGCAACCGCATTCCGGAAGCACATCTCGCACCTCCTCATAATTTCGCTTCGCGAGGGGTTTTCGGCCGGACCTCGAGGTCAAGGTACTGATTGGGACCAACCGGAGGTATTACCGAGTTCGAAACCGCTGATCGCAATAGGACCGCGATCACAGTTGAAGTTAGCCACCGGTACGGCTGGACGAAGTGCTGCGCCCAGACCAATCGTGGAGAATTCGGTCCTGACCTCGACCCAGGTCTGGTAGAGGTCCCATAAATCGGTATTGGTACGAGGCCACTGGAACTGGAGCCATCCGGAGCTGTCCGGAAGATAGAAATCGCCGACGTCAACCTCCTGAGTGTAGAGGGGGAGGATATTCGGTTCGATCTGGGTCCCCCCGGTCGTGACGTTCTCGTCATCATCCCATGCATAGTAGGTGTAGGCGATACCGCAGTCATTGGCATAAAGATCGCCACCTACGTCCGCGTCCGGGAAGGTGTGATCAGGTGTCAGAGTCGGCGCCTTGAACACGCGCATCCAAGTCGTTCCATCATCTATTCCACTAACGTAACGAAAGGCCCACGCAGTCGGCAGCGGCTCCCTCAGGTCCGACGAGCCGTTCGGCGATGACAGGGCGTGGTAAAAGCTCTGAGGCATTCCGGTCGTAGGATTCAAGACCGGACTGTTGATGCTGCTGTCTCCCAACGTCGAATCAGCCTCGAGATGGATCGCCAGACCGGACTCGTGCCACCCCGATTCGAGATCAAACCATTGAACATCACCCATCAACACGTTCGCAACCATCCGCTGGGCCCCATTTTCCGAAAAAGCTGGATTCTGACTCGGACCATCCTGCCAATATTGGGCCTGGTCCGGGAACATACGGTTGCATGTCCACACCACATCAGCGGTCATCCACATCCAGGTCGGGTCAGCCGTCGTACGACCTTCGAACCAGTCTCCGAGACTATAAATGCCCCCGGTGCACAACTGATGGTAGCGATCCTCAGTCTGGGAACGCTGCAACCATATCTGGAAAAGCTCCAGAACCGGCTGAGTTATCGGATCATAGGCCGGATACCCTATGTGGTCCGCTTCATTACAACGATCGAGGACTGTGACCGTCGAATCGGGCTCGTCCAGACCGGTGGCGGGAATTACAGGCCCCCTGGGGAAAACGTCTCCGGTGATTTCCAGCGCGCCCGAGGTGCCGGTCACGGGCAGGATCCCGCTGACCAGCATGTCACCAATGTCAAAAGACTCGACGTCATACCCGGAAAGTACGATATTGAAGTTGAGGATTGGAGTACCGGTATCGGTCCACAACACGATGTGCACAATCTGCGCCTCCGCGCCGGTATTGGTGATGCCAATGACCGTGTTCTTGAACGTGGTGGCCCCACTGTAGTCAAAAACAATGAACGGGAAAACCAATGAGGACCCAGGAGCCGCGTCACTGGCGCAGACCGTCGCATGGACAGTTACAGGAACATTCACCATTAGGAAAAGACAAACACCGAGATAGGCTATGAATCTCATTTTCAACTCCCTTGGCTTCCATGAGACTTTACCCGCATTAATGGTGACAAGCACCCTCGAGTATTGCCACCCCTAATTCGACCTTCTCACCGGCTTTCTGCTGCGACCGCAGATATGGCACACCGCACGGCCCTTATCGCTTATCGCCTCTGCGACGTGCCGTCGGGTACGACTCGTCGCCTCATCACTCAAAAACCCACGCTGCGCACCACTTTACGGTCCCGCAACAAAATACGGTGAAAAGGTCGGGCTAAACTTCCCTTATTACACAGAGAGTGTATCATCTCAGTCATGTTAAATCGATACAAAGACGCGATATAGACTTGTTTTCTGTCCCACTTCATTGGTTTCGATCTCGATTCACACGAGACGTGTTGAGAAATACTCGATTGTGCTGCGCAGGCCGTCCTCGAGCGAAACGGTCGGCGCCCAATTCAGGATCTCGCGCGCTTTGGTGATGTCGGGCTGACGAACTTTGGGGTCGTCTTCCGGCAGTTCCTGGAAAACAATATCAGAAGCCGATTCGGTGATCCGAATGATCTCCCGGCCGAACTGCAGCACCGTCATCTCCGCCGGGTTCCCGATATTCACGGGCTCCACCTGATCTGATTGGAGGAGACGGAAGATGCCCTCGATCAAATCATCGACGTAGCAGAAGGAACGCGTCTGAGAACCATCACCGAAGCAGGTCAAAGGCTGATTCTGCAGGGCTTGGTTGATAAAGGCAGGAACAACCCGTCCATCTCCGGCCCGCATGCGCGGCCCGTAGGTATTGAAGATGCGAACGATACGAGTGTCGATACCGTGATGACGGTGATAGGCCATGGTAAGAGCCTCGGCAAAGCGTTTTGCCTCGTCATACACACCCCGTGGACCAACCGGATTGACATTGCCCCAATAACTCTCCGGCTGGGGATGGACCAGGGGGTCACCGTAGGTCTCGGAGGTGGAGGCCAGAAGAAAGCGTGCCCCCTTGGCCTTGGCCAGCCCGAGGGCTTTGTGGGTCCCCAGAGAACCGACCTTCAAGGTCTGGATCGGAAGTTTGAGGTAGTCGATCGGCGATGCCGGCGACGCGAAATGGAGAATGTAATCCAAGCGGCCCGGAACGTCGATAAAGTTGGTGACGTCGTATTTGACGAAGATGAAACCATCACGACCATAGAGGTGCTCGATATTCTCCACCGAACCGGTGATGAGATTGTCCATGCAAACGACTTCGATGCCCTCATCGAGCAAACGCTCGCACAGATGCGATCCCAAAAAGCCGGCGCCACCTGTCACCAACGCACGTTTCGTTTCACTCATTTCGCCTCCGGTACCGGAAGGTAGCACAAATCGGACGCCGGATCTCTAGCGGGGGATGGGCAACCACACAGGGTTGCCCCTACGACCTCTTTGACCCCTTTGACCTTTTTGACCCTATCTTCACGCCTCTTTGTGCCTTTTTGTGGCTATTCACGAATTTTGCAAGAGGTTCAGCTCTCAGCCGTCGCCGTGCCGCCGAACAGATCCTCCGGGGTACCGTACACCAGGGGCGGCACCTCAATCGGAAGGTCACCCACAACCAGAGCTTCGCTCACCTTGCGGACTACCGCAGCCCGGTCGATCTCTCGCTCACCTACGAGTACTCGTGCCAGTGCCTGCCCTTTTTCAACCCGATCGCCGAGACGAACGGCAATTTCAATGCCCGCACCGTGGTCAAGCGCCTCGTCCATGCGCCTTCGCCCGGCGCCCACCTCGACTGCGGCCCGGCCGAGAGCCTCGCCATCCATAGCTGCAACCACACCGGAGATCTCTGCGCCAATCTCGAGGATCCTCCTCGGCTCGGCCAACAGGGCGGGGTCCGGATCGCCACCGTGGGCTCGAACGAATGCCTCCCAGGCTGCTCCCGCCGATCCGTCATCCAGTGCCTTCTCCAAGGCGGCTCGGGCCTCAAGCCGTGGCCGTCCTCGCAACACCAGGGCTTCTTCCGCCAGCCGAACACTCACTTCGCGCAACGGCGCCGAACCGCGACCCTCGAAGATTTCGACGGCCTGCCGAACTTCGCACGCGGTGCCCAGGGCGGGCCCAAGCGGTTGATCCATCTCGGTGATCAGTGCTTCGCAGGCAACTCCCGCGCTCCGGGCAACCGACCGTAGGGCTTCGGCCAGTTCCAACGCCTCGGGCAGGGTCTTCCTGAAGGCCCCGGAGCCGCACTTGACGTCCAGGATCAGGGTCCCGGCGCCCAGAGCAAGTTTCTTTGACATGATCGAACCAACGATCAGCGGCAGAGACGGCACGGTTGCCGTGATATCGCGAAGGGAATAGAGAGTGCGGTCGGCCGGCGCGATGTCGTCGGTCTGAGCCACGACGGCGGCGCCACAGCTTTGGAGCAAGGCGAGCATACCCCTGCGATCCCAGTTCACCTGAAAGCCGGGAATTGCCTCGAGCTTGTCGAGGGTCCCCTGGGAATGCCCGAGGCCACGACCGGCCATCATTGCCGCCGGCACGCCGACTGCGGCCATGAGCGGAGCAAAAACGAGAGAAACAGTGTCGCCGACACCTCCCGTGGAGTGCTTGTCGACGGCTTCGGGCACCTCATCTCGAAGGTTCCACATCTCACCCGAGTGGAGCATTTCTTCGGTCAGAGCGAGGCTTTCCTCTTTATCCATGCCGACGAGAAAAATCGCCATCAGCATGGCCGCCAATTGTTCCGGAGGCAGGTCGCCGGTCCCGGCGCCACTCACAAAATGGGCGACCTCAGCGCGGCTCAACCTCCCGCCGTCACGTTTGCGGGCAATGGTCTCGGAAAAGGACATTGTTCGGCTTTTAGCTCTTGGGCCGCTACCCGAGTTCAGTCAGCCTCTGGCGAGCCTTCGCGACATAGGGTGACTCCGGAAACTCGTCAACAAGTTTCTGGAAGTACTCCTTGGCCTGGTCAGCGTTCTTCTCTTCGATGAAGACCTCGCCCAACTCGTAGAGGGCCGCATCCCGAGGCAACTGGGAATTTCTCCCGACCACCATGGCCTCGAGTTCTTTGGCCACTTCGGCGCCTTGGCCGGAAGCTACCCGCAGACGCACCATATCCAAGGCGGCCAGGCGACCGAGAGCGTCACCCTTATGACGGTCCACGAGCTTGATCAGAGCCGTTCGAGCTTCCTCGATCTCTCCGCGCCCCAGAGCAATTCGTGCCTCATACATCCGCGCAACGTCACCCTGCGTTGTCCGGCCGTACTGCTTGATCACATCGGCAAAGCCGCTCTCGGCTTCAGTAAGGTCACCCACCGGATCCAGCGCAGCGGCTTCGTTATATGCAGTCACTGCTTTTTGCAACAGAGCCGAGGCCTCTTCAGTTTGCCTTTCCGACCACTCGACCGCCACCCACCAGAAGAACACAATCACCAGAACGGCGCCGAGGCCTGCCGCGGCGGGCTTCCAATAATCTCTGAATTTGCGGATCAGCTGATCCATGGTCGAAACGAACTCATCTTGTTTCAGCTGCTTGCGGGTGATACGACGGGCCATGTAATCCTCCGATCACGAGGCCCAATCGGTCCTCGTGCGACGCATAACTCTAGGGTTCGTTGGCCCTGCTGTCAATCCAACCGGCAAGATTCAGTTGGCTGGGAGCGTATGTTGCATGGAAGGTGGATGGATTTCGGGGGATACGAAGGGGTATTTAAGGCGAATTCGAGGAGCAGTAGTCGATGTACAGACCAAGAACCCAACCAAAAAGAGCCTCTAGCACCCGAAAGACACTGTCGATCTATTCAACCCGCGTTCCTTGAACCTTCTGCAGCGCCTCATCCTGCCACAATACCCACAACTCGGGCAGAACGTGATAAGCCGTCGAATCAAGGCCGAGCGGTACCACCGTCACCCAACCCTGATGCAGGGCTGCGGTGTCACTACCCGCCGTAGTACTCAGGGCCGGCGCCCACAGGCTCTTCAGGAAGCGCACTCCGTCTTCCTCTCGTTGGACCTCGAACCCCGCAACCTGAGGCGCCTCAAGACCCATGCGACACACGCGATAGCCTCGAATCGACGCAGGCTCACTCGGGATGTTGACGTTGAGGTACGTACCTTCAGGAAGAGGATTCTTTCGAATGAAATCCACGACGGGCTTCGCCCAAAGGGCCGCATCTTCGAAGTCGGGCTTCGGGTCGGCCCAGTTGAGCTTTAACGAAAAAGCCACTGCCGTCGAACCGGCGAGAACGGCCTCGCGGGCGGCGCCGACGGTGCCCGAATACCATGCGATCCGGCCTACGTTCTCACCCTTGTTGATGCCCGACACAACTAGATCCGGCGGGTCGTCGGCAAGCGTAAATGAAAGACCAATCCTCGTGGTCGTGGCTGGGGTTGCATCGACCGACCAGGTCGGGGCGCCGGCCAACGGCGCGTGTGGCCGAAGTGGGATTTCTCCAAAAATCGTCAGAGCACTCCCCTTGCCGCTCTGATGGTCGGTCGGCGCGACAACGGTGACCCGGTATGAGGGATCGGCGGCAAAAACCGCCGCGAGTGCGGCGATGCCCGGTGCATCGACTCCGTCGTCGTTGACGATCATCACGTGAAAGACAGAATCATCTCCCGCCTGCCCAACAACGACCACAGCCGTAAACACCAAGAACACCATCATGATTCGTCTCATCGTCAACCCTCCGCTTCAGCCATTGAGTGTAACCTAACCCGCGCTTCTCACCAGCTGTCTGCTGCAGGCGGAGCATGACAGCCGGACACTGCTGAGAGGATCAGGCTAAAATCCCAGAAGGGAGTTTTCATGCAGCAACACCTCAGTCTTGGCGGACATCTCTTGTTTTGGGTCTTTCCTTTGTCGTTGATTCTCTTCGTCGTTGGTTGGGCGATCTTCGAAAACCGGAGAAATGGAGGTCACGAATGACCTTGACAGGAACCACGATGACGATCGGTGGAGTCATGTTCGCCTACCTCGGAATTCTGCTGATCATCGGTTGGGTCGCGAGTCGTCGCACCCATGGCGGCGAGGATTTTCACCTCGCGGGAAGATCCCTCGGCGCCTGGACCGCCGGAATTTCTTCAACGGCCAGTTCCGAGAGCGGATGGGTGACCCTCGGCGCTGTCGGTATGACATATGCCTACGGTGTGTCAGGCCTGTGGTTCGCACCAGGCTGCCTGCTCGGCTATCTCGTGAATGTCTACGTCGTTGCTCCCAGGCTGCGACGACTTTCGGCCGACCAGGGTTCCATGACTCTCACGGACGTCATCACCAGGCGTTGGGGAGACCCGCAAAACGTCCTGCGCATGACCGCCACAACCATCACGCTGTTATGCATGATGGTCTATGTTGCCTCTCAGATGACCGCGGCCGGGAAGGCCTTTTCCACCACTCTCGGTCTCGGCGAGGGTGGCTACTTCTGGGGGGTCGTCATCGGGGCCGCGGTCATCACCGTCGTGACCCTGCTCGGCGGCTTTCGGGCGGTTGCGTGGACCGATCTCTTCCAGGGGCTGCTTGTTGCGTTCGGCATAGTGTTACTTCCGCTGTACGCAGTATTTACTCTCGGCGGATTTGGCGCACTTTTTGCCGGGCTCGGGCATATTGATCCTGCCTTGCTCACCGCAGACGGGGGGCGAATCGGACCGGCTCTGTGGGGCTTCATCATCGGCGAACTCGGTATCGGGCTCGGCTATCCCGGCATGCCTCACGTGGTGACCCGCTACATGGCTGCTCGCAACGAAATCGAGGTGCGACGCCTCCGGGTCATCGCCATGCTCTGGGGTGTCACCGTCTTTTACGGCGCCGGCCTTGCGGGCCTCGTCGGCCGGGTCATGCTGCCGAATCTGGTCGATGGAGAGCGCGCTCTTATTGCTCTTTCTCTTGAACTACTCCATCCCGTACTCGCTGGGTTGTTGTTGGCGGCGGTTATTTCCGCCATCCTCTCAACCGTTTCTTCGCAACTCCTGGTCGCGGCTTCGGCCGTGTCTTACGACCTTGTCGAACAGACCTTCGGCAAGGCCAAAGATGACCGTCGGAGTCTGTTTTTCGGTCGTCTGACCGTGGCCTTCATCGGGTTGTTGGGCATCCTGGTCGCCCTGCGGGGCGAGTCCGCCGTCTTCTGGTTCGTTCTCTTTGCCTGGTCCGGCCTGGGGGCCAGCTTTGCTCCCCTGACCCTGATGGCCCTCCGTCCCCGCCTGATCAACCGGTACGGCGCGATGGCCTGCATGCTGACCGGAACCGGCGTCACCATCATCTGGAAGCTGGGCATCAAGAACATAACGGACCCGACCTCGATCGGCCCGCTCCTCTTCGGGAGGCTGTGGTGGATGACCCTCGTGGTCGCGGCGGTGATCCTCCTCCTCGGGCGAGCAGCTCAGGCCTTTGATGCGGGCCACTCGGCGGCGGTCCTGACCGCATGCCTCGTCACTCTGGCCGCCTGGTGGCTGGTGCAACACTGGGGGATGCACAACCTCTACGAACTCGTGCCCGCCTTCGTCCTCGCCACCGCAGCCGCGTTGGTTGTCAGTCGGGTGGTTATGGAAAAGGATGAAGGATGAAGACGGTCAACCCTCTAACTTCTGACTTCTAACCTTCACGCCTACTCCCTCGGCGGCGGCGTCATACCGAAAGAAAGGCGGACGAAACGCTTGGCGTCTTCCTGAAACCTCGCGAGGCCCGCATCATCGTCGTTGACGATCAGCCCGTGGCGCTTGAGGTTGGGATTGGAACAAAAAGCCTCCAGAGGCACGCCGGCGATGCCGGTCTCGAGGTAGAAGCCGACAGTCGGAGAGACCCCGGCTTCGTCGGCGACCTTGGCACAGGTGTCCGACAAGCGAAGGTCGGCGTACATTGAGCCCTCCCAGTCGAAACCGGTTGGATCGGGCAGGAGTGGTTGATCGTGGTCCAAGAGGTTGGGGTAGCGCATGAAGGCCCGACGAAGCAGCAGCCGTCTCCGGCGTTGCAGGTGCCGACCTATTCGAAGCTGCAGCCGGATACGCTGCTCGGCCAATTCCCGGTCACCGGTGACGAAGGGAGCTATCAAGGAGAGCATCACGGCCTGCATCGCATTCGAAGGCCCGGCCATGATGTTCTGCGCGTACCGGATAATGCCGCCGGCCAACCGGGCCGACCGGGTCAGGAGTGCGCCGGCTCTCAGGCCGGTGACACCGTGGGTTTTGGACAGAGAATCGATGAAAATGACGGCGTCGGCGAAGCGTGGATCCTCCTCGTACCACGCCACCAGTTCCCGGTCGCGGGGATGCAGCCGGACATAGACGGAATCCAGGATGATCGCCGCATGAGGCCATCGATCGAGCACAGCCCCAACGAAGGCTTTGAGCCTCGCCGGTTCCAGCGTTCGCCCCGTCGGGTTGTTGACCGGCATCAGGTAGACCCCGTCGATCTCGGTCCCCTCGGGAACACCGGCCACGTCTGCAGCATCAGGATCCATGCCCCGATCTTGCGGCGCAAGCAAATGCACCTTCATCCCCTGAAGGGCCATCTGATCCAGTGGACATGGAAAGGTCGGGATCGGAACGAGAACGGTCGCCGCCTCCGCCGTGCCGACCCGGTCCCTCCTGGCCTCGGAAACCCCGAGGAAAGCCGCCTGGAGGGCCTGGTTGCCACCGTGAAAGACGAAGATCTGCGGCGTCGCCCGCGCGACGTTCTCAAACCGAAGACCCAATTGGTGGGACCACATCTCGGACCAGCCCCTGACGACCGTGGCATAACCCAGAGAGTCCAGGTTGTAACCCATCGGGTGAGGGGACAACTGGCAGAGCCAACCGCCCATGTGCTCGAAGGAAGTACTCAACAGGGAACCCCAGTCCTGACGGAGGTTCGGGTCCTCCGGATCGTCGGCCGGAACCGTTCTCCAATCCAGGTCACCGATGGCAGTGGCCAGATCGTCGTAGCCGAGAGACTGCATCGTGCTGGCCGTCCGGCTCATCAGCCTGATCGGCGCACTGGCGAACAGTTCACGATAGCTTTCAAACACCTCAAGGCGTTTGGACCGGGCGTCGGATCGATCTCTTTCCATAATGGGCTCCCCCTGTTGGGGAGATCATAGCAAGGAGACAAGGAAAACAGGGCAAGGAGTCGAAGGGTCAAAAGGTCGAAGGGGTCAAAGGAGCCGAAGAGGTCAAAGGAAACACGGGTTCAAGAGTTCAAGAGTTAAAGAGTTAAAGAGTTAAAGGGGTCGGGAGGGGCCGGGGACGCTCGTAGAATGGGCCTTGACGAACTGTCATCTTCCGCTGTGACCTTTTCGACCCGTTCGACCCTGTCTATCCTGGACTCTTACACTTTGACACTCTTAAACTCTTATACTCTCACTCTTCACTCTTCACTCTTCAGTCTTTCCCCTTGACACATCGGCCACGGTGCGAAATTATGAATGAGCGTTCATTCACTGGAGGCGCAATGCCAGAGAGCAAAACCGCACGAGAGTTGTCTGCTCGCGAGGTAAAACGGAGACGCATTCTTCGCGCAGCCATCGAGGTTTTCGCGCGCGACGGCTACTACTCGGCACGGATGACGGATGTCGCCAAAGAAGCCGAGGTGGCTGACGGTACCCTTTACCTGTATTTCGACGGAAAAGAGCATCTCCTCTTGTCGGTGTTCGATGATGTGCTGTCGCGATTCATCGATCAACTGAAAACGGAGGTGGAAAAGCTCGAAGACCCGTTCGCCAAACTCAAGATCATGATACGCCTCCACCTCGAGACTCTGGGGCGGGACCGAGCGTTGGCACACGTTCTACAGATCGAAACACGTCATTCGCGACGATTCATGGGCCTCCTTGCTCGTGGTAAACTCGGCGAGTATTTGAGCCTACTGAAAGAAATCGTCGAGGAGGGGCAGGAGTTGGGAAGGTTCCGCCGGGACATCAATGCCGGTCTTGCCACCAACATGATCTTTGGGGCGGTGGATGAATTGGTGAATCGTTGGCTGCTCGTCGATCCTTCGGAGGATCTCGTCCGCCACCAGACCCCTCTCTTGAAGATGCTCTGTCAGGGAATCGTACCGTGTGAATTCCACGAAGGAGCCGCCGAATGACCGTCAGAAACGTCCTCGACATCTACCGCCGTGAAACCGAAGAACCACGAGAAGAACACTATTTTCACTATTTTCCCGGTGGCAAACGTGTCTTTTCGACCGAGGAGTTCTTTGAACGCACCTCGTTCCTCGCAGTGGGGCTTGGAAAGCTGGGACTGAAGCGTGGTGACCGCCTGATGCTGCTCATGGACAACAGACCCGAGTGGCACATGGTTGACCTGGCGACCATTGTCCACGGCGCCATAGACGTCCCGATCTACGGAACACTGACCCCTGAGCAGATCGCCTACCAGGCACAGGATTCCGGTGCGAAGATCGTAATCGCAGAGAACTCCGAACAGATGGCCAAGTTCCTGAAGATCAAGGACCAGTGCCCGGATCTCGAGACCCTGATCCAGATTGAAGGGGAGACGGCCGAGGGCGTCTTGACCATTGAAGAGATCATCGACAGCGGCGACTCCGATAACGCCGGCGACCTCTTCTGGGAGTGGGCAGCGAAGGTCAAACCGGAAGACACGCTGACCTTGATCTACACCTCTGGAACGACGGGCAATCCCAAGGGTGTGGAGTTGACCCACGCCAATCTGGTGGAGAATGTTCTCCCCTCATCCACTCGAGCCCTGATTCGCTCCGACGAAGACTTCGCACTGGAGTTCCTACCCCTGTGCCACGTCTTCGAACGAATGCTGGGTTATCTCTACATGTACGTCGCGATCCCCAAGGCCTATTGCTCAGTGCATCACGTGGCCGATCTGTTGGCCGAGATCAAACCGACGGTCTTCGCCAGCGTGCCCCGGCTCTTCGAGAAGATCCACGACAGGATCCAGGGCAAGGTCGCCGAGGCGCCCGCAGTCCGTCAAGCTCTGTTCAACTGGGCCCTCAACCAGGGCAAGAAGGCCTATCCCGAAAGGCTGGCCGGACGTAGACCCGGAGGCCTGGCCTACAAGCTGGCCGACAAACTGGTGCTTTCCAAGGTTCGAGAGGGCCTGGGCGGCAGAGTCCAGCTCTGCGTTTCGGGCGGTGCCCCGCTTCCGCAATTCGTCGGAGAATTTCTTCACTCGATCGGCATCTGGGTTATCGAAGGCTACGGCCTGACCGAGACCTCGCCCGTCATCGCCGTCAACGGCGCCACTCCGAATATGACCCGCCTGGGAACGGTCGGCAAGGTGATCGACAACGTCGAGGCCAAGATCGCAGAGGACGGCGAACTCTGCGTCCGCGGCCCCTCCATTATGTCGGGATATTGGAACCTACCCGACAAGACCGCCGAGGTCTTCGACGAGGACGGTTTCTTTTTGACCGGCGATATCGCCGAGATCGACGACGACGGTTTCATTCGCATCACCGATCGCAAGAAAGACCTGATCGTCACCGCCGGCGGCAAGAACATTGCACCACAGCCGATCGAAAACGAGATCAAGCGGTCGATTTTCATCGACAACGTCGTGCTGATCGGCGACAAGAAACCCTTCATGGTCGCCCTGATCTCGCCCAACGAAGAGGAGCTGGCCTCCTGGGCCAAGGGGCAAGACCTCCAAGGCGAAACGACCGAAGAGTTGTCCAAGCTCCCGGAGGTCATTTCACTGTTCGACGACGTGATCTCAAAGACCAACAAGAATCTCGCCCGCTACGAACAAGTCGGGAAGTTCGCCGTGCTCCCGCTGATGCTGTCGATCGAAAGCGGGCATCTCACCCCCACCATGAAGGTGAAACGCCGGGTTGTGGAGAAAGACCATCAGGATCTCATCGACGGGATGTATGAGAAATAGGGGTCAAAGGGTCAAAGAGTCAAAGGGTCAAAAGGGTCGAAGAGTACTATTCCTTCCCCAGCCATTCCACGACAACGAGGGTCGCATCATCGTGCAGCGGTCGCCCTTGAGTGAACTCGTCAACGGCCTCAAACAGGGCGATTACGGCGCCTTTGACTCCTCCGATAGAACCCGCGATCGCTGCAACAACACGCTCAATGCCAAACTCCTCTTCGTCGAGATTTTCAGCCTCGGTGAAACCATCGGTGTAAAGAATCACCTGGTCTCCAGGTTCCAAAGTATGACGCTCCGTCATATAGTCACTCGTCTCGAGAATACCGAGCGGAAGACCTGAGGAAAGAATTTCTTCGACCCGGCCGTCTCGTCGTCGCAAGAGCACCGGGCAATGGCCTGCGTTGACCGCAAAAAGCTGCCCATCCGGTCTTATCCTCACCATGGCAAAGGTCGCAAAACGGTTGTCCTGGGTCGCACCGCACAAGAAGGTGCTGAGTCGACCGGCCAAATCCTCGAGTCGATAGTCCTCCGGCACCAATAAACGAACCCCTGCTTGGACTCCGGAGGCGATCAGACCTGCACCCACACCCTTGCCCGACACATCCGTCACCGTCACTACCAGATCGTCGCCGTGGGCCAGAAGATCGTACGTGTCTCCAGCCACGTGCCGAGAGGGCGTCGTCCGCGCCTCGATACTGAAACCGGGAAGGTTCGGCATTTGTTGAGGCAGAAGGTGACTCTGAATTGTTGCCGCCGTCTGGAGTTCACGCTGCAGACGATCCCGCTCGAGACTTTCTCGAGTGAGACGAGCATATTCCAGGGCCACGGTTACCTGAAGTGTGAAGAGCTCCAACAGTCTCAAGTCCTGAGAAGCGAACGGTTCGGTTCCCGCCCTCGCCTCCTTGTGGCCCACAACCAGTACCCCAAGAACCCCTTTTTCCGACTGCAATGGCAGCGCCACAACATCATCCCGAAAGATTCTGTTCTGCCGGGCCTTTGAAATGTCCGCTGCAGCCAGCATTTCCGGTCCAAACTGAGAAACCGGAGAGACGTCGTCCTGAAGATAGAGATAGGCGCTCCGGACACCCAGAAGGGCAACAAGGTGGCCCACCAATTCGTCGGCAAGGGCCACGGGATCATCAAGGGCGCCGATGTTGGTGGCGATCGCGCGAATCGCCTCGAGTTCCCAAAGATGAAAACGCTTGTCAAAGCGAATCCGCTTCAACTCAACAGACAGATTCCATGCCCGAAGCGCAAGACCGACCGCTGCAACAACCACCTCGTCCAGTCGTTCCACCTGCAACAGCCGCATGGTCCAAGTTGAAGACCCTTCGCCAAAGGAGAAATTACTCCAACCTTCAGTCGCGTTCTCCGCCAATTCGGTAAGACTCCGAGGCCAACGTACAACTGCATCGTCGGACCGACGGAGGACACCTGCCCGAGAACCCGTAATTTCCACAACCTCTCTCAGAAGATCTTCCGACAGATCAGGAAGCGAATGGCCGCCAAGGGCGAGATCGGCAAACCGAAGGAGGTCGGGAAGTGCCATTGTTCGGGTTGTTTATGAGTTGCCGGAGCGACTCCAAAAGCCGCCGAGAAAATCGCTCAGCGGAACTGGTGAGACCTGCGGGTTAACCATCGACGGTCCCGATCAGTCGGCTCAAAGCGGTTTCCCTATCCGAGAAGACCTGAGCATATTGGTCAAGTCCCATGATCTCGAATGTCTTCGCGATCGTTGGGGTCAGACTGCAAAAGGCCAGTTCCCCACCACCCTCCATCAATTTCTCCATGATCTCCAAGAGAATCGACACCCCGATCGAGTTGATGATTCGCGTTCCCTCAAGATCGACCAGCAGGGATTTGCACCCGCGACCGACAAGATCGGTGGCGGCGTCAGCGACAGCCTGCCCACCCTCATTGTTGATATAACCAGATGCAGTAATCAGGCCGAAACCCTCACTGAACACCCTCGCCGATAGATCGATCTGCGGATCACTCATCTTTCTCTCCCCAGGTCCTTCCACATACGCACAACGGTCCTCCCCGGTCCAGAGATGATCTGCACATCGTCCATCAGTTCACGGATCAGGGTCAGACCCCAGCCACGTTTAGACGGACAGCCATCCACACGGGTCGAGTCGTTAAGGGGACGAGCATCAGGATCAAAACCCGGCCCCTTGTCCTCGACCTCAACTCTCAATCGCGGCATTGTCTCGTCCTCCCTGACCAAACGCACAACGACACTACCACCGCCATGCTCCATGGCATTCAGACAGGCCTCAACAGTCGCGACACTGGCAGCCTCGATACCGTTACGATGCATCCCGAGGGCTTCCCCGAGCGTTTCCACCGCTTTGGCCGCAACCAGTTCCACATTGGGCACGACGGGAAGGTGCAACACCACCTCCATAATGTGCCTACAACTGTATCAGAACCCGGGTCAGACCCCACGCCAGTCGCAGGTTCTCCGCGGGGATTACTGGGCTGTATTGAAGTACCTGAACTACCGCAGTTGCGAGAACCGCAAGTCCAGCGGCAACCAACGATCCACGCATAAGAACAGCTGACCTCATCAAACTCCCCCCGCCATCGGTAGAGCAAAGGTCGTGCCAGATTCAGACGGGGCAATTCGTTCAATATAGTGATGCAAATTGCATCACAAACTCACAGATTCTGTAATGTTGTATCTAAAACTTTGGTTTTAATTTATTTATCCGAGAGTTGCATTATGCATCGCGTGGAGCAAAACGCAACATTTTTCGATAGAGAGTCGAGCGATCGATTCCCAAAATGAGTGCCGCCTGTTGGCGATTCCCCCCGACACCGGCGAGAACCCGTTCAATATGCCGCCTTTCCATTTCCTCAAGGCTGGCAGTTTCTTCTCCCGGGTCTGATTCTTGACCCTTCTCCACCTCAAGCCCGAGATCCTGCGGCGAGATCACGCCTCCTTCGGGAGCGAGAGCCACCGCAGCCTGGATCAGGTTTTCAAGCTCCCGCACATTGCCGGGAAAGGAATGGTTAACCAACGCTCGAACGGCTGCTCGATCAAGTTCCACTGCGGGGCGACCAAAGCGTTCACCGTAGATCTCCAAAAAATGACGGGCCAGAAGAGGTATGTCCGTCCTCCGTTCCCGGAGGGGCGGAACCTGAATCACCACAACACGAAGACGGTAATAAAGATCCGACCGAAAATCACCCTGTTCGATCATCGCTTCGAGGTCACGATTGGTTGCGGTCACCAGCCTCAGGTTCACCGGAATAGTCGCTCTCCCACCGAGTCTTTCGAATTCCCTCTCCTGGACGACTCGTAACAATTTCGCCTGCAGCGAAAGACTGAGGTCACCTACTTCATCGAGAAAGAGAGTCCCGCCTTCGGCGAGCTCGATCTTCCCCAAACGCCGAGTCACTCCTGTGGCCACCCCTTCCTCGATCCCAAACAACTCGGCCTCGAGGAGACTCTCAGGCAACGCGGCACAATTCAACGGCACGAAAGGGGCGTCGGCACGATCTGACGAGACGTGCAGAAGCTGGGCAACCCTCTCTTTCCCGACTCCGCTCTCTCCCCTCAACATGACGCTCACTTCGGTCGGCGCCACTCGCCGCACGAGGTCCAGCATCTGATCCACCGGCGGAGAATTACCGATAAATCCCTCGCGGCGGGCCACATCGCGTAAGACTCTGTTCTCCTCTTCAAGGCGCACTTTGTCCTTCTCAACTGAGGCTACATGGCGGGATGTGGACACAGCCGTTGCCACCAGGCCGGCAAGGGACTGGAGAAACCTCGCGTCGTTCGTCGAAAACGGGATCCGCCCGTCTCGCGTCTCCTTGTCACCAAGAATGACGACCCCAATCAGGGTCCCTCGCCAAATGAAAGGGGCAGCGATGAGTTCAAACGGCGGGGCGCCAACCCCGTCCCGTTCACATCGAACGATCCTGCCCCGGGAAAGCTCTTCAAGAAAGTCACTCTCGAAGAGAGCGACGACCGAGTCGAAATCGAACGGGAGCCCAACAGCCCGTACCACGGCCGGCTGTTCCCCCGAATGAAGCGTGGCCACCATGCCGTAACCCGCATCCAGGGTCCCCACCGCTCGTTGCAGAAGGCCCTCAACCAGGTCCTCCTCCTGGCGCACCCCTGCCACCCACAGTGAGAGATCGACCAGAATCTCAAACTGAAGATCTCGCCAGTTACCGTCGAAAGCTTCCATAACTCGGAATCCAGTGTACAGAGCCACGGTCGTAATGCAGACCTTTGTCTCTCTTTCCTTTCGAAATCCTCGCCAAACCGGCAAAATTAACCCCGGAAGAGATGACCATCATGAAGCGCCATACCCTGAACGGCGCCCAGGTCCTGGCGGGCAGCCCACACCTTGAGGTTGCGAGACGCATCGCTCATTCTCACCACGAGAACTATGACGGCAGCGGATACCCAGACGGACTCTGCGGAGAAGAAATCCCTTTCGAGGCTCGGATCGTGCGGCTGATGGATGTCTACGATGCCCTCAGATCCAAACGCCTTCGTCTGAATCCTTCTCTCACTGAAACGTTTCAAGTTACGACCGCACGAGTGTACCCGTCACCGGCATCCCACTCAAGTCCTGGATTTACACGGGCTTCTTCACCGGGATTCGTCGCGAAGGCGCTGGTGAAGCTCCGCCAATCGAGCACCCTACAGACGAAGATCCAGATCTGCGTGATGCGCGTACCGGATACCTATCTACCTATCGCTCGTACATTCAGTGCTCTGGCTCGTCCCACGCCGAGGTGGAGCCGGACTCGAAGTCGTCTGCAAACAGGGGCCAACCACCGCAATCGCTCATCGAGGAGACCATGAATGGCGTAGTCTTGGCAGACTGCGCAGCAGCCGGCGGTTCCGGCACCGTGAAAACGGTGCTGCCGCATGGGGTGTCCTCGCAGCCGTAGGCACCCCACACCCGAGCGGTGTAGATGCCAGGCGCGAGACCGGTGAGTTCGTGTGTGAGGTCGAAGCAGCACACGCAATAGCAACCCGGTTCGACCTCGATCTCGAAGATGTCGATGGTGAATCCGCCCTGGGAGATCTGGTAGTCCATTGTCGGGCAGCAGTTGAACTCGGCCAAGTCGTGGTGAACGAATACGCTCCTACAACCAACCTCGGACCACACCACATCCGGCGGACAGACATCCTGGGCCTGCACACAGTCCACCGCGGCGAAGAGCACGAGAACCAGCGCCAACCCGCCGTAAAGTCTCATCTCGGCCTCCTGTACCTACCAATATAGTGCGACCCAGGGCCAGGTTCAACCCGCGACCTCCGGCGTGACAGTCGGGTCCGGGGGTTCGGGAGCCAAAGGGGGATCAGCGGAAACCAGCGGCTCTAAAGGGTCCTTAACCGTCCTAATACCAGTTGGTTGCCAAAGTTCAATTGAAGCGACAGCCGGAGACAGAAGGCGACTGGAAGACCCTCGGGAACCCCAGTGGGCACCTCAGATGTGGTGAAAAATGTGGTGAACGAAAAATATTGGGTCGCAGTCGCGATAAAGAGCCGAAAAATCCTCATACACCAGAATTCAACACAATGGTATAACCCCTACTCGAATTCAGCATCGGTACGATGGAATTGCCTCGGGGCTATTATTGCCTGATCATTCGGCTTGTCCTACACTTCCGCTACACCACCTCCGCGGCTTCGCCGTGGGGTTCCCTCCTCATACGTCAACCCAAAAACCGTATCTGACAGCCATTTCTTGAAGCTCGGGTTGTCGCTGAACTGTTTGAAGAGTTCGGTGTCGTCCTGGAGCACGGCGGTCATGACGCGCCGCAGGGCTTTGTCGTGTTCGATTCTGGCGTTTTGTTTGTCGGAATGTTGCCGGGCATTCTGATAGGCGATGTCGCCTGCGACCCGGGCCGGGATGTCTTCGGTGATCAGACGTTGGACTCGATCGGAATCGGTCCATTGAACACTCCCGAAGTGATCGTTGAATGCCTTGATGATGTTTGACAGCCGGTCCATTTCCGGCTCCGGCTTGTGGCCCCCTTCCGCTGTCGGTACCGGTTCAATCTCGGCATCTTCATCGGGCAACGAAATCGTCTGCATCGCCTTCTTTTCGACCCGGTAGCTGTCCATGTCGATCGCATCGAGGATGCCCCGCGAGAGATCCTCTTCTACCGGCGCCGGTAGTTTGGAAATAAGGAAATTGAGAAAAATCGAGCGTTTCTCCCACGCGGCATGTGTGAAAGGCAAGACTGAGGAAAGGAAGCCATAGGTCCGCGTGAATGCCTTGGCCTTGCCCTTGAAATCCACCTGGCCGACTTCGTCGAGTTCGGCGCGATAGACCGCAACGCAAGCGTCGAGAATCGGGTCCAGTTCATCGCGGTCGGCGCCACCGAGGAATCTCTCGACCAAATCGTTGATCTGTGCAGGCGTGTAGACCTGGTAGCTGTCAAGATCGGTCTGGAGGTCGTGGAGTCTGTCCGGGTCGGTTTCGTCGGCCAGGATGGTCGTGCGGTAGAAGTCGGCGAACGAAGCCTGGATTGTGTCCACGTCATTGAGGAAATCGAGAACAAAAACATCGTCTTTCCGTGGATGGGCACGGTTGAGCCGGGAGAGAGTCTGGACGGCTTTGATGCCGGCCAACGTCTTGTCAACGTACATCGTGTGCAAGAGCGGCTCGTCATAACCGGTCTGAAACTTGTCGGCGCAGATCAGGAACCGGCAAGGATCCTTCCGAATCTTTTCCGGGATTTTTCCGGATGGAAAACCGTTCAGCGACGCCTCGGTGACCTTGACTCCACCGTATTCGTGCTCTCCGGAGAAGGCGACGATTGCTTGGTACGGACTCTTTCGCTCGGCGAGGTAGTCACGAAAAGCGTGGAAGTACTGAATGGCTCTCTTGACACCGTTGGTCACGACCATCGCCCGCGCCTGGCTGCCAATCTTCTGTCGGGCCAGGACCTGTTCGTGGAAATGGTCCACCATGATCTCGGCCTTGAGACGGATTGCGTGATCATGCCCTTCGACGTACCTGCGCAGTTTCTTGCGCGCCTTCTTGGTGTCAAACTCGGGATCTTCCTCAACGGTCTTCGCCAGCTTGTAGAAGCTCTCGATAGGAGTGAAGTGCTTGAGCACATCAAGGATGAAACCTTCCTGAATGGCTTGTTTCATCGTGTAACTGTGAAAGGGCAGGTGTTTGACTGTGCCGTCCGGCTGTGGCGCCGGCGCCCCGAAGATCTCGAGAGTCTTGTTCTTCGGCGTGGCGGTAAAGGCAAAATAGCTGGCGTTTGGCAACAGCTTTCGGCTTTCCATCAAGCGGTTGACCTTGTCCTCAAAGGTCTCGTCCTCTTTCTCTGCCCCGGCCTTTGACAGCGACTGTGCCATGGCGGCGCTGGTCTTTCCACCCTGGCTCGAGTGTGCCTCGTCGATGATGATGGCAAAGGCCCGTTCTCGTGGTTCGTTGCTGATGTCGTCGAGGATGAACGGAAACCTCTGCACCGTCGAGATGATGATCTTCTTGCCGCTTTCGATGAACCCTCGCAGATCGCCCGAGCGTTCTGCATGGCCAACAGTGGACCCTACCTGGGCGTACTGTCTGATGGTGTCTCGGATCTGTTTGTCGAGGAT
>JAIOSJ010000275.1 GCA_021107705.1 Thermoanaerobaculales bacterium | reverse complement strand
GCCACAACCAGGGTGAGGTCATCATAGGGCGTAGCGCCTTCGCTGAACCTGTCGACCGCATCCACAACCTCGTCCATGACCCTCTTGGCACTCCAACCCGCACATTCGCTCAGTAGGGCCCGAAGACGGTCCTCGCCGAAGAGTTCTCCCTCAGGGTCCTGGGCCTCGATCACACCATCGGAATAGGCCACAACCACTGATCCGGGCTCGAGCTTCCAGGTCAGCAACTGGTGACCGCCAAAGCTCAGGGCGCCCAGGGGCACCCGGTGTTCCGGCAGTTTCACTGTCTCTACATCCCCCGACGGACACACCACCATCGGCGGCGGCTGGCCGGCCAGGGCATAGTTCAGATGCCCGCCGTTCTCGGGAAAACCCAGGTAGCCGAGGGCCACAAATCGACCGGCCTGCATCTCCCGACTGCGATCCCGCATGTCGTACAGCCGTTTATTGGCGAGATTCAACAAATCTTCGGCCTTGGGGTTCCCGAGGGCGACGGCGTTGAGGATCTCGTGGGATGCCATCATCATCAGGGCGCCGGAGATCGACTTCCCGGCCACGTCTCCGTACGCCAGGGCGCCTCCCTTACCTTCGCTGCAGGGCAGCTCGGTGATAAAGTCGCCACCCACCTCCCGGGCCGGTACGCACACGGCCACTCTTTCCCAACCACTGACGTCGCCGAGACGATCCGGCAGGAGCGAAGCCTGGATCGCAGAGGCGATTTTCAACTCACGCTCCAACTCCGCCTGGCGGGTCCGCTCGTCCAACAACAGACTCGTTTCGAGAACGAGAGATGCCTGATGGAACAGGCTTCGCAGCAGATCCTCCTCTTCGCGCTCGAGAACGGTCTGGCCGGAGGTCTCCGAGAGCAGAATGAGGCCGACCGTTCGCCGAGTCGTCGCCAGCAGGCCGACCGATTCCACGCCGGCCTCCGACAACTTCACAGCCAACCGGTCCACTTCGAGAGAGAGAAGGCGAAGGGGCGCAAATTCACTCAAACGAAGCAGGGACCCGTGGCGTTTGAGGTGCCGATAGAGGATCGGAAGCAGCGCCAGTTCCGCCGGCAGCCCAAGCGGTCCGGCCACCCGCTGCATGTGGCCTTCTCGGACCAGGTAGAGGGCGGCAAATCTCAGACGCAGCAGTTCAGGAAGCCGTTCGACCAGTTGGCCCACCACCGGCCCCAGTTCGACCTCATCGGTCATCTTTTCGCCCATCTCGACCATTGCCCTCTGCAGTCGATGACGCTCGGCAAAGAAAAAACCGTCTACCGGGCCTTGCAGGCGTTGGCGCAAAGGCTCGAAAAGCAAGACGATCGCCAGAGCAAAGAGAATGGGAAAGTACGGACTGTCAGCCACGGCCGTGCCCTGGAAGAAACGCGTCGAGAAGGCGATTGCCAGGGCGTACACAGCGGTCACCAGAGCCGTCGTGATGGTGTAAAGCAGGCTCTTGCGCAGGATCACCCGAATGTTCAACATCTGGAAACGAACGATAGCGTAGGCAAAGGTCAGAGGAACAAGGATCAGAGGCACTACGCCGTAGAAAATGAAACGTTCGGTGTGAAAGAAGGACGGGAAACCTACCGCCAGGACAACAAAGGGTACAACTCCGAACACCGCTCCCACGAAGACGATACCGGCGCCGCGACGCTCCCGAACATCCGGCAAGCGGGCGGCAGCGACTCCCAGTGCCCCAAGACCGAGAGCCATGTAAGCCGCCATGGTCCACCAGTTGGTCATGGGGGCGCCTGAGATCAGTGCGAGCTCTCCCCCACTCCTCCTGGCCAGAAAGACCGTAATGGCATACACCAGCGGAGGAAGGGCATAAAGAGGCAGCAACTTGGAACTGAAGCGGGCGATCCATCCGATGGCGTTGGCGATCGGATCCCGCCGCCACTCCCAGATCGGGCGGGGAAAAATCAAGAAGAAGTGGAGAAAAACCGCAGGGAGCAACAGCAAGGCCATCGTTCCGGTCGACAACACCAGCGTATCCAGCCACGAATAGGACGCCGGGCGCAAGCGACACACCAGAAAGAGGAGAAACAAGGCGCACATGTTGAAAAAGACACGCGAGACCGGCAGACGAGACTGGCGTAGCAGGACAAAGGCGCCGACGCCGAAGAAGGCAAAACCGAGGAGAACGGCGTAGAGATAACTCGTATCGCCGATTCTCCGCCGGCCCAGTTCGACCTCGATCTCCACCAAATGCCCGGCGGGTTCGCCGGCGCCACCGGTGCGGATGAAATAGGGAATTACATCACCGATTTCGTGGCGGTTGATCATCACCTGGGCGCTCGACGCTCCCTTCAGGAGCTCTCTGTCGATACCGACGATGACATCTCCCGGCCGGATACCCGCCCGCGCCGCCCCGGAACCGGGAACCACGTCCCGAACCTTTGTCCTCTCGAGAGAATCGCTTTCCAAAACCACACCGTCGTACGGGCGTGGCAGAAACATGTCGACAACCGACAGCGACGCCAACAAGAACGCAAGGATCCCCGGGGCCATCAAGACCGCAGCACGCCTCCACCGCAAACTCATCCTCACCATAATACGCACGAGTGAGCCATCCTGTTCGCAGAAATCGACAGAGGAAGGTTTTCATCCCGGTCGCTTGTCCTTGGAATCGCCAAAATCCAAGCCATAATGAAGGGGAGGTAAAGAACATGAATCCAGAACTGACTACCCTCGTTCAACGGCAAGGAACCACAATACAAATCATCTGCACCGCACTGATGGCCTCACTCGGAATGTATGTCGGCATCGCGTGGCTCCTGCAAAGACAGGGGTCGTTCACGATGGGCCCCGTACCGGAGGCCTTCCCCTCATTCTTTCTCTTACGGGGTTCTCCTTGCTCATTGTCG
>JAIOSJ010000200.1 GCA_021107705.1 Thermoanaerobaculales bacterium | reverse complement strand
CAGGCGTTTTCTCGGCGGGAAACCACTCTCGGCCATCGCCCTCAAAATCATCGAGAGCGTCGCCTTGCATACTAAAATCGCCGGCATCAATCAGACCTTTTCGGCCGACGATGTGGAATCGATTCTGTGGCAGACTTTGATGATCACCAAGGGGTCCCGCGAACGCACCGCCCGGAAACGGCGTCTTGGGGATCGCTTCGCCCTCTGTTTCCACCTTCGCCGCCAAGAGCCCGTAATCATCAGCATTGAGCAGAGCGGTGACAGGGAGATCCTGCACATCAGAACCGAGAGCGAGGACAATCACTCCAGGAAACGCATCCACATCTCCCTCGACAGGGTCATTGCCATCGACCGTCGAATGAACCTCCTCTCGACCGCCCACGACCTCCTCACCCTGTATTGGAATCCAATGAGCTTTAGAATCTCGTGGCTCCCGTCCCTGCTGCGGAATCTCGGCTCTCTCGCATTCACCGCCGCCGGCCTGGGCATCTTTCACCTGAAAAGCTCTCTCACAGGTCGGCGTTGAATGGACGGGTTGGGTATAGTTCATCACCGGGCGAGACAGGAAGGTGGAGGTTCGTTCTGAAAGATCTTGAATCGTTTGCGGCCGGCTTTTTGATGACGGGCGTGACCTTGAGTTTCCTGATTGCCCCGGCGAATTTCTTCTTGGGTTTGGCGATCCTGACCTGGGTCGCGGCCCTGGTAACCAAGAAGACCCGGTTTCACTGGAGCGCCATCCTGATCCCCACCCTCGGCTGGGCCTTGTGGTCGGCCGTTTCGGCCTGGTTCTCACAGGACCGTATTGACAGCCTGACGTCTCTGGACAATCTCCTGACCCTTCTTCTCATTCCGATGACCCTCTCGCTGCTCACCCGCCGCCGATGGGACCAGCTGCTGGTCATGCTGGCTGTCGCTTCATCACTTTCGTCCGCCGTGGCTCTTTGGCAGACGTTCAATACGGGCATCGACCTGCAGAACCGTGCTGCAGGTCTCTTCAGCCACTACATGACGTTTGCCGGCTGGACGATGGCCGTAGTCCTGGTCCTTGCAGGGGAGGCCCTCCGTGGCTCAGACCCACGCAAACGGTGGTGGATTCTCCCGGTACTGACCCTCCACACCGTTCTTCTCGCGGTCTCGTTGACACGAAATGCATGGGTTGGACTTGCAGCGGGGCTCGGTACGGCAGCCCTTCTGTGGCGACCGAAAGCGCTCCTGGCTGCCCCACTGTTGGCAGTCATCGCAGTCGCTATCCTCCCGGCTCAGGTACGAGACCGCGTGACCTCGATCGGTGACTTTCAGCAACACGCCAACCGTGACCGAGTGGCCATGGCACGCGCCGGCATCGCCATGGCGAAAGACCATCCCCTGGTCGGCGTCGGTCCGGAACAGGTCAAGGCGGTCTACCCCTCCTACCGCCTCCCGGAGGCGGTCCGCGAAGACCCCAGTCATCTCCACAACAATCCCATTCACATCGCAGCCGAACGAGGCATTCCGGCCCTGGCGGTCTGGTTCGCCTTCCTCGGGGTGTTTTTCTATGGTGCATGCCGGGCACTTCGGAATCCGGAATTCCCCGCCTCGGCCGCTGTGGCTTCGAGCCTCATCGCCATCATCGGACTGGTGGCTGCCGGCTTTTTTGAATACAACTGGGGGGATTCTGAAATCTGGTATTTCACGCTCTTTCTGCTGGCCGTGCCCTTCAGTTTCAGAGGTCGGGAAAACGGGGACCGACCACATCCCATTGGAGAGATTTCATCGACGTGACACACGATATCGAAAAGCCGACCGGCCCTCGCGCACCGCTGTGGGTGATGTCAACCTATTTTGCCGAAGGCTTCCCTTTCGGCTTGATCCGGCTGCTCTCCACGGCGTTTTTCAAGGACCACGGGGCGAGCCTGCAAGCGATCGGGCTGACGTCTCTCTTTGGATTGCCCTGGACAGTGAAGTTTCTGTGGGCGCCTTTCGTCGATGCCTTCGCTACAAAGCGTCGCTGGCTGCTCCTGGCCGAGGCAGCTCTTGCCCTCATGACCGCGGTCCTCGCCTTCTCTACCGTTTTATCCTCCTCGCTCCAGGTGGCGGCTGTTATCTTCCTGCTGCTCGCTTTCCTGTCGGCGACCCACGACATCGCCATCGACGGCTTCTATTTGGAGCACCTGGACCGTACCGAACAGGCCCGTTGGGTGGGGTTCCAGGCCATGTCCTACCGTCTGGCACTGATTTCTTCCGGAGGGGGAATCGCCTGGATCGCAGGGGAGTTCTCGTGGCGAGTGGGGTATTTGGTGGGCGCCGTGACCCTGGGCCTCCTGTTCTTCTTTCACAGCGCATTCCTTCCAAAGACGGAAGAGAGCAAACGCCCGATGGGCGAACTCGCGCGCTGGGCGATCCGACCCCGCACTCTGATGGTGGTCGTGGCGGCGGCCCTCGCAGGTACGGCACTCCGCCGTCTTCTGTCTCTTGATGCCTTGGCGCCGACGGTCGAGATCCTGAACCGCATCTCCCTGCCAAGCTGGATCGTCATCGGCCTGCTGACGGTGCTGATCGCGCTGGCCGCGCGAGCCCCTCAACTCAAGACCCGCCTCTACGCATCGAACTCACCCTACGCCCTGGCTTTCGTCGACTACCTCGCGCAGGAAAAGATCGCCGTCATCCTCGGCTTCATCGTCACCTTTCGCCTCGGCGAGGCCATGCTGCAGAACATGGCCTATCCCTTTCTCAAGGACATCGGCATCAGCCTGGCCCAGTACGGATTGGCCCACAACACCTATGGCCTCATCGCATCGATCCTGGGAGGGCTCGCCGGCGGCGCGGCGATCGCCCGTTGGGGCCTGAAGCGCTGCATCTGGCCCTTCGTCCTCGCCCTCAATTCGCTCAACCTTCTCTACATGCTGATGGCCTGGAAATACAGCTACATTCTGGCCGACCCGCAGGCCGGACGAGCCAGCTTCGCGCTCGTAGCGACCCTCCTCTCGGCAGAGAGTTTCGGCGCCGGGCTCGGCACCGCAGCGTTCATGGTCTTCATCATGCGGACCACCCAAAGTGAACACAAGGCGGCCCACATGGCCATCGCCACGGGCCTGATGAATGTTGCCGGCACCCTCGCAGGGGTCGTCTCGGGCTTTCTCGCAGCCGCTCTCGGCTTCGTGGGCTATTTCGGCATCACGGTTGTGGCAACTCTCCCCTGCATGGCCCTCATCCCGTTCCTACCCTATTTGGATGGGAAGCGAAACGAGGGGTGACAAAACCGGAAACCCACGATGACGACGCCCCCAGCGTCACGCGATCAGTGAGGTGATCGAAACGGCTGCGGCCCCGCTGCTCGAAGGACGGAGGAAATTATGGTTGGTCGCCGAATCTGCGGTCTTGTTGCCGCATTGTGGTTCGTCTTGATTGTGCCAGATTCTGAGATCATGGCTCAAAATTCGCCGGAGACTGTGGATCTGCAGGATCCAGATCCATGGCTGCTGTGGGGCGGACAAACCACGTTGCGCGGCGCCAATATTTTTCAGCGTCGGGTTTATCTCGAACTTGACGGAACCAATTTCATGGGTTCCGGCGCGGTCGGTCCACCGTATAGTCAAGCGGACTTCGATCGCCTCGCGGCGATGGGCGCCAACTACGTCAATATCTCTCATCCTGGATTGTTCTCCGAGAAGCCGCCATATCAGCTGGCCGTGGAGATGCAATCCAATCTGGATCAACTGCTGACCATGGCCGCTGTCGCGGATCTTTTTTCGGTCATCAGTTTTCGAACCGGGCCGGGCCGGAGCGAGTTCACTTTCTACTGGGGTGAAGATGACGACTGGTTTGACGCCAGTTATTACAACGACGAGGTATGGCGAGAACAGGCTGCGCAAGATGCCTGGGTCGCAATGTGGCGCCACACCGCTGCGCGCTACAAGGACAATCCGGTTGTCGTCGGTTATGACCTGATGGTGGAACCGAATTCGAACGAGGTATGGTTCGACGAGTGGGATCCGGAGGAGTTCTACAGCAGTTACGGCGGAACACTGTACGACTGGAACCAATTGTACCCCCGCATTATTTCAGGAATCCGGGACGTCGATACGCGCACACCGATCATTGCCGGCTGCATGGCCTATTCCGCGGTAGAGTGGCTGCCGTTCATGGTACCGACCACAGATGAACGAACCGTGTATTCGGTGCATCAGTACGCGCCATTTGCTTACACTCATCAGGACGAATCGGAAAACAATACCTATCCGGGAGTTTTTGACCTCGACTGGGACGGCCAACCCGACACCTTTGATGTGACATGGCTGACAGAGCTGCACCAGACGGTTGACGATTTCGTGACGACTCACAGTGTGCGGGTGGCGGCCAACGAATTTGGGGTCCAGCGCTGGGCGCCGGATGGGGCACGGTTCATGAGCGATCAGATGCAACAATTTGAAGATCGTGACATGAACTACGCATTGTGGGCCTGGGAACCTTCATGGGCGCCGTGGGCCGAGGAGGTGCACGCTTTCAACTTCCGTTTCGGCCCGGACCCTCAGAATGTGACGGATGTGGCTTCTTCTGACCTGCTTGATGCGATTCAGAACAAGTGGTCACGCAATACCATTCGGCCCTCGACCTTCGTCGGCTCGTGTGACGCTCCCGCTATTCTCGGTCAGCCACAGAGCCAGACTGCCAACGCAGGAGAAAGTGTGACTCTCGCCGTGACGGCCACCGGCACCGCTCCGTTGCAATATCAGTGGTACCAAGGATCCAGTGGCGATGATTCTCAGCCGCTTTCAGGGACTCAGGGATCAACTTTCACGACGCCGGCATTGGTACAAACGACCTCTTATTGGGTCGAGGTGACGAATACTTGTGGCTCGGCTCAAAGCGACACGGCCACCGTAACGATCACATCAAGTGGACCGTGGTGGCTCCATCTGGTTCCGGCGGTCGCCCACAACCCTGGGGCGGCCAACACCCTGTGGCTCACCGATATCGGGGTTTTGAACCAGTCCGGATCGACGGCCACACTGGTCGTCAATTTCAATTCGAACTCCGGCACGAACCCTGGCGAGGTCACTCTGTCGCTGGCAGACAATACGCATGTGGAGTGGGCCAATGTCCAGGAGAGTATGTTTTCGGTTGATCCGGCGAGCGACGACTCGGGCAGTCTCGTCATCGCCGCGACAGAGCCGCTGATCATCACGTCTCGAACCTACAACCAAACGGCCAACGGTACCTTCGGTCAGTTTATGCCGGCCATCGTCTCGGGCGCCGCACTGAGCGACGGTGAAATCGGCTATCTGCCGCAGATCAAGGGCAACCTTTCGTTTCGGACCAACATAGGGGTCATCAGTGCAGGCACAACCCCGACCGCCGTGAGGATCCGCCTGTTCGACTCAAGCGGCAACCGCATCGGTAGTGACCTGACCATGAATGTGGCCGCTGGGAACTGGCTGCAGCAGTACGATGTATTTTCCGCCGCCGGGGCGGGCGATCAGGATCTGGCATTTGCCACTGTGGAAGTCGAAACTGGCAGTGCATGGGCATATGCCTCGGTCATCGACAGGCTGACCGGCGATCCGACGACCGTTCCGTTGCAACGAAATTCAGAACGATGATCACGCGGGCAGAACTACCGACTATGGAAGGATTTCGCCGTACTGGAGCCAATGGTAAATGACGTAGAACCAACTGAAAAATGCGTGTGCCAGTGCCCAAAGAATACTATGGTTGACGTTCCAGCTCAGCAGAGCTGCGAATACCGCTCCCACGCTGCCAAAAATGCCGCCGCCACAGCACCCACACCCGCGCTTGGATTTCTCAGCCATCTGCAACCACTCCCTTCCGCCTACCGCTGCCTCGGGGTCTCATTCAACGAGCATACCGCAGTACCGACCCGATGAAGGTGGGAACAGAGAAAAAGGCCGGCGTGTCATCCGTGACTGAAAAACACTGTCCGGTATGAGATCATCTAAGCCATGACGAAGCCAAAAGATAAATCCAAGGTCCTCGAAGCCGAACCGGACAAGGCGCCGCAGGCGCCCTCGTTCTCACTCGTGCTCACCCGCGCTTGCAGCGTTGCGCTGTGGGCGGACGGTTCGATGGCGAAGGCCGAAAGAAACGCTGTCGGCCAGCTCGTCGCGTCGATCGCCAAGACCAAACGCGAGCAGGAAATGCTGATGCAGCTCGCCCTCAAGGACCTCAACCGGCACGAGGTCCTCGATGACGTCGCCAAGCTCGATCCCGCCGACCGGTTGCACCTTTTCGAGAGGTGCCTCGCCGTCGTCGGCAGCGACCGCAAGATCGCCCGCCAGGAGCTTCGTTTTCTTTCCGAACTACGTCGCAGCTGCGGGGTCGGCCTGCTGCGCTACCAGCGTCTGATCTATCGCCAGTTCCCCCTCTGGCGAAGGGTTTTCCCTATTTTCGGGGGTTTCGTCATCATTGGGTTGGTGCTCCTCGCCACTGCGTGGCTGGCTCCTTTGGATACTGAAAACGAGCCGCCTGTCGTGCCTCAGCTCAAGGGACCCGAGGATGCCGAGGTCCATCCGAGGCTGCTGTTGCCGGCGCCCGATCCCGCGCTCTCCGTCCTGGATTCCGAAGCCCTCTTCGAAGCGGTGCGCCGCTCGATGGTCACCGTGCACGTGCGACTCGACGGTCGTCTGCTTGCCGGCGGTTCCGGAGCGGTCATCGGTATCGACGACGGCCGCAACAACTACTTCGTCGTCACCAACCGGCACGTGATCTACCACGAAGTACCGACCAAGCAACAGCTCACTTTCGATGTCGAGTTTGAAAACCAGGCACGCTTCGACGCGGTTCTGGACTTCACGTCCAAGAGATACGACCTCGCCCTCCTGGCGGTGCTCGGCACCCCGTTGTGGGCGCAACCCGTAGCGATGCGGATGAAGGACACCCTCAATATCGGTGAGCCCGTGTACGCGCTCGGCAGCCCCCTCGGTCTCGAAAATACCTTCACATCGGGGCTCATTTCGGCCCTGCGAGACAACTACATTCAGACCGACGCAACAGTTCACTCGGGATCGAGCGGAGGGCCGCTGTTCGACAAACATGGGCTGCTGTGCGGCGTCGTCACCCTCTCGCATGAGAGCAAGGACCTGTCGTTCGCCCTGGTCGCCGACACCGTCATCGACATGCTCAGGGAGCGGCACGCGGCCTCTGGCGATGCTCCAAACGATTGAGCCACCAGCCCGCCAACACCCAAGACCCGCTCCAGACGCCATCGCTCGGGCAGGACAAACGCCCGCTGTGGCTCTCCCCCGAATGAGGTGATCGTCTCGGTGATGTGCCTGTGATCCACCATGTGTGGTGTGAGTGTACGCGGTCGGCCGTACGATGAGAATAGCCGGCCGAGGTTGGATTCAGAGACCGGGGCAGTAGGCGGCGTCAGGGTCAGCGTCACCGGCAGCGCGGGTATGGGCACACTCCGTAAGGGCGAAACGGCCTAACCAGAACGACTATTCGGAATCTGAT
>JAIOSJ010000263.1 GCA_021107705.1 Thermoanaerobaculales bacterium | reverse complement strand
TCTCGGACGTCCCAGGGATTGTTTGAGGCGCCGGAAAAAGCTCGTCGAGCAGGCTTTCTCAGCGCTCTCGGGATCATCCGAAGTGAGGCCGGCGCTCGGTCCGAGCTGCGACGCCCATTGGGTGGCGCTGTTGTCGATGATGAATTGATGATCCGAGAGGTGGTAGGCGGCGGCTCGGGTGGTCTCGGCGGGAAGCGTCAGGCGGTGGACCGTGGTGACGGCGTCCAGAACCTCGAGATAGGGGCGAACCGTATTCTGCGAACCGAAGGCCTCGGCTGCATGAACCAGCTGGGCCCAGTCGGCGGTGAGGTCGATCAGTACATTGGGCCTGAGAAAGGCCGAGACCTCGTAGGCGGCGAGCCGGAACTCAGGATGGAGAGACCCGGGCGGGCAGGCACGCAGGACTCGGTAGGTAGCGAGGGCCAGTGCCCGGTGATCGGGGTGCATTTCGGCCGGGGAGGGCGCCAGAAGCAACTCCGGCTTCACCTCGTCGATCTTTCGCCGGAGCCGATCCAATAGCCGCGGATCGGATGGAAGCAAACTGCGGTCCCGAAAGGCCCAGAACTCCGGCTCGGAAGATCCCATTCGGCGAGCGGCCTCTCGGCTTTCGCCACGACGGGCCTCCGGATCCCCCTGAGCATCGCCGTCGGTGATGATGACGACGTGGTTCTCGGCGTGGCTTCGAACAGCCTCAAGGAGAACGGCGCCACACCCGAAGACCTCGTCGTCAGGATGGGGTGCAAGTACCAGCAGAGGCGAACCCGCGAGGCGGGTGGTGACGTACGGGACCAGCTCAGCCTCTTGCCGCATGGCGATATGGTACCAGAGGGTGAGGGTTTTTCGGCAAGAGAGAGGATTCGCGCTGCTACTCAGGTCTGAGAGTTCCAGCATCCGGCAACTGTGGGACGCGGCTTGCCCCATTCGCCCTGCCGTGGTGGAATCCCGGCATGGCGACTGCGTTTGCTAAGCTGATCTCCAGCCCTAGTCTTTTGATGGTGAGGTTGTGATGGTTGTTGGATCCGTAAGTCGAGGTTGTCAGGTCGTCGTCATCGGCGGCGGCCCGGGCGGTTATGTCGCCGCCATTCGTCTCGCCCAGTTGGGCAAAGATGTTCTCCTGGTCGAACGCGCCCCCCGCCTTGGCGGCATCTGCCTCAACGAGGGCTGTATTCCCTCCAAGGCCCTCATTCACGCGGCGGATCTCGTGCACGAGGCCGGCCATTCGCAGAAAATGGGTGTGAGCTTCGAAGGCGTCTCCGTCGACATGCCGACCATGATCGGTTGGAAGAACGGCATCGTTGAGCGCCTCACCGGCGGTGTGAGTCACTTGTGCAAGAAGAGCGGCGTCGAGGTCATGCAGGGTGAAGCCACCTTCGTCTCTGATCGTCGTCTGTCGGTTTCGCAGGAGGAGGGCCCGGTCGAGGTCGAGTTTGAACAGGCCGTGATCGCCACCGGCTCCTCCCCGATGGAACTCACCGGATTCCCAATCGACGGCGAAACCGTCATCGGCCCACGTGAAGCCCTCAGCCTGCAAGAGGTGCCGCAACGTCTGGTCGTCATCGGCGCCGGCTACATTGGTCTCGAACTCGGGACCGTCTATCGCAAGTTGGGCGCCAAAGTCACCGTCGTGGAATTCCTGCCCGAGATCTTTCCGACTATGGACCCCGAGGTCGGGAAGACCCTCAAGCGCAGCCTCAAGAAACTCGGTGTCAAACTCCATCTCAGCCACCAGGCCATGACCTTTGAGCCGGGTTCCCCGGCGACGGTCATAACCGCCCACCGCGACAAGGACGAGGCCCTGCGCATCGAAGCCGACAAGGTCCTCGTCAGCATCGGCCGGGTGGCCAACAGCAAGGGTCTTGGTCTCGAGGAGACCGGAGTGGCGACCGACGACAAGGCGTTCATAACCGTCAACGACCGGATGCAGACGAATGTCCCGGGCATCTACGCCATCGGCGATGTCGTCGGCGGCGCCCTGCTGGCCCACAAGGCCTACCAGGAGGCCAAGGTCGCCGCCGAGGTCATCTGCGGCGAGCCCGCAGTCTTCGACAGCGTCGCGATTCCCGCCGTCGTCTACACCGACCCTGAGATAGCGGTGGCCGGGCTTGGGGAAACTGAGGCGCGGGAGCAGGGACACGAGGTCGTCACCGGGAGCTTTTCCTTCAAAGCCTCCGGTCGCGCCATGACCCTCAATGCAACCGATGGTTTCATCAAGGTCATCGCCGACGCCGAGACCAAACAATTGCTCGGGGTCGTCGCCGTCGGGAAGGGCGTCTCGGAATTGATGGGGGAGGCGACCCTGGCTCTCGAAATGGGCGCCTTTCTGGAAGATATTGCTTTCACGATCCATCCTCATCCAACCATGTCCGAGGCCGTGCAGGAGGCCATGGAGGCCGCGTTGGGACGGGCGGTTCATCAGTAGGGTTTTAGGTGGGCTGAGGGGAAGCGAATCGACCTACAGGGGACAGTGTCTTGTAGATTTTTCGTTAGAGCGATTTCGACTTGGAATTTCCACGGACATGATCGATTCGGATTCGGGAGATTTCTTAAGAGCTCCCCACGAGCCGTCCTCGGTTCGACCCATCGGGAAGAAACTCTGGGCGCGGAGCCGAACGTCCAACGCTCAACGTCCAACGCTCAACTTCGAAGTCCGGACCCGAGCGCGTTGGCAACGGCAGACTGTCCAACAGCACACACCCCTCAAATCAGCGGATCTGACTTCGACGTTGGACGTTGCGCGTTGGACGTTGCGCGTTCATTTTCACGCTCAAGTGATGAGAAAACCCCTACCCTCAGTGGTCCGTGTCGATTAAACTGCTGATGAGTTTCTTAGGAGCTCCCCACCCGGGCTGCGCTACCGGGACACATCTGGAAGAAACTTTCTGGAATCAACGGTATATGGCAGAGTAAGTGCTCGGAGATCCGGGGACCGAGACCGTCCATGCCGTG
>JAIOSJ010000398.1 GCA_021107705.1 Thermoanaerobaculales bacterium | reverse complement strand
GTGTCGCGGAACTCACCGGTTACGGTGACAGTCGAGCGTGGTGGGTTGCAGGGCTTTTAGTACGATCTGGTTACGGCTTTCGCTCGGGAACTTGGAGTGCGGCTCGAACTAGCGATTCCACCGCCCGGAATCGAGCCGGCGGACTGGCTGGAAGCCGGGCATGGGGACATCATGGCCTTGCATGAACCCCTGCCGGTGGACGGCGCCGGTGGAAACCTTGCCAGTATCGCCTATCGAAATGTCGATCTGGTGGCGGTCGTTGCCTCACGCACGGTGGCCCTGGGCGGCGTGGTCGATCTCGCGGGACTCCAGGTAGCTGCGTCTTCTGCGGTAGGGACCTGGTGCCGGGAGATTCCGATTGAACCGCCAATGGAAGTTGTTGAACTCGGGACCGTTCCGGACGCGTTGGCGGCGTTGGTCGCGGTCTCTCGGGGCAATGCCTATGCCGCAATCGTCGATGCCGATACTGCACATGTCGAACTCGGGCAGCGTCCTGATCTCGAAGGAGAAACCGTTGTGATCCCAGGTGTTCCTCTGGTCTGGCTTGTAGGGCCTGAGAGCCCGGAACTAAGGGCTCGCGTGGATCGGTTTCTCTATCGCTCTCGGAGGAATGGCCTGATTCGCCAGTTGGAACGAAACCACTTCGGTTCCTGGCAGCGGTATGTTCCCGCTCGGATGCCCACGATACCTCCTGGGGCTCTGACGCCCTACGACGAGGTTCTGCGCTGGGCCGGGAGGAAGCACGGAATTGACTGGAGACTTCTGGCTTCCCTGATGTATGAAGAAAGCCGTTTCGATCCGGATGCAGTTGGGCCTGGGGGCTCTGCCGGCCTGTTCCAGTTCATGCCCTTCACTTGGAAGGAGATGGGCGTCGATGACCCCCATAATCCGGGAGAGGCGGCCGAGGCTGGAGCGAGGTATCTCCGACGGATCATGGATCTGTTCGAGGACGAAGAATTGCACGACCGGGTTGCCATGGCGATCGCAGGCTACAACGTTGGTCCCGGTCATGTGTTCGACGCCCGGCGGATGGCGAGAGAAATGGGTCTGTCTCCTAACATATGGCTCGGAAATGTGGAGACGACGATGTTGTTGATCGATAATCCTGAAGTAGCACGGAACTACCCATCTGGGGTCTGCCGCTGCCGGCGAGCCGTCGGCTACACTCGACGAATCCTCAGACGGTATGCGGCTTATCGCGAAGAGTTCCCGCCAGGCTAGGAGCGAGGACCTTATTGGCCCTTGAAAGCGGTAGCCGAGCCGAGGAACTCGAGTTGGGCCAATAAGGTCCTCGTTGCTAGTTGATGCGCTGCGCGCATCGGATTAGGAGCCTGTTGGGCAGAGGCCTCAATCATGCCTCACTTCTCGATCGCGTTACCGGCCGATGCCCTAGATCCGATTACGCTGAAACATATCCCTCAGTGCGAGGAGCACCTGGGCGAAATTGGCCTCCTCCAGGAGGGTCTGGAGTTCTGTTTTACCGAGGCCTTCAGTCATGCGTTGTTCTACGTCGCCAATCACAGAGAAAAAGTCCGATAGAGGCTTCAGGCCAAGCGGTGAGAAGCTCTTTTCGTACCAGGTTGAAGTTCGGACTGTGCTCCAGATGGCTGGATGAGGAGGAATGTCGGAAGACCAGAGACTTTCGGCGAGCGAGGTAACTTCGCGAAAAAGGTGTCGAAGAACGACCTTCGAATCACTGTTCTCGAGAGCATTCTTAAGAGTTTCGGGCCCCGGTTCAAGGGTCGTATCGGCCTGTGCCGGGTCTGGCGTCGAAACGGGTTCGTCGGATTGGGTTTCATCCGATGGTGAGACTGCCGGGGTTGGGTTTTTCGAAGGGTTTCTGGAGGGTGGAGGTTTGACCGCTTTGGTTGGCTTCGGAGTTGGCCTTGGCGGGGCTGCTGAGGAAGCGACCTCGGGTGCGGAATCTTCCTGATCTTGGTTTTCGAAATCGACATCGGTTTCGCCGGTGGATTCATCCGGGGTCACCGACGAGTCCCCTTGAGCAGCGCGATGCTGGACAAGGGCCTGGCGGAACCTCGTGTGGAACTTCATCAAGAACGTGAGTTCGGCCTCGCTTACGGGTCGAGCTCGTCCGACCTTTGTTCGAAGCACCTCTAATTCGAGGAGTCGAGCCTGAAGGAGGGATGAGGACGGTACCAGGCTGAGGATGTGGGGGAAACTCTCGCTGTTTTCCAGGAGAATGTCAAAAAGGTCCGGAAAGACGGCAAAGTCCATGATCTGCTGGTACTCGGATTCGTACCAGTCGATGGCGGTCTCACCCTCTTTGACAGAGACCAGGCGGTCGAAGACAGCCGTAGGAATTCCGTCACGAAACCACTTTGAACCGAGAGAATTATGTAAACTTTCTTGGATGGTCTGGCGGAGATCATTCAGTATCTCCCCGAGGATCCTGTAGGCATCCAGGTTTTGTTCGAGCCATTCCATTTCTTACGTCCTCACCCTTTTCAGCTCCGCGATTCACTCATACCGAGACAGAAGTTTAGATTAACACAATAAGGGTACAGAATAGAGGTCGGTGGTTTTTGATTCCCTGTCTCAGTAAGCCCGACTTAATGAGTTTGAGCAGGTGTTCACATGTTAAGGTGCTGATTGAGGTCCGCGATATCGGCGTGGGGCCTAGTATTTTTCGGTAGGGAGTGGGTTCTGGTGAAGCGACCCGGGTTGAAATGGAGTAAGGCGGTCGTCCGCCGTGTGATGGTGGTTTTGTTGTGTGTGTCCTGCGGTGTTCTCTTTGGAGCATCGTCGGTGGGGGCACAGTCCAATGAAGACTGTCTGATGTGTCATGAGGATCCGGACGCAACCGGAGAGCGGGGTGGGCACGTTGTGTCGATCTTCGTGGATCCGGACGCATTCTCTCAGTCGGTTCACGCCGAATTCGGTTGCATCGACTGCCACATGGAGCTTGACGGTATGGAACTTCCTCATGCGGAAGAACTTGAACCGGTCTCCTGCGCCATGTGCCATGACGACATCGGTGAGCAAATGGCCGGCGGCCCACACGGAAAGTGGGCGACGGACCCAAGTTCTCCCGCCGCTGCTTGTACTCGGTGCCACGGAACTCACGATGTCGAATCGATCGCTCAACTCAGGGTCAAACAGCACGGTGACAACAAAGAAGGCCTATGTGTACAGTGCCACAGGAGGGCGGCACGGGAGGTCAAGGACAGCCCCCACTGGGAAAAGGGGCCTAACGGCGAACCGGCGGCCCATTGTGTGGACTGTCACCTTGGGCATGACGTGCATGCTCCTGTGGAGCCGATTGCCCAGTTGGATAGCTGTGGAACCTGCCATGAAACTCAAGCCGAGCAGCATCGGCAGAGTCTTCACGGTCGCGCGGCGGTCAAGGGCGATCCTCTGGCCCCGGCCTGCGTAACATGCCACCAGCATCATGCGATCAAGCGGCGAAACGACCCCGAGTCGCCCACGGCTGTCGTCAACATCCCGATGCTCTGCGGGCGGTGTCATCAGGAAGGTTCGAAGGTGATGGAGCAGAGGGACATCCCGCAGGATCACATCCTCCAGAACTTCTCGATGTCGGTTCACGGCAAGGGCCTCTTCGAACAGGGCTTGACCGTAACGGCTGTCTGCACGTCGTGCCACACCTCCCACTTCATTCTCGACCACAATCATCCTGAGAGCAGCATCAACAGGGACAATGTCGCAGCGACATGTATGCAGTGTCACGGCCGAATCGAGCAGGTTCACCTGAAGGTCATCGAGGGCCGACTTTGGGAAGAGGAACCCCACAAGGTGCCGTCGTGTGTCGAATGCCACCAGCCCCACAAGATCAGACGGCGACCGGCGGAGGCCCGCGGTGCGGCCAACAAGAACTGTCTCAAGTGCCATGCGGATGAGAACCTGACGATGGAGCGGGATGGTGAGACCATTTCGATCTACATCGACGAAGAGCAATTCGCCATGGGCGCCCATGGAACGACGGCGTGTGCCCAGTGCCACACGCAGGTCAACCCCAGGCACTCCAAACGTGCCTGTGCACCGATCACGGATCCGGTCGACTGTTCCATCTGCCACGCGGCCGAGGTCCAGGATTATCAGCTCAGTACCCACGGCCAGCTGTTTGCACAGGGTGATGCCGACGTGCCGGTCTGTCTGACCTGCCACGAAAAGCACGAGACAATGGCTCATCGCATGCCGACTGCGAGGACCTTTCCTCGTAATGTTCCCAACTTGTGCGGCGAATGCCATGTCGCTGGAGCGGTTGCGTCAGAACGACTGCAAAGCGAAATTTCGGACATCGTCGGCAGTTACGAGCACAGCGCCCACGGGAAGGGTCTGCTCGAAAGCGGATTGGTCGTTTCGGCCAGCTGTGTGAATTGTCACGGCACCCACAAAGTGCTGCCGGCCTCGGATCCCGCGAGTTCCGTCAGCAGGGAGAATCTTGCGGACACCTGCGGCCGGTGCCATAAGGGTATCGAAGAGGAGTTCCGTGAGAGCATCCACTGGCCCGACAATGTGGTGACGACCGAAAAACTCCCGGTCTGTGAGGACTGCCATTCCTCGCATACGATTTCTCGTGTGGATGCCCAGGGCTTCCGGTTCATGATGATGGACCAATGCGGCCGCTGCCACGAAGATTTTGCGAAGAGCTTCTTCGATACCTATCACGGCAAGGTTACGCAGTTGGGGTCGGAGGGAGCAGCCAAGTGCTACGACTGTCACGGGACCCACAACATCCTTCCTGTCTCCGATCCGGACTCCATGCTGAGTCACAAGAATGTCGTCGAAACCTGTGCCACGTGCCATCCCAAGGCCCACCGTCAGTTCGCCGGCTATCTGACCCATGCGACCCACCATGACCCGGACAAGTATCCATTCCTGTTCTATTCCTTCTGGTTCATGACGATCTTGCTCGTCAGCACCCTGACATTCGCCGTGATCCACACGCTGATGTGGCTCTTCCGCCTGTGGCGAACGCGTGAGAAGTGGGGTCCGCAGAAGAAGGCGGCCAAGACGGCGACGAAATTCTACCGGCGTTTCACACTGCGGCAGAGGGTGATGCATGGCGTGATGCTGCTCAGCTTCTTCACCCTGGCACTGACGGGTATGTCGCTGAAATTCTCCTACATGGGATGGGCGACTGTTGTCGCCAAAATTCTCGGAGGATACAGCGCGATGGGCTTGTGGCACCGGCTGGCTGCTGTGGTGATGATCGCGTTGTTCGCAGTTCACATCAAGGATGTCTTCCGCTTCAAGGGGGAGAGCGGCCGAGGTTGGTTGCGCTTCATTTTCGGTAAGAACTCGATGATGTTCAACTTCACGGACATCAAACAGGTTTGGCAGAGCATCATGTGGTTCCTCGGCAGGGGTCCGCGCCCGCAGTACGGACGCTTTACCTATTGGGAGAAATTCGACTACTTCGCGGTGTTCTGGGGAGTCAACATCATCGGCGTCACCGGGTTACTGCTGTGGTTCCCCGAGTTCTTCACTCGATTCCTGCCGGGTTGGTCGGTCAATGTCGCGACGATTATTCACAGCGACGAGGCTCTGTTGGCGGTTGGATTCATCTTTACGATCCACTTCTTCAACACCCACTTCAGGCCCGACAAGTTCCCGATGGATCCGGTCATCTTCACCGGCCGAGTGCCCCTGGATGAGTTGAAGCACGATAAGCCGGAAGAGTACAAGGAGCTGATGGAGCTGATCGAGAAAGAGCCTGACACCTGGCGGGTGGCGGGACCTGCAGCGCCTCAACTCGAGAAATTTGCCAAGATCGTCGGTTTCACCGCTTTGACCATTGGTCTCTCCTTGATCGGTTTGATCATCTACGCGATGCTCTTCGCCTATCGGTAAAGCTTTGTTCAATGGATTTGCTGGACGGCAGGAAAACCTGCCGTCTTTTTCTGTAATTTTTTGGGCGCTGGTGGTAGCATGCGCGGTCCTGGGAGGGGTGGTTGATGTTCAATAATCTGACCGAAGCTCTGAGTTTTATCGATGAACAATCCATCGAACAAGTCGATCTCAAGTTCTGCGACCTCTGGGGACGATGGCATCACGTAACGGTGTCCGTTACGGGTTTCGATCAGGAGTTGATGGAACAGGGCATCGGGTTTGACGCTTCCAGCGTCGGCTTCAAGTCGATCAGTTCCGGGGACATGGTGATGGTGCCTGACCTTGCGACCGGCTTTGTCGATCCCTTTTGGGATTTGCCGACCCTGAGTTTCATCTGCACGATCCTCGAGGCCGATACTCGCCGGCTCTTTCCCTACGATCCCCGCTCGATCGCCAGGAGGGCCGAGGACTTCATGCGCTCGGAGGACATCGCGGATACCGCTTTGTGGGGTCCTGAGTTCGAGTTCTACGTATTCAACGGTATCAGCTATGAAAACGGTATGAATGTTGCCGCCTATCGGGTCGAATCCGACGAAGGGGACTGGAGCAACAAGGTCTTGGGTTCCGGCTATGCCATGCCGGTGCACGGTGGTTACCACGCTATTCCGCCAAGAGACCACCTGCACAACCTTCGGTCCAGAATCTGCGCACGGCTGGATGAAGCCGGCTTTCCGGTCAAGTACCACCACCACGAGGTCGGGGGACCGGGACAGTGTGAGATTGAAACACCGTTGATCTCCGGGTTCCGCGCCGCTGACGCGACGATGATGGCCAAATACATCACCCGACTGACCGCGCAGGAAGAAGGGCTGACCGCCACCTTCATGCCCAAGCCTCTCCACGGCGAAGCGGGCTCGGGACTGCACTTCCATCAACGTCTCGAAAAGGACGGCGTCAATATCTTCTACGATGCCGATGGGTACGGGTGCATCAGCGAAACGGCCAGGCATTTCATCGGGGGTCTGTTGCACCACGGGGGCGCCGTTCTGGCCTTCACAAACCCGAGCACCAATTCGTATCGCCGGCTTATCCCGGGCTTTGAGGCGCCGGTCAGCGCCATATTTTCGGCGGGAAATCGATCGGCCGCAGTTCGGATCCCGCGGTACGCGAATACTCCGGACAGCGCCAGAATCGAATTTCGGCCGCCGGACGCGAGCTGCAATCCCTATCTGGCGATTACGGCACAGTTGATGGCCGGACTGGACGGAATACGTCGTCGTCTCGACCCGACCGAACTCGGTTTTGGGCCGATCAGTGAGGATATTTTCAGTTGGCCCGAAGAGAAAAGGGCCACTATCAAATCACTGCCGAACTCCTTGGGCGCAGCGATGGACGCGCTGGAAAACGACCACGAGTTCCTGCTCGCCGGGGGCGTGTTCAATGAAGATCTGATCACCCGCTGGATCACTGCCAAGAGGCAGGAGGAGCGGTCGGTCTGCAACCGTCCGCATCCCTTCGAAATAGAACTCTACTACGATCTCTAGGCTGAAGTTCCCCGGGCGGTCAAGGGCTAAATAACTGTAACGGAATAGGTTGCGGTGTATTTGCGTTACAAATTGTAGGCATGTAACTGTACTTGCGAAATCATCAAAAAGGCTTGACATGCGTGGATAACCGTGTATTATGAGTAGGCATGTACATAACAGAGATTCCAAACCGCAATTCACCACCAGCCGTCCTCGTCCGCGAGAGCTATCGCGAGGGAGGC
>JAIOSJ010000421.1 GCA_021107705.1 Thermoanaerobaculales bacterium | reverse complement strand
CCGGCGCAGACGCCTACGAACAGCGGTACCGAAAACGCCTTGTCAAAAGCATGGAAAAACGCGCTAAGACACTGGGCCTTCGGCTCGTCCCACTCGAACCCAACCCGGTTGAAGTTTCTTGAGAGGCCGGGTTAGGGAACGACCTTCGAGGTGGGCAGGGAGAAGGAAAAGGTCGATCCGATGTCTTTTTCGCTCTTCACCCAGATGCGGCCGCCGTGCTGCTCGACGATTTTCTTGGCGATGGCGAGGCCCAGGCCGGTGCTGGTCTCGCCCCCGGTGGGACGAGCACTGAGCTTCTTGAAGCTCCCGAAGGCCAGTTTGAGGTCCTGCTCGCTCAATCCCTGGCCGGTGTCCTGGACGTGGGTGATGACCTCCGAGTCGATAGTCTCGCAGAAAATGCGCACCTCGCCTCCCGGAAAGGTGTACTTGACGGCGTTGCTGATCAGGTTGTCCATCACCTCGAGAACCCGGGCGCGATCTGCGAGCACGTCCGGCGCCTCATGCCTCGGTTCAATGATCAGGCGGATGCCCTTCTCGTTGGCAGAGGCCGAGTGAAGCTCCTCACACTCCATGAAGATCGGCGCCAGGTTCTCGCGGCATATTTCGAGGGTCAGGGTTCCCGATTCGATGGCCGAGATGTCGAGGAGTTCGCTGACCAGTGCGGTCATCTGGTCGGCGACATCGACTACCTTGCGAATGTGGCGTATAGCTGCGCCCACGTCTCCCCCCTCGACATGCAATTTACGGAGGGCCAGCGACGCCCAGGATGAAATGACCGCGAGGGGGCTGCGCATATCGTGGGCGGCGATTCCGAGGAACTCGTTCTTTTTTTCGTTGAGAACCCGCAACTCCTGCAACATCCTGGTCTTGTTGAAAGCAGAGACAACGTGCTTCTGGAGGTTGCTCAAGAACCGCACGTCATGGTCGTCGAAGGCTTCCTGGTACTGCATGTTGTCGAATATGAAATACGCCTTCACCTGGTCATCAATCCGGATGCGCATGATGAGCATTGATCGCGGGATCCCGTACTGCGAGACTTTGTGTTCGGCCTCCCGGCCGTGAACGCGCTTGACGACAAAAATGTCATCGTGGATCTCCTCCGCGCCTCTGATGTAACGGTTCGCCGCTTCAGTGGGCGACATTATGATGTCGGTCAGCTGGTTTTCGTCCATGTCCGTGGCGGCCATGAAACGGAAGGCGCGCAGATCCGGATCCCACACCAAGGCCGATGCAGTCTCGACTCCCCTGATGACTCGCGTCTCTTCGAGGATCGCGGCCAGAAGGTCGGTGAACTCGAGTTCGGCATTGATCGACGTGACGATCGCGTTGATTTTCTCCAACTCTTGGCGTTTCTGTTCGAGTGCGCGGGTGCGCTCATCCACGCGTTGCGAGAGCACTCTTTCCCGCGCCTTCAGCTGCGCCACTCGCAGCTGATATCCACCACCCACTGCGGCGAGTCCGGCGATGATACACAGCCCGTAGAACCAGTAGGTCTGGTAAAGATGGGGGGCGACGGAGAATTCTACTGAGGCATTGACCTCGTTCCAGACACCGTCGTTGTTGCATGCGGTGACTCTGAAGATGTAGCTTCGCGGTGGGAGATTGGTGTAGTACGCAACCCTCCGAGTTTCTCCCTCACGCCAGTCATGATCGAAACCGTCAAGCTTGTAGCGGAATCTCACCTTTTCGGGGGCCACAAAGCTGAGTCCTGCATAGTGAAGCTCGAAGTTCTCGCTGGCCGCAGGGAGTTCAGGTGAGCCGAACGCAACCCATGGTTCGTCGTTGACCACGATTTTTTCGATCACCACCGGCGGCGGGACCGGATTGGCGCTCATCTCGCGAGGGTTGACGGTTACCGCTCCCTTGGCGGTACAGAACCACAATGCGCCGCTCCTGCTCCTCCATCCGGCGGGTTTTCTGCCGCCGTTGCACTCGGCGGTCTTCATGCCGTCTGCCGTGCCGTAGGCCAAGCAGTTGATCGTTTGCGACAGGCCCTGTGTGAAGGCGTCGAGTTCTGTCCTGGTGACGCGAAAAATGCCCCTGTTGCTGCTCATCCAGAGGTTGTCGTCCTCGTCCTCGAGAATCTGGTAGATCAGGTCGTCGAAGAGGCCATCCCTGGATGTGATCGTTGTAATGACTCCGTCCTTGAGCCGGCTCAGACCTCCGCCATACGTGGTGATCCACAGACTTCCATCCTGGTCCGGATGAAGACACAAAACGACGTCGTTTCCCAGGCCGTGCTCGGTGGTGAAGGCGGTGAACTCACCGTCCCGGAGCCGGTTCAGGCCGCCACCATTCGTGCCGATCCACATGTCTCCAGTATCGTCCTGTTGGATAGACAACACGGCGTCGTGGGAGGGGAGCCCCTGCTCAGTTTTGAAATTGGTGAACTCTCCATTTTCCAGCCGGCTCAGGCCGCCGGCCGTGCCGATCCAAAGGCTGCCCTCGTCATCGACGAAGAGCGTGCCGACTCGATCATTCACCAGGCCGTCTTTTGTGGTGAGGGTCTTGAACTCCCCATTTTTGAACCAACTCAACCCGTGTCGTTCCGTGCCGATCCAGATCCGCCCCTCCGGGTCGGGGTAGACCGCCGTTACCTCGTCACTCGGCAAACCGTCTTCGGTTGTGAAGGTGGTTACCACACCATGCTGCAAACGGTTGAGGCCGGCATCGTTGGTGGCGATCCAGATGCTGCCGTCCAAGTCCTCGCACAGCGACTCCACCATATTGCCCGAGAGTCCCTCGCTTTCAGAAAATGCCGTGAACTTCCCGTCAGCCATTTGGAACAGGCCGCCGCCATGGGTGCCGATCCACAGGCTTCCCTCACGGTCCTCGAATACCGCCCTGACCTGGTCGCTCGACAGCCCATCCTCGGTGGTGAAAGAGGCAAAGCGCCCATTCCTCAGACGATTGAGCCCGCCCCCCATGGTGCCGATCCAGAGGCTGCCTGCGCGATCCTCACAGAATGAGGTCACAGTGTCGCCCGACAGGCCGTCCTTCGCCCCATAGATCGTGAACCGCCCATCCTCGAGCCGGCACAGACCACCCCCGTACGTACCGATCCAGAGAACTCCGTCCCGATCTTCATGGAGGGCCAGCACCCTGTCGTTGGAGAGTCCATCCTCTGTAGTGAACGTCGTAAGCTCCTGTCCATTGAGTCGTTTCAAACCCGCACCGAGGGTTGCGATCCACAGTGCCCCATCGTGATCCTCGAGGATGGCCTGCACCCGGTCCCCTTGCAGATCTTCGACAGCGACCCATATGCCATCTCGAAAACGGCACACTCCGTTGCTCGTACCGATCCAGAGGTTGCCCTTTCGGTCTTCAGTAATGGCCGCCACGTGATCGTCACATAGGCCGTCCTGGATTGTATAGGTGGTAAAGCGACCGTTCTTGAGGCTGGTCAGCCCGCCGCCGAGCGTGCCCGCCCACAGGACCCCGCTGCTGTCCTCGAAGAGCGTCAAGACACGGGTGGCCTTCATCTCCGGGGTGTTTCGGCTGTTGTGGATCGCAAAAGCCACGCCGTCAAAACGCACGAGGCCGTGGGAAGCGAGCCACAGGTAGCCGTCGTGAGTCTGAACGATGCTCACGACCGAGCTGTTCGGCAGTCCATCCTCGACCTGCCAGGAATGATGTACGTACTGGCTCGGGGCTTTTCCGGGATCAAGGGCCGTCGATTGCCCGGACGGAAACAACACAAGGGCTGTTCCACAGGCAACCATCAACCGTCTCACGTTACACGTTCTCCATAGGAGGGTGTAGGGCATTGAATCAACGGCGCCTTTCGGGTGTCGTGAAGGCCCTTTTTCGTTGCATCCTCGGCCTGTACAGTGAGTACTGCGTCTCGAATGCGCCTCAAACGGCACTTCACGACCTTCCGAAATCCATCCGTCGTCAATGCCCTACACCCTCCTAGATCACCCATGCCTGTGTTCCTTTGGTTTGGTCGCGTCATCGTTCGTCTCCACGCCGCTCGTTTTCTGTCCTCCCCACCGAACACCTG
>JAIOSJ010000099.1 GCA_021107705.1 Thermoanaerobaculales bacterium | reverse complement strand
GTTCTCGCCGCAGCCGTGGTGTTGGTCGTCGGCCTGTTGGCGGTGTCTCTGGAAAAGGGTTGCAGACCGTCGCCGGACCCGTGGGTGGCGTCGTCGAAGGTGCCGACCCAGGCGCAGGCCGTCAATAGGTGAACCGCCCAATGATGCGTTGAAGTTCAGATGCCATGGTGGAGAGTCGGTCCGCAGACTCACGAGAGGATGCCGACGCCTCGGTGGTCTGCTGTACAGCCGTCGCGATCTCGGCAATCCTTTCGGCGATCTCTCCCGCCCCGGTTGCCGCCTCTCCAACGCTATGGGCAATCTCGGAAGTGGTGGCCGTCTGCTGCTCCACCGCACTGGCGATTGTTGTCTGAATATCATGGATCGACTGAATCGTCTTGGTGATTGAGCCCATCGCGAGAGCTGCGCTTTTGGTGTGCTCCTCGATCGTCGCCGCGGTGGCACTGATTTCCTCGGTCGCCTCAGCGGTCTGGTTGGCCAATTTCTTGACCTCATCGGCCACCACCGCAAAACCCTTTCCGGCCTCACCGGCTCGAGCCGCTTCGATCGTTGCGTTCAGGGCAAGAAGGTTGGTCTGCTCCGCGATGGTGTAGATCACTCGAACGACATTGCCGATCCTGGAACCGGTTTCGCCCAAGCGGGCAAAGGTAGCCGCAGTCTGCTCCGCCGTCATGACCGCGTCGGTTGCGACCCGTGCCGCTTCTGAGGCATTGACGGCGATCTCCCGCGTATTGGCATTCAACTCTTCGGTAGCGGTCGCCATCGACTGCGCGTTGACACTCACCTCTTCCGCCGCGGTTGACACCATGCTGACCTGGCTTGCGGTTGCTTCACTTGCGGTTGCAATCTGCTGACTCAGTCCCAGAAGGCGGTCCGAGGCGTCCGCCAATGCCGTGGCCTCGGTTCCGATACCTTTCATGTCCCCCTGCATCTCCGCAATGAAGGTGTTGAAAGAGGTACCCAGGCGGCCGATCTCATCCGCCGACTGAACTTCCACCCGATGGGTCAGATCTCCGGTGCCCTCGGCAATGTCGTCAAAACGCTCCGCCAACTTCCGAAGGGGCTTGGTGACCACCGCCTGAGTGGTACCCAAAGTAATGAAACACACCGCCAACACGGCGAAAAGAACGGCGACGGCAGTCCACAACATGCTGCGCCGCACCGGGGCCTCGATCAGCTCTTCGGGAATGAGCAGACCCAGGGTCCAATCGACAAAGGGTTCGTCCGCACGAACCGGCGCCTGGAGAACCAGCAACTCTTGGCCGTCCCAGCGAACCTTCTGGAGCCGATTTTCACCAGCTGTTGCTTGCTCCATGAGGTCGGCAAAGCCTTCGCCACCATATTCGGCCGAATCCAGGTTGGCGAGCGGGGTGTCCTTCGGAAGATCGAGGTCCGAAAAGGTGATCACCTGGTCTTTGTCGTCAATCAAAAAGGCGCTTCCGCTGTTCTGAAACCGCATCTCCTTGACGACATCTCGAATGGTGTTGAGCAGAATGTCGATTCCGCCGACGCCCACCAACGAGCCCCCTCGGTAAATCGTCGACTGAATGGTGACCGCGACATTGCCCGACGCGAGATCAGTCGTCGGAGAGGCCACATAAAGACGGTCAACGCCGGTGGCGTCCTTCCACCATGGACGGTCCTGAACAACGTAATTCTCTCTTTCGAACCGACCTTCGGGAAGATCGTCCTGTCGGTTTGCAAAATATTCGTTGCTGCGGTCAACCGCAAAGAAAGCTGCGAGCACCGTTTCATGGCCCTTGACAATGTTGTCGAAGAAGCCGACGGCATTAATGAAGCCTGTCTCTTCGAGGAAGGGTTGATCATGCTCCGCGCGCCCCGCAAACCAGTCGATCATGGCGGGACTGTCAAGCATGGTTCGCGTGATTTGGCCGTGGTTGACGAGGAAGGTCTCCATCCTCAAAGCATTTGCCTGGACCACGTTTTCGGCCTCGGCCAGAGTTCTCTGCCGCATATTCTCCGAAACCCGGTTGACGGTCAGCGCCCCAAAAATACACATGAACAGGGCGATGGCTCCACCCACGAGGATAATCAGCTTGCGGCTGATGCCGGCATTGGTGACAAAAGTCCAGTTCATGATGTTCTCCTTCGAGTTCGACTGACCAATATAGGAAGCTCTGGACGATGAGCTTCAGCTCTATCGGCTTGATAAAACCCTTCCAGGAATACATTGTAATTGATCGGGCCGGGGCAGCTGGTGGTTCTCCTTCGGTCCAAGTTATTATGGAGAAGCGTCTTTTCCGCAGCGAGCGCAAGAAGGGCGTCTGGAGGCAAAGTCTAATGGGTGGCATGGACGAGATCATCAAGGAATTTCTCGCCGAAAGTGCGGAGAACCTGGATCAACTCGACCAGGACCTTGTTTCTCTTGAGAAGAGTCCGGACGACCGCGAGGTTTTCGCTCGCATTTTTCGCACGATTCATACGATCAAGGGAACCTGTGGCTTCCTCGCATTCGGCAAATTGGAGGAGGTTACTCACAGCGGTGAGACCCTACTCAGCCACCTCCGCGACGGCTTGTTAAAACTCAGCCCGGAGATCACCACGACTTTGCTGGCCATGATCGATGCCGTGAGGGCGATTCTCTCCAGAATCGAGCAAGACGGGGGCGAGGGAGACCAGGACTACAAGAGCCTTATCGCTGATCTGCAGCGACTCAATCAAGAAGTGGATGTAAAAAAAAAGATCGGTAGCGACCCCGAGGAAGCCGGATCTCGCCCGAGCCCTTCGAAGATCAACCGTGCCGATGATTCCGACAAAAAAAGAGCCGCGCCCCAACCGGAGAAGAAGCCAGTAAAACCGAAGAAGAAAGCCGCCCCGAGAAGGAAGGCCAAAAAACCCTCACCGGCCAACCTTGAGCTTTCGCAACAGGCTCCCGCCACCCCTGATCCAACCGAGATGGAGAGTGCACCGGACGACACCGGCAAGGAGCCGGGGGTCGAAGCGCCCGCGGCTTCGACTCTAGGAGAGAACAGTCTCCGCGTGGATGTGGGCGCCCTCGACCGTCTGATGAACCTCGTCGGTGAATTGGTCTTGGCGCGGAATCAGATCCTGCGTCAAACAAAGAACTGCGAGGACGCCGCCCTGGTCGGCGCCGCCCAACGACTGCACGGCGTAACCACAGAACTTCAAGAGGCGGTGATGAAGACCCGGATGCAGCCCATTCGCTTCATCTGGAAGAAATTTCCTCGCTTCGTCCGTGATCTTGCTCAAAGGTTCGACAAACAGGTTGAGATCACGATGGAAGGACAGGACACCGAACTGGACAAGGCCGTAATTGAGGCCATTAAGGGTTCTCTCCTACACCTTGTCCGTAATTCCGTCGATCATGGGATTGAGTCACCCGAGGTTCGAATCGCCCGGGGAAAGAATCCCGCCGGAACTCTGCGCCTGCGAGCCCATCACGAAGGCGGAAATGTTCTGATTGAGGTTGGTGACGATGGGGGCGGCATCGACCACGAGGCCGTCCTTGAACGTGGTCTCAGCGCTCACCTGTTGACGCCGGCGGAGGCGAAGAAGATGAAACCGGCCCAAATTGAAGGCCTGCTCTTCCGCCCCGGTTTCTCCACGGCCGACAAGGTCACGAACGTCTCGGGCCGGGGCGTGGGTCTGGATATCGTTCTGAACAATATCGAGGCGATCGGCGGTTCGGTAGAAATCCAAAGTGAGCCGGGCCTCTCCACATCCTTTCGCCTGAAGATACCTCTCACCCTGGCAATCATCCCGATCTTGCTGGTTTCCACGGGAGGGCGGCGCTTTGCCATACCGCAGGTAAGCGTCGTTGAGCTACTCCGGCTTGACCCCGAAACCGACGATCTGGGGGTTGAAGACCTGAACGGCGTGCCCGTCTATCGCCTTCGCGGCCTCCTCTTGCCCCTCCTGTATTTGGATCGAGAACTGAACCTCCCTCAATCCGGTAAAAAGTCCGGCCGGGCGGTGAACATCGTCGTCTTACAGGGTGACGACCGTCGATTCGGTCTCGTTGTGGACGTCGTTGAGGACAGTCAGGAGATCGTCGTCAAACCGCTCGGGCGCCTCCTCGGTTCCTTGCCCTACGCCGGCACGACGATTCTGGGCAACGGCGAGGTTGCCTTGATCCTGGATGTTCTCCGCCTCGGCCTTGCCGCGGGCGTGGTTTCGGAAAGCCGAACCCACATGGCTTCCGAGACCGATTCCACCCTGCTCGGGGGCGACGCCGAACGAACGATGCTGTTGTACCTTCTGGGACCCAACGACGAACGAATGGCCTTGGATTTTGCCTGTGTCGATCGCCTCGAGTTCATTCCGATTGCGCGAATCGAAAGGGTAGGCGGACTTCCGGTTGTTCAATACCGAAATGAGATCCTTCAGCTCGTGTTCGTCGATGAGACCCTCCCGGAACGCCGAACGGACGTACGCAGAACGGTAGAAACACCGGATCTTGATGCCGTACAGGTCGTGGTGTGTTCCATCGACGGCTATCGGATTGGATTGGTGGTGTTTCGTATTCTCGACATCCTCAGTCAGAGTCTCGACGTGACCCGGCCCGCAAGCCGCGAAGGGGTGGAGGCCTGCGTGGTGATCAAAGAGCGAGTCACCGAGGTGATTGATCTTCGAACATTGATTCAGCTCTCCGATCCGACTTTCTTCGACCGTGCCGTTCGCCTGCGGGATAAAGAGGCTTGAAATGCAGCGCTATTGCACTTTTTGGGTCGGCAGCCATTTTCTCGGTATTGAGGTCGAGAAGGTCCAAGAGGTTCTGAAATTCAGCGAGATCACGCCGGTTCCGCTCTCCCCGCCCGCTGTGCGGGGTTTGATTAATCTTCGCGGTCGGATCGTAACCGTGATCGATCTTCGGCGGAGATTCGGGGTGCAAAAGAACGACACCACATCAACGAATCAGATGCACATCATATTGTATGACGATCAGGATTCTCTCAGCCTCATGGTTGATCGGTCCGGCGACGTCGTCGAAGTCGGGGAGGAGACCTACGAGGAACTCCCCGACACCCTTCAGGGAGAGGCGCGGCGGCTCATCCGGGGCGCATTCAAACTCAAAGAACAGCTGATGCTCGTGGTCGACGTCGACCACGCGATCAATTTTCAAGCTGAGAATGACAATTCTCGGTGACGACAGGGGAGGAGGCCGATTTAATGGCGAAGCGAGCGCTGGTGATCGATGACTCACGGGCGATGCGCACCATCCTGGGCGGTATTCTGACAGACCTTGGTTTCGCGGTCACAGATGCCGAGGACGGTGAACGAGCACTGGAGACTCTAAGACGATGTGGTCCCTTCGAACTCGCCCTGGTGGACTGGAACATGCCTTTGATGAGCGGGTTTGACTTCGTATGCGTGGTTCGCCGGGACTCCGAATTTGACGGCATGCGGCTGATGATGGTCACCACCGAAACCGAGATCGAACGTATGGCAGACGCTCTCGAGGCAGGGGCTGACGAGTACATCATGAAACCCTTCAGCAAAGAAATGCTGTTGGAAAAGTTGAAGCTCCTCGGCATTGGGCCCAAGAATCACTGATGGAGGCGCCCGCGTGACCCGACCTGCCCGTATTCTCGTGGTCGACGACTCGGTTGTGGCCAGGCGCATTATCTCGGATATTTTGGACGGGGAAGAGGGCATCGAAGTGGTTGGGTCTGCCGCCAACGGGCGCATCGCCCTGGCGAAAATTCCCCGGTTGGCGCCCGACCTCATTACCTTGGACATCGACATGCCCGAGATGGACGGGCTGGAGATGTTGAGCCAGGTCCGAACTCTTTACCCCTCAATCAAGGTGGTGATGCTGAGCAACCTCACCGTCCAGGGCGCGGCGGCCACCGTTGAGTCGCTTTTTCGGGGCGCCGCCGATTACGTGACGAAGGCTTCCGGAATGGTCTCCCCTGAGGCCGCTTCTCTCTACCTTCGCGAACAGCTGGTGCCGAAGATCCGCGCCCTCCTCGGGCTTGGCGGTGGCTCGACCCGAGGTTCCACCAGAAAAGGCAGGCATGCCGTCGACGTGAGTGCCGGCGGGCCGCCTGAGGTGGTGGCCATTGGGGTTTCAACTGGTGGACCAAATGCCCTTCGTACTGTTCTTTGTGCTCTCCCCCCGGATTTCGGCGTCCCGATCGTGATCGTGCAACACATGCCGAAAGACTTCACTCGTTATCTTGCCGACCGACTGGACGCCCAGTGTTCGATTCGGATATCCGAAGCCGAAAACGGGGTTCTGTTGAAGCCCGGCCAAGCCTGGATCGCACCGGGTGGAAACCACATGCTGGTGGAACCAAGCGAGGACGCATATTCGATCATCACCAACACGGGACCCCTCGTCAATTCGTGCCGACCATCGGTTGATGTCCTCTTCAGTTCTGTTGTCGGCTGCTTCGGATCTGGGGTCCTCGCCGTAGTGCTGACGGGAATGGGCCAAGATGGTCTTCACGGCTGTGAAGAAATCCATCGCGCCGGCGGATGTATTGTGGCTCAGGATCAGGCATCCAGCGTCGTCTGGGGCATGCCCGGTCAGGTCGTTGCGGCCGGAATTGCCGAGGCGACCTTGCCGGTCGATGAAATTGGTCCGGAAATCGTTCGGCGCGTTGAGGGTTCGCAGTCGTGAAACAGCTCGGGCATGCCTCGGAGATCAGTCCTTCAGAATTTGACTTCGTTCGGCTGATGGTCAAACAGCGCTCTGCAATCTGCCTTGATGACTCGAAGGGTTACCTCGTCAGCTGCCGCCTATTGCCGATCGCCCGAGCGGAAGGTTTCGAGTCGGTGTCCAAACTCATCAAGGGACTGCGTTCCCGGGCGAACGGGCCACTTCACGTCAAGGTCGTCGAAGCGATCGCAACGACCGAAACTTCCTTCTTTCGAGATCTTCATCCCTTCGCAGCGCTCAGGGAACACATTCTGCCCGAATTGATACACAAGAGACGGCAGACCACCAGAATGCTCAACATCTGGTGTGCAGCCTGTTCAGGTGGGCAAGAGCCCTATAGCGTCGCGATGACTCTGCGGGAAGTCGTTCCGGACATCGACTCTTGGGCGATTCAGTTGATGGCGAGCGATCTCTCGTACGCCATGGTCGAGAAGGCTCGCGAGGGCATTTTCCAACAACTGGAGGTGAATCGTGGTCTGCCGGCTCGCCTCCTGGTTCGGTTCTTTGAACAGCACGACGCAAAGTGGCACATCAAGGATGAAATCCGGAAGATGGTGACCTTCTTCCAACACAATCTCACTGATCAATGGACAAAGATTCCCCAGATCGACCTGTTCCTGTTGCGAAACGTCCTGATCTATTTTGATGTTGACACCCGACGGAGCATCCTTCGTCAGGTTCGGCGACATCTCAAACCGGATGGGTACCTTGTATTGGGTGGGGCCGAGACAACCCTCAGCTTGGACAGCACGTTCAAGCGGGTCTCGTTCGGACGCGCAGCCCTTTATCAAGTTGGAGAGGATAGTGGACCGTGAAAATCAGTGCGAAGGATCTTCTCGAAGTCCTGAGGATTATCTGGTCCGCCCAGCTCAATATGGAGCTGGAGTCTGAGTCTCCGGACATTTTGGAGGATCCCGGAACAATGACGGGGATCGTCCAGATCACTGGGGGCTTTTCCGGCGCCCTCCACCTGACCTGCTCCCGAGAACTCATCCGGGCTTCCGCCTCACGGATGTTTGGATTGCCGGGGGAGGACCTCAGCGAAGATGATCTTCGCGACGCCCTTGGCGAGTTGACCAATATGGCCGGGGGGAATATCAAGACCCTACTCCCCGGATCGGATGACGTCTCCCTCCCGACGGTTGTCGAGGGAATGGACTACGGGGTCACTCGGCTCGACAGCCTTTTGGTCGCCCAGACCAAGGCCAGTTATGGCGGATTCCCAATGATCGCCTATTTGTTCGCAGACCGTAAGGGTTAGAAGCCCTGTGCCCTTCGTCCGCGAAGCGAAAGGCTCGAGAGGCTGTGAGATGTGTCTTTCTTGCGAAGTCGTAACCCGAAGGCGTATCAAGAGATACGTTGAGGGTGACGACGAGCGAAAATCGCGCAGATTGCTGTCTATCGAGCATTGCAGCCGCGAGAGGGCATTTTCACAGGGCTTCTAGGCTGTCACTGAGGGACTTGCAACACTCGCCACAATTCAGCTGGGCTTCTTTCGTACCTTTTGGCTAGTTCCCTTAGCGAATCCCCAGCCTGTGCTTCGATACCCTGAGCCTGGAGGCGAGCAATGGCCTCATCGCAACCGATCCCGATCTCCTGAGCCACGTCGCTCAGTGACTTTCGACCAAGTCCTCTTGAGGGCGACTCGGCCGATCCGGCCCTCCTCCCCCCACCGGGTTGAGCTACCGCCAGCACCTGGTAGAGGATCACAGGACTGGAACCGTTCTCGTCGGCCATTTCGCGCAGAGTCTGATCCGACCCCTGAACCGTGAATCCCGCCGCTTCCAGGGCCGTACGGGCGCCCTCAGGATCAATCCCGAGGGTCTCGACAGCTTGGCGCAGGGGCCACTCCTCAGCATGAGGCGCCGGCGCCGAACGCTGCGGCGTCTCCCAACTTTCGGTGACCCACTCTCCAAGACCAGTTACGAAACTGAAGGGCGGGAGGCCCACCACCGCACCGGCCAGAACCGTAATCGAAAGAACTACAGAAGCCAACAACGACATTCGGAAGGGAGAATCCGGCCGTCGGCTGCGTTTCAGGTAATTCCAGATCACACGCCGATTGAGGTCCAACAGGTGGAAGAGGCCTCCGACCAAAAACACCAGAGACGCCAGCGTGTGAACTGCCTGCCACTGCTCCTTGGTCAGACCCAGAAGGGCCCAGTCGGTCCAATGGGCGATTCGACCCGATGGTGCGATGTAGAGCACGACGCCAGATACCAACAGTGCGAGGAACATCCACAAGAGCGTCAGGGAGATCAGAGAGCGAAAGTTGAATTTTGGCAGAGCCACAGGCATCTCCTTAAAAAAACAGAGTGCCCCCCGTGAAAGAGGGGCGCTCAGTGTATACGCCTTTCTCTCTTGGCGGCGCCCGTCACGAAGACCAGGGCGCCTGCACCGATGATTATGGTTGTGAGTGTCTTTCCGGTAATCCTCTCTTTGAAACCCGAAGAATCAAACCTGCGTAGAGCCTTTCCGAAGGAGTATTCATGGAAAACAGGATCACCAGGGTTCTCGCCATCGTGCTGTCGGCCTGCCTCTTGGGGTCTACCGCCATCGCGGCCACTCTCATCCGTACCATCGCCCGCTGGATTCACGAAGAAACAACCGCCCCCGAGCGCAACGAAATGGCCGCGGCGGACGTCGCGACCACGACGAGCGAGAGCGCCACCGGAGCCGCCACCGTCAATGGCTCACTCAAGGAGAGCAGGCTGCCTGCTACCAGGACGAGCGCAGGTGCGAGGAGGGCGTCGGCGGCGGCGACATGGAACCTGGCGGCTACCGGCTGACGGCCGCTCGCAGTTGGGAACTGGTGAGACATCCGGGCCAGCGCGACCCTGACGAGCAACAGTCCGGCGACTGGGAGCAACGCCGACGCCCCTGACCCGGCGGTCCCGATTCCGACTGCGCCGGTCAGCGTCGCCAACACGCCGATCGTGGTCGTTCCGAGATCGTGGCGACGAAAAACAACTACGACGGCCGCGCCGAGCGCAGCAACCCTGAGCGCTGCGTACGCCGCCAATGAAAACCGGAACATGCCGGCTTCGACTTCCCCCATGCCTACCGAACCACAGAGCACGACGATGACAGCCGGCTCCACCAGGACGAGGACCACCAGGTACGGGCGGTTGGTGGCCAGCTCACGGACAGTGGCGGGCAGTGCGCGAATCTCACGGCTGAACCGCAGCCATGCGGCCTGGACCAGGGGAGGCAACACCAGCGAGAGCCATGTGGTGGCGCCCCAGTTCCACTGGCCCTGCACCAGGGCATGAAGACATGCCATCCCGGCAACCGCGGTAAGGGTCAGAACCATCCACACACCGATGAGACCGATCTCACGTTGTCGGCCCACCGCGGATTCGGACGCCCCGCACGGGGCGGCCGGGGGATCGGCGCGCAGAACCAGGGCGGCGGTGAGCGCGGCGGCGGCGCCGATGAACACGCAGGTCACGAAGACGTGGAACCATGGCTCCATTGGATAGGAGTAGACCGACCAGTTGAGAGAAACGGCTCCAGCCGCAATGATGGCCAAGGGGTGGATAGCGCTCACGAAGAACGCGGAAGTACGGTTCCTGCTGCGAACGGCCGACTCGGCAGCGGCGGTCAGCGCGAGGAGAATCAGCAGCAGGGTCCACAGGAGCACGGCCTGGCGCAGGAGCAGGGGCCAATCGGAGGGCAACCATGTGGGGAGCGCCCCCAACCATGGACCGAGACCGTTGGAGGCCAAGAGCGCGAGGACAAGGGCGAATGGCGCCACCTTCCAAAAGGAACTCCTGGCGATGGTCATCGAAAAGGTAACGAGGAGGATCGCGGCCGCCATCGCTGAAAGGCTCGCCAGGAGAAGAAGCACCCGCGTGAGATCCGGGGCCCACGCCGGCCACCAGTAGCCTGTGAGCAGGACCGCGGCGCTGCACCAGAGCCCGGCGACCAACGGCAGACGAATTGCGATCCCCGCCTCCCGCACCGTGGACCTCAGGCCGACCGCTCCCACCAGCCAGGCCAACACCGCGGCCTGGAGGAACGGAATCACAGCATGTTGGAGGAGGATCTCGGGCCGGAGATCGATCGTACGCCTGACGATGACTGCGAGCAGCCCGTACGCGACCATGTGGGAGGTAACGAGAATCACCCAGAAGCGAGCGAAGGTGGTCACGCCCGATTGCCCGCCGGAAAGGACTTCACGTCAGACCGAAAATGTCCCCCCGGACCGTCTGAGAATCATCAGGCCGATGGCCAGAAGACTCAAAACGAGAACGGCGACGCCCCCCGTGGACAGGGTGGGAATGGCCGCCTGCAGCACCTGACGACCCTGGAGTGGAGCGCTCGCCAGGAAACCTGGCGTGGGCGTTCCGTCACCTTCGAGGTCAAGGATGATGGCCGGCATGCCGTTGTTCCTGCCCAGCGGGATCATGATATCGGTGTTCGCATTGGCGTTGCCGCACGGCCCGATCACCCCCAGGCTGGCGATGTTGCCGACACCGATGAAATCGACGCCACCCCCTTGGTGCATGACCAGCGGGAGCACGGTATCCATCTGGCGACCGGCACCGCCACTCTGAAGGCGGATCAGATCGTATTGTCCCTGATGCGGATCCGATTTCTCGAGTGTCGCGGTGCCGAAGTCACCCACCTCGGACCAGTAGGTGCCGCCGACAGGATCTCCGTTGCCGTCGTAGTTGTCGAAATAGAAGCCGCGCGAGAAGGCCGGGTTGTCAAAAGAGTCGTAGATCCCCTGACGCTGTCCACCCATGTACGTTTCGATGACGAAGGCTTCGGGATTTTGGGCACACGCGTACCACGGGTTGACGGCGTTGATCAACTCCCCTGTTTCCAACCAACCAAAGTAGGCCGGACTGTCGCCGGCGCTGGCACCGGGCACTCCGTCCGTGTTGACCAGTCCGGAGAGCGTGTTCACGTGCATTCCAGGTGGCCCGAAATAGGGTGGCTCAACGGTTTGCGCGGCCAGAGTGAGCCCAACACAACAGATGATCGATACGAAGATCACGACCGACCCCAGTGAATTGTTCGACGGATACATATTCCTGCCTCCTTCTGCGCGTTTCTTGACACTTCGTGCTAATGAGACCGTAACAGAGCCTCGGTAGCATGTACAGACCAGGAAGGCCCTGATCACTCTAGGGATGGAATCTCTTTGTGGGGGATCCGGATTTGCAGGTTTTGAAGGTAGAGACTGCAACCCCAGATGAAACGAACGACCGCGAAGGCGATCACCGCCGCGAGCACAGTGTCACTGACGAAGTGGGCCTGACTGACGACGCGCGTGACGGCGCAGCCGCAGGCAGCACAGATCCACACACCCGCCGCCCTGGGGAAGAGTCGGCACAGGACCCAGGCGGCGGTGAAGGCCACCATTGCGTGCCCGGAAGGCATGCCCAGGCCGGACGTAGAGAACGGGTCGTCGATGAACGGTCGCCAGACGTACACGCCCCCTGTCGCGTCGGGCCGCACCCGACGAATCAGCCCCTTGAGGACCTCGCCCAAGCCGCCGGCGGCGACCACCGATGTCGCAAGCAGTAGAGCCCTCGACGACGCGGTGAATCGGGTGGTGTCGTCGATGAGGTAGAAGGCGAGAGCAACGACGAGCCACACCGGCAGGAAACCGAGGGAACGCAGCACCAGACTCCACTCCGCCGATTGCACCGCCGGGTCGATGTGTAGGAGGGCCTGCCACACGGGCCGATCGAGGAAGGTGGCGAGCACGAGAGCGCCCAGGCTCGTGAGCAGGAATGCCACTACCGGACACATGTGCAACTTCGTCGACAGCGGATTGGATGGCGCGAACCGTTTTGAAAAATCCACAACCTCGCCATCATAATGCGGAAAACGCTCAGATGGCGCCCGTTCTCGACCACCTGAAGCAATCGAACCAACCCCGTGCCAGGACTAACCTTCTTGACTCTCTCCGATTTCGAAGCCTGCCGCTCAACGAAGCCGTTACCCCGCCCCGAAATGACGCATAATCCAGCTGCAACGTAACCCGTCATTATTGATGTATTTATAGGTAGTTAGGCCGTTGACGGCGAAAGACAATACATGTACAGTAGTACTGTACATGTGAATTGGGGGTTTTCGATATGCCAACAGTAACAACCTATACGCAAGCACGAGCGACGCTGGCGACGCTGTGCGACCAAGTGTCGGCGACTCGAGAACCGATCATCATCCGTCGGCGCGATGCCGATGATGTGGCTATCGTTTCTGCAGATGAGTTGGAAAGCTTGATGGAAACAGCCCACCTCCTGCGGTCACCGAAAAACGCTGAGCGCCTACTTTCGGCCCTTTCTCGGGCTCAGAATCGTGATCTGCCTCCGTCAAGCATCGAGGATCTTCGTCGTGAGATAGGTCTTGGTAACGAATAGAAGGCGATCCGCACCAATCGACCGCGAGTGGGTAGCGGTCTTCCAACCGGAGTTCATTGAAGACCTCCAATTTTGGGTCAAGACGAACCGAAAGGTCGCTTTGAGATCCTTGACGCTAGTTCAGACGGTAATCCGGGACCCATTTTCAGGTATTGGAAAGCCTGAACCACTGAAGTACTTTCCATCCGGTACATGGTCGCGCCGGCTCACTGAGGAACACAGAATCGTCTACCTAGTTTCTGATGGGCGTGTTGATTTTCTTCAGGGAAGGTATCACTACTGAATTCAAGGCTTTCGAGGCCTAACGAAATAGGGTTGATGTCGCGTTGGTGCGCAACATCACCGATGTTGAACGCATCGCGCCTGGTTGGCGTGGGATGAGAGAAGATCGAAGCGGCCGGAAACCCAGCGGGGTGGCCTTTCCCGATTTTCTTCCGGTGGCTTGAGGATCTTGGGAAGTTGGGTGACCGATTGTAGCGATCCACGCCGGCGACTTGAGTCGTCACTACGGCCTTCTGAGCCGCTACGCGGCTCAGCTCGGCGTTTTCCGAGAGGGACGGACAGCAACAATGGCGGATCACTCACCCTGGCGGTAATTCGGCGTCATCGTTTGTCAGTCAACCAGGATCGTCGAGCGTGGGTGTTCGCATTGCGTTCACGTGGAGCCTCGCAACGAGGTTCTTTGGACACAGAGTCTTGCGCCAGGCTTTCAGATGTGGTGGCATTTGGCGAGAAAAATGAAAGGCCGAGAGCGGAAATCGAAAACCCCTCGACCTTTCGTGGCGGCTGAATGCGCCGAGTCCACGCTACTCGTTGACACCTGGAAATGCAAGAACCAAGAAGGTCGAGGGCGCACGTCATCAAGGCCGAATGTTCTCCTAGCTTCATTGCTTCAACTCGTAGTAATCCAGATAGCCCTCTGGATCCCACCAAATGCCGTCCACAGAATATTTCACCGAAACGGAAAACCTCGAAAAATCCCTCTTTGCAACGAAAAGGTCACGGCGTAGGCCAACCTCCGACGGCAGAGCTCAAGAGGTCCCCCATCGATGCCGGGGAAGGTATGTCCGCATGGAGGATGTCGCGCCGTTGTCGGGGAAACCGAGCACTGATTCGACAGCTCCCCACCGCCAGGATCGGCGCCGAAAACCATATTCACCCCCGAGAACCAAGGATTGCGTCTCATTCAGTACTCAGATGTAGTTTTTGCGGAGCACAGCCAAGCGACATGCCCTCCCGGAAGGGTCTCGCGTGGTATCGACCCCGGTTCTCGGCGGCCTTCACCACGAGTACCGGCTCGAAAGAACCGCCGCGTAGCAAACGGGGATCGCACAATCCAGGATCCGTCCTGCGTCAGGAAAGGCCTGCGCAAAGATCCGGTTTTGGACCCTGAACCCGCTGTCCAACCGCCAACGATGCCTGATCGCCCGGTGGTCGAGTGCTCATACCCGCACCTGCCGACCGATTACCGCCGATTCTCGCCTCCCAATCGCCCGGATGGGGTTTTTGAGGAGGACAGGACAGGACATAGCTCCGATAGAGTTCGGCACTGTCCCCTGTAAATCTTTGATTACCGCTGATCATCACAAGGACTGGAAGGACCGTCCTGGCACTGATGTCCTTCCAATATTCGAACGATCTCCTCCGGGGACGCTTGGAAGAAGTCAATAATCAAACGTCCATTGACTTTGAAAATATATCTATTTGCAACATCGACCACAAGATCACCATTTGCCGAATCTGCAACATAACGCAGCTCAAAACGCCTAGGCAACACCAATTCAGTGCCGTTCTTCTTGTTCCGGACCAATATCCTGGAACCCTCTCCAGAACATTCGAGAAGGTCCTCTGCGAATGAGAAACCTACTTCCCGTTGAATGTCGTAACACTCCCTTTGCATGGACAAT
>JAIOSJ010000271.1 GCA_021107705.1 Thermoanaerobaculales bacterium | reverse complement strand
CCGCCATTGTTGCTGTCCGTCCCTCTCGGAAAACGCCGAGCTGAGCCGCGCAGCGGATCAGAAGGCCGGGGTTTAACTACAGCTTCATAAATCCCCCCTTGCCTCTTTGCCGATTTTTCTTTACATTTCCCCAGCCGATCTAATGAGGCAGAGATCCGCTGTGGAGGAATCATGACCCCGACAACCGAAACCTTTGAATTTCAGGCCGAGACATCGCGCCTTTTGCACCTGGTGATCAACTCGCTCTACACGACCAAAGATATCTTTCTGAGGGAGTTGATTTCCAATTCCTCCGACGCTCTCGACCGCCTTCGCTTTGAATCCGTCACGGATCCATCTCTGGTGCCCGAAGGCCATGCCTACGGAATCCGAGTCGAACCCAACCCGGGCAACAGGACCCTCACGATTCACGATAACGGCATCGGCATGGGTCGTGAGGAGGTGATTCGAAACCTCGGGACAATCGCCCAGTCGGGGACGAGGGAACTGCTCCAGCAAGCTGCGGCCAACGGTGATCGGGAAGTCCTTTCCTCATTGATCGGCCAGTTCGGTGTGGGCTTTTATTCGGTCTTCATGGTTGCGGACAAGGTTTCGGTCATTACCCGGCGCGTGGGCGAGGAAAACGGCACCTTTTGGGAGTCGGTCGGCGAGGGACGTTTCGACGTTTCCGACGCCAACCGTGAGAACTGCGGCACTTCGATCACCCTTCACCTCAAGCCGGTGGACGAGGAGGCGGGTCTTCACGACTACACCGATTGCCGTGTGCTTGAGGGCATCGTCCGCCGGTATTCGGATTTCATTACCCATCCGGTCATCTGCCCGGTCGAGCGAACCGAATACGAACGTGATGACGAAGGGAAGATCAAGCCGGACGTCGAACCCATGAAGACGATCGAAGATCGCACCCTCAACACCATGAAACCGATCTGGACCCGGCCGCAGTCGGAGGTCAAGGACGAGGAATACGCGGAGTTCTATCGCCACCTCTCACACGACTGGACCGCGCCGTTGAAGACCATCGCGCTACGGGCCGAGGGTCGTATCGAGTACCGGTCCCTGCTCTTCATCCCGGCCACGCCTCCTCTGGATTTCGGCCTGGGCGCTTCATCCTGGGGCCTGCAGCTCTTCGCCAAGTCAGTGATGATCACGGAAAACTCCGAAGACGTTCTGCCGCCGTGGTTGCGCTTCGTTCGAGGAGTTGTGGATTCGGCAGATCTTCCCCTCAACGTTTCTCGCGAAATGCTGCAGCAGGACCGCCACATCACTCACATTCGGCAATTCCTGACTTCTCGGCTGCTTAAGGCTCTCGATCGCATGAGGGCTGACGAGAAAGAAGACTATCTCAAGTTTTGGCGCGCTTTCGGTCGCATTCTCAAAGAGGGTGTGACCGGGGAGAACGAATATCGTGAGCGTCTTCAGGGCCTGTTTCTCTTTCCCTCTTCGGCGGACGCCGAGAAGCTCACCTCTCTGGCCGAGTACGTTTCCCGCATGAAGGTGGACCAGGACGCGATCTATTTTCTCACCGGCGACAGCCGTGCCGTGATCGAAAACTCTCCCCATCTTGAAGCCTTCAAGGCTCGGGGCATCGAGGTGCTTTTCCTCGACGATCCGGTCGATGAGATCCTGGTTCAGTTTGTCACCGAATACGACGGCAAGGCCCTGAAGTCAGCGGCCAAGGGTGCGGTCGAGTTGGGTGGCGAGACTGAGAAAGAGGAAATTCGAAAGGACCTCGAAGAAAAGACCGAGGGCTTGAAAACACTGCTGGAAACCCTGCAAAAGCATATCGACGAGCACGTCAAGGAAGTCCGTCTCTCCAGCCGCCTCACGTCCTCACCTGCCTGTCTGGTGGGCGGCGAGTTCGACATGAGTCCTCAGTTGGAGCGGCTTCTTCGTCAGACCCGCCAGGAGGTCCCACAATCGAAACGTATTCTCGAACTCAATCCCGAACACGAGATTCTGGTCAAGCTTGTTGCCCGCTTCGAGGCGGATACCGAAGATGTGATAATCGCTGAAGCCGCCGATCTGCTCTATGGCTACGCCCTGCTGGCCGAAGGCTCTGAACTGCCCGATCCCGCTCGCTTTTCCTCCCTGCTTGCGGCGTTGATGGCTGCAAAGTACTGATTTGTTCCGAGGGCTTGACATTCCAGAACCTTTTCGGTATATTCTTATTTGGTTGACAAGAGATTCCTTGGAATCAACAACAACCACAGGACACAGCGCCCCCCCCCTAAAGATTCCACCCTTATGTGTCCCACCAAAATTCCTACCAACAATCCCACCTAATATTCCCACCACCATACGGGCGCTGACTGTGGTGTGGTTGACACTCATGGATTCGTGGCGGACAATCCGTCTTTCGAGCAGTTTCGGAGGATCGGATGACCAACAAGGAAAGGCAAGATGTGACGAACGGTGGCCGCAAGCCGGTGGCGGTGATCGCTTTTGGCGGAAACTCCCTGTTGCGCCCTCAGGATCACGGCACTCAGGAAGAGCAGTTCACCCTGACCTGGAAGGCTTCCCGCTGGCTGGTGGAGATCGTTCATCGCGGGTATGAGCTTGCAATTGTGCATGGCAACGGGCCTCAGGTGGGCAACATCATGATCCAGGTGGAAGAGGCCATCACCAAGATTCCTCCTCAGAGCCTGGATGTGGCGGTTGCCCAAACCCAGGGTTCGATGGGGTTCATGCTGGCAAACCAGTTGCGAAATCGCTTCAACGAAGAACAGTTGGACAAGCCGATCGCCTGCCTGGTAACCGAGGTCATGGTGGATCGGGAAGACCCCGCCTTCGAGAGTCCGACCAAGCCGGTCGGTCCCTTCTTCACCGCCTACCGTGCGAATGTCCTGATGCAGGAGCAGGGGTGGGAGATGGTCGAAGATGCGGGACGAGGTTGGCGCAAGGTCGTTCCCTCTCCGCGACCGATGAAAATACTCGGTGCTGAAATGCTCAAGCGCCTGATCACCGACGGCGCCGTCCTCATCGCGGGCGGTGGCGGAGGAATTCCGGTTTACAAGGATGTCGGTGGGTACTACCGGGGTGTCGAAGCCGTGATCGACAAGGACTATGTTGCTTCTATTCTGGCGCGTGATCTCGAGGCGGACCTCTACATCGTCCTCACCCAAGTACCGATGGTCGCCGAGAACTTCGGTCGGCCGAATCAGCGTTGGCTGCGCACCCTGCCTGTGGCGGCGGCGCGTGAGATGCTCGAGCAGAACCAGTTCCCGCCGGGATCGATGGGGCCGAAGATCAGGTCCGCCCTGGAATTTGTCGAGGCGACGGGCAAAGAAGTTCTCATCACCGACGAAGAGAACCTCAAACGGGCATTGAATCGTGAAGCAGGCACTTTCATCGTGCCCCATGGGGAAGTGGAAAGCGCCTCGCTGGATTGATTTGACCTCCAACTCGCTCCGGAGAGTTGGAGTCGAGTTTTCTTTCCAAGTTTTGGTGCTCCGCAGAGACTTTGTCTCGCTTTTCGAAGCAGTCGTAGTGTCAGCGCCTGAAATCCCCGGTATCCTTGGGCCGTGGAACGATTGACTCTCTGGTTGTATCGCGTCCTCATGGCCGTTCTTCTGCCCCTCGCCGTTCCGGTGCTGGCGCTGCGGGACCGCCTTTCCGGAAAGAAGCGGCCGATGTGGTCTGAGCGGTTTCTCCGTCCAATGCCGGATCTTCCGTCCGGAGGCATCTGGATCCAGGCGGTCTCGGTCGGTGAGGTGGAGGTGGCTCGTCGTCTGCTGGGTGAGTTGGCTGATTTCGACCTGCCGGTCATCGTCAGCGCTACGACTGCCACCGGTCTCGCCCTCGCCCGAAAAACCCTCGGTGACCGGGCGGTGGTAACGCCCTGCCCAGTGGACCTTCCCGTTCCGGTGAAACGATTTCTGGACACTGCGAAACCTCGGGCATTGGTTTTGGTGGAGACCGAACTCTGGCCGGAGATGCTCCACCAGGCGGGACGGAGGGGCATACCCGTTGCCGTCGTCAATGCGCGGCTCTCCGAGAGATCCTTCGTGAGGTACCGGCGTGTCCGCGTCCTGTTGAAATCTCTTCTTGCGCCGCTGGCCTTGGTTCTCGCCCGCGACGAGAGTGACGCCCGGAAATTCATCGACCTCGGGGTCAATGAAGACTGCGTCAGGGTGGGCGGCAACGTGAAGTACGATCTCTTGCGTGACGAAAGGCCGCTGTCCTGGGCCGAGGGCCTCTCTCGATGGGCCGGAGATCGGCCGATCGTGGTCGCGGGCTCGACCATGGAGGGTGAGGAAGAGATCGTCCTGAATTCTTTGAATCACTATGCCGCTGGGGCGCGGCGACCGTTCCTGATCTTGGCGCCGCGTCATCCCGAACGGTTCACGGAGGTCGCCTCTCTGCTCGAGAGCAGGGGCCTCAAGACCGTGCGCCGAAGCCGTTGGGAGGAAAGCTCCGAGAGTTCGGCGGACGTTTTCCTCCTTGACACGATCGGCGAACTCGCACGTTCCTACCGATACGGGGCGGTGGCCTTCATCGGCGGTTCGCTGGTTTCGACCGGGGGCCACAACCCTCTCGAAGCTGCTCTGTGGGGAGTTCCTGTACTGACCGGTCCCCACGTCCACAATTTTGCCGAGATTTATCGGGAAATGACAGCTGCCGGCGCAGCCCGCGTCGTTGCCGATGACCAGGAATTCGGCGTTGTTCTTGGTGACTGGTTGGGCTCGCCCGAAAAGGCCCACCGGGCCGGCAAAGCGGGTTTTGAGGTGATCGAGCAGAATCGGGGTGCGGCGGCTCGCACGGCGACGGCGTTGATGGAATTCCTAAAACGAGGGAACCAGAGCAGTGAATCGGCGTGACCTGCTCCTGCCCTTGAGCCCGCTCTATTCAGCCGCGGTACACATCCGTGGCGCCGCATACCGCTATGGCTGGCTTGAGAGAAAGAAGTTGCCGGTCCCGGTCATCTCTGTGGGTAATCTCACTTTCGGCGGAACCGGCAAGACGCCCACGGTCATCGCTCTGGTGAGAGATCTCGTCCGGCGCGGCCGTCGGCCGGCGGTTCTGACCAGGGGATACGGTCGTCAGACCGACGAACCTCTCTTTCTGGTCGGCCCGGACACCCGAGAGACCCCCGAGCGAGCCGGTGACGAGCCGCTTGAATTGGCCTCCCGTCTTCCGGGAGTGCCGGTGGTCGTGGATGCCGACCGTTTCCGTGGAGGCCGACGAGCCATCAAGGCCGGCGCCGAGATTCTCTTGCTCGACGACGGTTTCCAACATCTCAAATTGGTTCGAGACCTCGACCTGGTTCTCATTGACGCCTCAGATCCATGGGGTGGCGGTCATGTGCCCCCCCGGGGCCGTCTGCGGGAGCCCCTGAGCGCGCTCCGTAGGGCCTCCGCAGTGTTGGTCACCAAGCTCGACAAAGACGCAACCCAGGTTCCAACCGAGATCGTTAAAGGATTGAAAGACCTGTCGCCGGGAATGCCCGTTTTCGGCGCCCGACTCACGCCGGAAAGAGTTCATACGCCTCAGGGCCTGCAGGACCCGGATGTCTTGTCCGGGCAACGGGTCTTTGCCGTTGCGGCCCTGGGCCGGCCCGAGGGCTTTCGTGCCCTGCTCGAAAGTGCGGGCGCGGAAGTCGTCGGCGCCGAGTGGTTTCCCGACCATCACCTCTACGACGAAAAGGACGTCGAGCGGGTCATTTCCGAAGTCGAACGCCTTGGAGCGGTGCTTACCACCACGGCCAAAGATGCGGTGAAACTGCCGAAAGACATCGGGGCCTGGGTGATTGAGGTTTCGATGAAGCCAATTGAAGGCGCCTGGGACCGATTCTGGATGCCCTGCCGGGAAATCACGGGATGAAGAAGACGCGGTCTTCCTTTCGCAACCGATTCGAGTTCGATGCGTATCGCTTGGCCCGAGCTACGGTCGGGCGAGGCGGCCCGGGCATAATCGAACCCATGGGAACCTTGTTGGGGGGGCTTTTTCACAGGCTAGCCCGGCGTCGCGGCCGGATCATTCGTTTCAATCTCGGTCTGGCTTATCCGGAGCTGAAGCTGCGGGAGAGGGAACGTCTGGCATTGGATGTCGGCCGGCACTTCGGACGGGCCCTGCTGGCGACGCTCCGCATCCAGCGAATGAGGCCGGAAAAGCTCCTTCGACTGGTCAAAGTCGAGGGACAAGAACACCTGGACGCGGTTGTGCAAGGCGCCCGCGGCGCCTTTTTTCTTTCGGCCCACCTGGGTGCATGGGAGGTGGCCGCCCTCTACCTGGGTCTCACTCTGCCGGGTGGTTTCGGTGTCGTTCACCGTCCGCTGGACAACCCCCTCCTTGAATCCGAGCTGGAGGATTTTCGCAGACAATTCGGCAACCGAATGCTTGGGAAAAAGGCGGTCTTGAGAGCCATTCTGGGCGAGATCAAGGCCGGTCAACCGGTCGGGATTCTGATCGACCAGAAGACCCGGTCTCGGGACGGAGGCGTCGATGTTCCCTTCTTCGGTCATCCTGCCAAGACCCATCCGATCCTGGCGCGTGTGGTGCTGAAGACCGACACGCCGGTCATTCCGGTGTTCGCCTACGCGGAGCGCGGCGGGCGGTTCACCCTCTCTTTCGGTCCGCCGGTGCCGGTTGAAGCGCAGGATGACGTCATCAGCCTGACCGCACGTTACACGGCTGTGACCGAAGAGGCGATCCGGCGCCGGCCCGAGCAGTGGCTCTGGTATCACGACCGGTGGCGTGAGCTGCGGTTGGCATCGGAGTCGTCCAGCTGAGATTGCTTCAAAAGCCGCCGCCCCATCCCTTTCGGGTGTCCTGAACTCTTCGACTTTTCGACTTTTCGACTCTTTGACCTGTGCCGTCAGCCGAGGTCGTCTCTGATCAGCGGGTGGCTCAGGCAGTGCGGACCGCCTCGGGCGCGGGAAATCTCGTGACTCTCAAGCAGAAGACACACCCTGCCGGGTCGATCGAGGGAAACTTCCTCGCGCCCGAGCAAAACGTCCCTGGCATTGACGATGCGAAAGCCGTGAGCGGCCAACTCTTCTGCCGTGGCCGTATTTCGGTCATAAAGCGTGATCACCCCGGGTGCGAGAGCCAGCGTATTGGCGCCGTCCGTCCACTGGTCCCGTTGCTGTGCCAGCGGGTTCTTACCCCCGCACGAGATGGGTTTGAGATCGATTCTATGGGTCGCCAGGGTGGGCAGCAGGGCGCCGCGCTCGACGGGCTGGGGGTTGTCCGCGTGCAGATCGACATCGTAGGTTCGCGCGGCCTCGGCGCCGGTGCCCGTAATCACCGGAGCATAGACCAGCGCCGCGTCCCGATCCGCCGGTGTGAAGACGGTGTCAAGGTGCATGTAGGCCCGGCGATGGGGCAAATCAACGATGACGAGATAGCGGGGGCCTTCATCACGGTTCTTCAATGCTCGAATCAGGACGTCGACTGCCTGAGAGTTGCTGCGTTCCGACATCCCGACGGCCAGCACATCGGGTGAGAGGACCAGCACATCGCCGCCTTCCAGGCGCGGACGGTGGAGGCCCAGGAAGTGAGACGTGTCGCAATCCGGCCGAAGCGGGTCGGCGATGACCGGCGTCTCCCGAAGGCTGGGATGAAAACGGAAGATGCAACGGGCGAGCATGCCTTCACGCCAGCGGGCGGGGGTCGCCATGGCGGAAAACATCACGCCGCCACCGAGAATAACCTGGGGATCCCGTTGAAAACACCAGTTCGGGAGGGGGGCGATACGAAAAAGATCCTCCACCTCCACGCCCTGATGCACTTCGGAACGGACGATTCCTTCGACCACAGCCTTCACCGCGTCCTGCGGGGGAATCTCCTCGGGAACCGTCCGCAGGTCGAAGGGGAACTCCGGCTTGAGGACATGCCACAGCCACGCGCGGGCCTCGGGATTCTCGAGCGTTTCCTCGAGTAGGGTGCGGGCCTCAATCACCTCGATGCCCAGCAGTTGTAACAGGCGGCGAAAACGAGCGTGCTCCTCTCGGACCCGATCGCCGAACAGGATGTCGTCGAAGAGCAACTCCTCCATCATCGGTGGAACCATCCGATCGACCTCGAGCCCCGGCTCGTGAACCAAAACTCTGCGCAGCCGACCGATTTCAGAAGTAACGCGAACCATCAGGACCTCCTCGCGAAGGGGCATCATACTGGAATGCGCCCCGACTTCGTTGGGGGGTTCTAAGCTATTGGCTTCGCCTTTTGCAAAACGCAGAAAAACAGCCACAATAAGGCCTGGCGCAGTCTATGCCCGCAACCCAAGGGGAAGCGTGGTTTTCGGCCGGACCTCTAGCCCGCACTTCTCACCAGTCTTCGTTGCGAGACGCCCGAGACGCCGTGCCATGCTGGGTTTTTCGTGACTTGGCCGACGTAGGCGTATTTGACAGTCCGTTGAGGAGGGCGAGTTGCGAAAGGCACGGCAGGGTAAGGTGTATCGGGTGTCGCAGTAGATCACTGGTGAGAAATGCGGGCTAGGTCGGGCTAAGGTACTCTGATCAGCAGGGCCGGTGGGGCAAGGCGCTCGAAATCACGTTGGTTGAGGGTCAGGACCGAGGACGCTCCGGCGTGCAATGCGGTGGCGATGATTTCTGCGTCGTAGGCGCCGCCGCCGGAAACACCTTCTTCCGAAAGATGCCGCAGAAAGGCCCAGTATTCGTCATTTGGAAGGCCGACGATTTCGCTTTGGTCGAGGAATGTTCCCTCAAGGACGGCCACAGCGTCCTTTGGCGCCAACCGATGGGGTGAGGGCAAGCGTGTCAGAACGGAGTAGCTCTCCATCAGGGTCCTTGAAGGGAGGACGACCATCGATCCTACGAGGGCTGCGTCAAGTGCCGCAAAGGCCCTCTCGTGGTCGCGATGCCACGGAATAAGTGCCGCGACGACGATGCTGGTATCGATGGCGGTCTT
>JAIOSJ010000214.1 GCA_021107705.1 Thermoanaerobaculales bacterium | reverse complement strand
GCCCATCATGCTGCCCTCATTGCCGCCACCGGCGCCAGCCAGCGGAGCCTGATGGCGGGGTAGAACGAGGCGAGGACGCTGGAAACGAGAATCAGCACCGGCCCCAGGAGTAGACCGAGAGCCGAGATCTGCGGATAAATGCGTCCCGGAACGTTGAACTTGCCCGCCATTTCCTCAAGCCCGGGATAAGAAAAGCCGTAGTGGTTCAGCCACACCACGAGCGCGCCGCCGAGGAGGACCCCGAGAAGCATGCCGACGGCGCCCATCAAAGCGGTTTCGAGCATCACCAGGCGTCCAAGCCTGGCCGGCGTCACACCCAGCGACATGACGATGCCGAACTCCTTGGTGCGTTCGAGAACCGACATCAGTTGGGTGTTGAGTACGCTGAAGGCCACCAGTACCACGAGCACGGCGTACATGAACCAGGCACTGGCGAAGTCGGCCTGGATCGCCTGTTTGAGCCCCGGCAGTAACGCATCCCAGTCGTGGATCACCAGATTCTCATCATCGGGAAGCAGTGCAGAAACGCGTGACTTCATGGTGCTCACTCGGAGCAGATCCTCTGCCATGATCACCACGGCGTGGCCGGCCGAATCCATCGAAAAGATATCCTGGAAAAACTCCAGTGGAATCTCTGCGAAGCCACGGTCGAGATCCGGCATGCCGCTGTCGAAAATACCGACGACCGTCACCACCGCGGCGGCAAATGAACCGTCGCGGCCGCTTCCCAGAAAGGTCAGTTCATCTCCAAGGTCGACCCGAAGGTTGCGGGCCAAGACGCGGCCGATGACCGCTTCTGCCGCTGACGCATCACTCAGGAAGCGTCCTTCCTCGACCAGCCCGGGCAGACTTGACACGTGCGTCTCGAATTCGGGCTGGACCCCGGTGATGAGAAGCCCGTAGCTGCGGTCGGCACTCGAGACCAGTGCGAAGGCCGAGGCGCGGGCCGCGACCTGGTCGGTTCCGAGACCGTCGCGCAGCTCTTGCGCCAGCCCCATGACATCGGGTACCACCTGACGGATCTTGTTGTCGTCCAGAAACCCCGGGGCCTGAACCTGGAGATGGCCGGTCAACGCGCGCAGACTGTTGTCGATCATCATCCCGTACATGCCCAACTGCAGCGAAATCATGAAGACGAGGAGGATGTTGGAGAAGACCATGGCGCCCACCGTCAACCAGGTGCGGCGAGGACTTCGCCAGAGATTTCTCCATGCCATTCGAAAGTTGAGGTTCATTGCTTGACCTCCGCTAATCTCGCGGGTTCTGAAGATTGGAGCGAGTAAACAAACTATCGGCAAGGTCAACGTCGAATTCGATCGTGTCGATGCGGATCTCGGTCCATTCGTCGTCGGTGTCCGCCTTCGCCATGCGTTGCCTGACGGACAGCGTACGGCCGCCCATCTTGCCGATCTCGATGGTGTTCATGGCCTTCACCAGGATCCCGTCCTGATCGTAGAATTCCTCCGCCAGAAGGACATGGTCATCGCGAACCCGCAGTATTTCTTTGCCCCATACGACGGCCGCGTCCTCGTGAGGGATCGCCTCGATGACGAAGACCTTGTGGCCTTCGTGCTCCTCGGTCGCCTGGAGGGTATGGGTGTACTGATCGACGATGTCGTCGGCCCGGGATACGTCCTTGTTGGAGAAATCCGATCCCATCCAGTTCTGGCCCATCATGGACGACGGGACCTTGATCACCCGATTGACCTTGGGGGCGTAGGACCACATGGCGTTGTCCACCATCAAGGTGCCGGCGCCCTTGTCCTTCCGAGGCGCGGTCACCCGCACCAAGGAGTGTTTTGAGCCGCGGGTCCAGGAACGCATGGACATCGAGCGCTCCCACGATGGCCTGTGGATGGTCATGGTGATCTCGCCGTAGGAGGAAAGGCCGCGCCAGTTGTCCCACGCCGAGCGAATAATTTCGGTGGCGTCCTGTGCGGCGGCAGGCGACGCGAGTGTCACGATGGACGCCAGGAACGAAAAGAGCATCGTTTTGTGGATCATTTCACCTCTCCAATTTCATGACTTCCGCTCTGCGGGCGGTGCTTCGAGCATTCGACGATAAATGGCGACGACCTCTTCGGAGAGGCGCTCGATCTCATCCTCGTCAAAACGGTTCCAGTTGGCGACGAACCACTGGTCACCGGCCTCATCGGCGCCGACCAGCAGCGCCCGGAGAAGGTCGGCCGGTAGATCGGACCGGACGGCGCCCACATGCTGGCCACGGCGAATCAGATCCTCTTGCCACTGCCGGACTTCGGCAAATTTTTCGGCTAGGGCCTCGCGAACACCGGCCGCTTCCGGTGGGTCGTACATCAACCGCGCGAGTCCGACCAACCACGGTTTTTCATGGACCCGGGCGCGGGTCTCCCGCATCAACAACTCGAGGGTGGGCCAGAAGACGGTGGCATCCAGGTCACCGAGATCCAGATCCTCTGCCGGCAGCATGACCTTCCATGCGTAATCGACAACTGTGATGAAGAGGTCTGCCTTGTCGTCGAAGTAGTAGTAGAACGAGCCCTTGCTGAGGTCGAGGCGATCGAGGAGTTGGTTGAGGGAGGCGCCCTCGAAACCACGTGCCGAGAACTCCACAGCCGCAGTTTCGAGGATCCGGCGCCTCGTTTCGAGATCGAGTTTTTCAAACCGCGGTCGTGCCACGTCTGCCTCCGTCTAGGAGGGTGTAGGGCATTGATTCAGCGGCGCCTTTCGGGTGTCGTGAAGGCCCTTTTTCGTTGCATTCTCGGCTCGTACAGTGAGTACTGCTTCTCGAATGCGCCTCAAATGGCTCCTCACGACCCTCCGAAATCCATCCGCCGTCAATGCCCTACACCCCCCTAGATCATACGGAGATTCGACCGATTGGTTTAAATAAATGGTTCGACCAATCAGTCCAAGCTCTCACAGGCTCCTGAACCGCTCCCACAGCGCCGGGGTTGCGGCGTGGGTTTCGTTCGCCAAGGACGCGACATCCAGGGTCGTGTGGCGGAAGTCCTTGAGCAGGACTTGGCCTCGGGCGACGGTGTGACGGACGACGCTTTCCGACGCGCCGTACAGCAAATGGCCGAAGGCGTTGCTTTCGCCCACAGGCGTCGGCGGTGGGCCGTCGACAACGATGACATCTGCCGGGGCGCCGGCCTCCAGTTGACCAAGGAGGGGCTCGCCAAAACTCTTGGCGGCGCGCTGCGCATTGACGGCGAGGAGCCCAGGCACGGTGTCGAACCCGCTCGTCGGATCGCCCGTTCCGGCGCGCAGGGCCAGAAAGGCCGCCCGCAGGGATCGCAGCATGTTGGACGACATGCCGTCGGTTCCGAGACCGACCGAACATCCGAGTTCGAGTACGGTGGGAAGGTCCAGTCTTCCGACGGCGTTGTTGGCGTTGCTCTCCGGGTTGTGGATCAGGGTCGCGCCGCTCTCGGTGATCCTGGAGAAATCTCGAGGCTCCAGGTGAACGCCATGGGCCAACAGGGCGTGCCGGTCCAAGAGTCCAAAGTGGTTCAGGCGGTCCAGGGGGAGCTGGTCGTATCGTCTCATAGAGAGAGCTTCGTCCAGTGGATCCTCGGCCAGATGGATGTGAATGCCCAGGTCGGTCGGTCGCTGCCTGGCGACCTGTTCGAGGGTGGAGTCGGAGACGGTGAAGGAGGCGTGCAGGCCCAGGAGTCCACGCAGACGAGGGTCGTTCCTGTGGTCTGCGGCAAACTGGAGGTTTTCCTGCAATCCTGCCAGGGCCTCATCGTGGCCGTTGCGGTCTGAGACTTCGTAACACAGGACCGCCGAAAGACCGGCTTCCCGGACGACGCCGGCCGTCAATTCGAGGCTGCCGGCGAGGCACGAGGGCGAAGCGTGGTGGTCGAAGACCGTCGTGCAGCCCCAGCGTATGCAGTCGGCCAGGCTCAGGGCAGCTGATAGCCGCACGGTCTGAATATCCAGCGCTCGATCCAGCCGCCACCACAGGCCCTCAAGGATCTCTCCGAAGTTATGCATCGGTCTTCCCGGATCGAGGCCACGGGCCGGCGCCGAGTAGAAGTGATGGTGCAGATTGACCAGGCCCGGCAGAATCAGCCCGCCGTGGGCATTGAGCAACTCGGCTCTAGGCCACTGTTGGGTCAGGGCGTCAAATGTGCCGACGGATTCGATCCGATCCTCTTTCATGGCGACGGCGCCGTCGGAGATGACGGTGGGGCTGTCGCTGAAGTCTGAGATGACGGCGCCCGGGCCCAGGATTGTGATGTCGTTCATCGTGAGTCTCCTCGTCTGACCAGAATACCTGCCGGCGCTCTGTGAAAAACCTCGTCTCCGGCGGGTGTTCGCGCAAAGATCCTTCGGCCTCGAACCCAGGTCTCGTGGATGCGGCCTGAGAGCGTCATGCCCTCCAAGGGTGTGTAGCGGTTCTTGTTGTGCAGATCATCGGCATGGACCGTCCAGGATGCGCCTTCGTCGATCACCGAAAAATCGGCGTCGTAGCCCGGATGAATCCGGCCCTTGCGCCGGCCGACGCCGAAGAAGTCGGCCGGGGCCCGGCTGGTGATCTCTACCAGGCGCTCCAGGGTGATTCGGCCCTTGGTGACACCCTCCGAGAAGAGGGTCGGCAAGAGCAACTCGACCCCGGGCACGCCGCCGTAGTCGGTCCAGATCGAGCCCGTGTGTTTCTCTTCCGGCCAGACGCCTGCGGCGTGGTCCGATGCAACGTACAACAGCTCTCCGTCCCGCAAGCCTCTCCACAGTCCTTCCCGATCCGACTCAGCCTTTACCACCGGCGCCGTCTTGAGCAAGGCGCCGAGCCGGTCCAGGTCCGAGGCGGTGAAGAGCAGGTAGTGGGGACAGGTTTCGGCGGACAGGGGCAGGCCCTCGGAGCGTGCAGTCGTGACGGTATCCAGAGCTTCCCGGGAGGCGATGTGAACGATGTGAATGCGGGCGCCGGTCTGTCGGCAGAGGTCCCTCAGGGTCCGGGCTGCCATGATCTCGCCTTCTGCAGGACGGGCGGCGGCATAGTCTCG
>JAIOSJ010000167.1 GCA_021107705.1 Thermoanaerobaculales bacterium | reverse complement strand
GGTGGACGGGCTCGACCGGAACACTCTTCGACTCAAGATCTTTGCGCCTTTGCGACTTTGCGTTAAGAAATGTGTTTTCGGAACTCCAGCCTTCCGCCGTCCTACATCCAATGCTCCTGCATCCACGCAACGATCTCGCCGATTTCGAGATCCTCCGCAAAATCAATCATGTACGGGATCTTCTTGACGGCATCCATCGGAATGGAGACATCCGGCGGGAAGACCGGGGCAAGCCGATGGTAGTGATCGCCCAGCATTTGTTGGCACTGGTAGTCGGCGATTCCTGAGACCCCGTCGAGCATGAGGCTGATGAGCGGCTTGATCCACTGGATGTAGCCCCAGTTATGTCTCTTGCCCTTGATGTGGAAGGGGCTGGTGCCCGTCCCGAGTGAGAGAAGCACGACGTCGTTGATATCTGTCGGGGGCTCGAAGTACCGTCTGTCCCGCGTTTGGGCGAGGGCGCACATGGCGGGGTTGTTGGCATAGACACCGCCGTCGATGTAGCCGTCGACGGAGGGGAAGTAGGTCGGCGCCGCAGCGGTGTAGAGCGCGACCTTGTGGACAAGCTCATCTTGGTCACTGTCGGTTCCCGGAAGATTGTGGAAGATCTTCGGTTTCCACGTTCTCTTGCTTTTGTCGGTGTCTTGGTTGTCGAGGTCGAAGGCGGTGATCAGGACGTGTTTGTCCAACTGGCCCAAGGTCCTGTCTTCGCCCAGGACTCTCTTGAACACACGCCTCATGGGGGCGGTCTTGTAGTCGGCGCCTCGGAGCTTTCCGAGATCCAGGAGGTCATCCAACCAGGAGTCATCGAAGATTTTCGGCCCGTCGTTGACATAGAGATCACGGATGTCATCGAGGCTCTTTCCGCGGGCGATGGCGAGTGCCAGCAGACCCCCGGTGGATGTCCCGGCTATGAGATCAACCGTGTCGAGGAAATTTTCCAGCCCGGGCGTTGCCGCCAGACGCTGCATGAGCACTGTGGTGACGATGCCGCGGATTCCACCACCGTCTATCGACAAGATTCGGTACGTTGCCATTGGCTGCCTCCGATCATAAGACCAGTTAATCACGAGCGGGCTCAGGCGCCCTCCCGGATCCATGATCGCATATGCCCATGATCCCTGGGCAGGCGTGCGGCCACCGCTCACTTTGTCTACGGGGCCATGTCCACGACCGAAAGCGTCGCAGGTCGTTGTGCTACTCCTGGATCGGAAGTCTGTCTTTTTGAGCTAGAAGATGAAAAATGCAATCTATAACTCCTTTTGAAGAAGCCTTTGGATCCGACCTGAGAATCGAAAACCACGCATGGAGTCGTCGGCTTTGAAGGGGAAGCGTGGAAGGATGACCAAGTCGTACCCCAAGATCGGTATGGCTCCGCATCGGGTCCTCGTCCACACCTCGCGAAACGAACAACAGTGCCCGATCCGAATGACGCGTACTCCCTCCGAGCCAGGGGTGTGAAAACCGGAGTCCGGCCAAAAAACAGCAGGTGTGCGCTTTATGCGCAGCCGGGATCCCCACCGATGAAACAGAACTCAAGTCGCCTTTCGCAGACTTTGCCCCAGGCAAACATCAGTCCAACTGTGGGATTGGCGTTCCAGCGCTCAGCCTGGGAGACCGCCTGTTGCGTGATCTGAAGGCGTTCAGCAAGTTGCTTTTGGGTCAGACCGGCATCTTGACGGATGCTTCGGAGAACGTAACCGGGTTGTTGGGCCTCCCGTTGAGGCAGTTTGCCCCACTCTCGAAGGGTCCGCCATTCTCGAAAGTCCCGCGGCCGCCGTCGAGTGAGTCGTGAAACTGAAGGGCTGATCATAGTTTGGCTTCCGTTGGACCTCGATTTGCCCACACTTCCAGGGCCTCGGGATCTGGTTCTGTTGACGACCATTGACGATCGAATCTCGCTAATGCTTTGAGCGCTTTTTCAAACCCCGCCTCGCTGGCTCTTCGCGCCAGTCTGACGCGATCAATATCCTTCCGGCACCTTCGATAGAGAAGGTAAGCGTTTGCACCGTCAATCCCGGATTTCCAATGCTCCCACGCTCCCAGGCGATCGACAAGAAGGTCCTCTATGCTCACAAGGAGAATGTCGAAACCATAAATGTTGACCCGAACCGCTTGCTCCCGGTGATCGAGTGTCTCGCTAGGGAATTCCAGGAACACTTGTCCTGCCTCGTGAATCCAGTGCCTACCCGAGCGTTCAAATCCACTCTCTTGGAGGAACCTCTTTACTGGGGCAGGAACCGAGCCGGCGAAGTCCAGGTCACCGGTGGTATAGGCGCCCCCCGTCAAGATCTCCACCGCTGCGCCGCCGACGAGTACCGGGACCTCGTCCTGATCTGAAAAAAGGCCCTGTACCCAAGCCACAAGAGAAGCAGTCTTCTTCGGTCCATCCGGCAAAGAAAGTACGTCAGTTAGGTTCACAAAAACAATCTATAGATTGTTTTTACTATTGTCAACCGGAACACTCTTCGACTCAAAATCTTTGCGCCTTTGCGCCTTTGTGTTACAACTGTGTTCTTCGACCCTCCTCCGATGTGCCGCGGCGGCCCAAAACCAGCCCAAACGCCAAACAACCAGCCCATGCGATAAACCACCAACCCGTACGCGTAACAACCAAGTCGTACCCCAAGATCGGTATGGCTCCGCATCGGGTCCTCGTCCACACCTCGCGAAACGAAAAGGAATTTTACGAAACGATTCTGGGATACACCGCAGGACCCGGCAACACGCCTACCGTTGCTCCTTCCCTGTCCGTCCGCCATGCCTTGAGCATCTCCTCGAGAGAATTCTCCGGCTCGAATCCCATCCTGCGAACTATGGACGGACTTGCGTGGGAGACCAACCGAATGCGAAATTGCGATGTCTTCTCGATGATGCGAAGGGTTGTGTGGCCGTACTGGATCCACCCCCGAGCGAGGCGATTCAGAATGACTTCGGGACGAGGATCCTCGACAAAGGCTTCCATTTCTACCGAACCCAGGCCACCCTGGAGGGAGGCGACAAAGGCCACTTCCCCATGGGGTCGCACGAATCTGCAGGCAGCGTCCAGGCCCTTGTGCGCCTGAATCAGGGTTTCGTCTGACGGCCGCCCGCCTCCTGAGCCAACCACCATGTCGAACTCCGCGGCCGGAACCTCGAACGTTGTTCGAACCTGTTCGACCGCCGCATCCCACGATGAGCGCCACGGTCCGGCAAAGGCTTCGGAAAAACCTCCATCCACCCCAGGCACCAGACACAGCACCATGTCCGGGGGCCGTCTGTCGGCCGCCTCAGCAATCTCTTCGGCCACGGGATTCGCCTTCAGAATCCCAGGTTCACACGCCCGATGCCGTCGAATCCGCTTCTCGGTGATCTCCAGCACCCGGGAGTGGTTTGTCTGGATTTCTTCATAGCCGGCGACCCCGGGAAAGATCATCTTCGGCCCACCGCCGAAACCGGCAAAATAGTGATGCCGGACAGAGCTGAGTGTAACGAGAAAATCCGTCTCCATGACCCAGCGATGGAGGCGGATCGGAAGACCTGTCCCCAAGGCGCCGGCCGCAACCAGGACCTCAGTGTCCCGGGCGTCATGCTGCAAGATCGTCACCCCATCCGGAAGAGGTCCGACGAGGGCGGACAATTCCTCTTCGGAGATCGGTGGGTGGGTTCCGCAGGCCACCAGGATCCTCTGCCTTGATGATGGGATACCGGCACGAGCCAGACGGCTCAGGACGGGAGGGAGAATCCCGGGCAGATCCACCGAACGGGTCGCGTCGGGAACGACAACGACGGCTGACCTCCGCCCGCGCGCCTGATCGACCAGCGGAAGACCGTCGAGAGGCCGGTCCACCGCCTTTTCGATGAGGTCTGCGACCGACCGAACACCTCTTTTGCCTTCCGGTCTCAGGTTGTGAACGCGAAAACCTCGCAGATCCAGCGCCAGACCTTCCCGGCCGAAGGGGAGTCTGACAATCACCCTGCGGGCTCGATCAGTTTAGAGGTGTCGATCCCGAGGACCTCGCTTTCATATTCAGCCACTCCGGCAAACCTTCTGAACGGCTTCCCTATGGCGCCATCCGGATCGGGCAGGGGCACCGCCCCAGATATCTCGAGGATATCTTCCAACAGTTTTCGGAAACTCGCCTGACCGTCGTCACCGGGAATCAACTTCCTCGGATCGAAGGCGTTGCTTCGCAGCCGAACGACCCGGAGTTTCGGCCTGTCACTCCACGGAGCGTCGAGCATCAGGTCAACCAAAACAAAGGCCGGCTTCCCCGGTTCGGCGATACCGGCAACAGCGACGGCATCGAGGTGGTGAACCCCAATCGGCCTCACGGTTCCCTGCGCATCAATCGTCAGCTTCCCGTCGGACCATTCCAGCGGAATGGCTTCCATCACCTTCAGCGTGTGTTCAACCTTTGTGACCGAAATGGGTTCGGCCTCATTATCGCCGGCAAGCTCCTGCACTGGTTCCGCCACCACCAGAGCCGAGCGCATCTCCTCGAGTTCCTGCCTGGTCTCGGGGAGAACGTCATCCGCGACCAGGGCCCGATCAATCAGCTCGTATGCTGCCGGCGATTTAGCCCGGACACCGACGCGGGCCAGGCGAACCAAGACACCCGTGGCTGCTGAAGTGCCCAAGCCGGCCAATCCGGCCTCGACCGTGGCGGCCAGCAACGAATGGGACAAATTGTCTCCCAATGTCTCGGAGACGCGAGCGGCAAGCACCGGATCAATCGCCCCCTCCGGAGCCATCTCCAGGACCTCTTCCCATCGGGCCTCCACAATATCCAGATCACCATGGCGAAGGGCGTCGCGCAGGACTCGAAGCATGGAGGGAACGGCTGCCGCCACCTCACCTCGATCACGCGCGACGTCCCAATAGGCAGCGGCAACATCAAAATCCGTCGGATCGGCCTTGAGTTTGGCGAGCAGGATCTCGACGGCTCGATCACTGTCGCCGCCTCGGTGGGCTTCGAGCGCCTCCTCGAGCTCGAGATTTTCGTGGCAAATCGAGCGGGCTTCAAGAGCGGTCTCAACAAACCGCTCCTCGACCTTGAAATGCTTAAAGCTCAAAGCGACAACACATCCGAAGGCAAATCCCGCGACATGAGCCCAATGGGCAACCCCGCTGCCCTGGCCCCCAGCCATGTCGATCGCCTGGCCGTAGAACAACTCCCGCAGCAACCATAGGGGCAGCATGATCCATGCCGACGCATCGATGACCCGTGCCCGAAGGAAAAAGAAGAAGAGAAGACGAATCTTGGTACGGGAATGTCTGATGAGAAACGCACCCATCAAACCGGCAATCGCCCCGGAGGCGCCGACAAGCGGCCCCTCCATCATCGGGTATTTTAGGACGTAAACCAGGGCCGCAAAGATCCCGGCGGAGAGATAAAAGCCCGCAAAAATCGGTCGCCCCCAGACATCCTCGAGATAGGGGCCGGCGAGGTAGAGGAAGAGCATGTTGAAGAAGATGTGACCGAAACCACCGTGCATGAACTGGTGGGTGATGTAGGCAAATGCCTTCTGGTTTGCAGGCACGAGACCGTAGCGAAAATAGGGCGAAGTGGCGACGGCTTCGTGAAAGCGAAGGGTCAGATCATCGAGGATCTGCTGCTGTTCCTCCCAGCTCTCTTCTTCCTCGTCAGCGCCGTCCATCATGCCGAATCCTCTTGCGCCTTCCTTGATGACCTCTTTGAAGGCATCCCTTTGTCCCTGATATTCGGGGATGAAGCCGAAGAGGTAGTCCTCAATCTCAGGCTCGAGTTCGAGGTCCGGATGTTCAAAAAAATACTCGGCCACTTCCGACAGACGCTGATTCGCCAGACGCTCGCTGCTCTTGATGGGGCCGAGGGTCAGGAGGAACGCCGCGAGACAAAGGCCCATGATCGAAAAGGTGACCCAAGGCAAGCGTCGCACCGTGCTCTGGTCGTGTCCGATGGGTATAAACATAAGATCTCCCCACTATGATGATATAGGACATTGAATTAGCAACGTCTTTCGGGTGTCAGTGCCCTACACCCTCTCAGTAGTTGTAGTATAGCGGCCTGTGGCCGTCGGAACACTGATTCTCATCGAAACCTCATCGCCGGGAAACCTTGGCGCCGCTCTTCGTGTCGCCGCAAATTTCGGCGTTTCAAAGGTGGAACTCGTACGGCCTTCGGCGAAAGTCGATCATCCGGACGTGGCGCGATGGGCATGCGGCGCCGAGGAGCACCTCAGTGTCCGGATACACGACACATTGGAAGATGCGGCGACCGGGATTCGCACTCTGGTCGCAACCGCTTCCGGACGCGGACGCGAGAATCAGCCGTTATTCACACCGTCGGAGGCAGCCGAGGCCCTTGCCGATCGCGGCCTCGCGGACGGAGCACTCGTCTTCGGGAGTGAGACCAGAGGCATGCGACGGGAGGATGTTGATCGTTGCGATCTCGTCATCCGCATCCCGACCGCAGAGAATTTCCCCGTCCTCAACCTCACTCAGGCGGTGGCGATCCTTCTCGCCCACCTCAGCTTTGCCGGCAAAGAAGCATTCGAAAACCGGCCGGAGCCTGCGTCGAACGATCGCGTCGAGGGGTTGATGAACCACCTCCACAAAACCCTGCTTCACATCGGCTACCTCGATCCCCAGAACCCTCAACGCATCCTCCGAAAGCTGCGCAGGATCTTCGGCCGAGCCGGGATCACGGAGAACGAGGTTTCAATCTTCCGGGGAATGTGCCGCCAGATTGATTGGGCCGCGAGCGAGGGAGACAGCCCGGCGCCCGATCCTCACCCCGGTCGCTTTCGACAAAAGTGACGGAGTCGTTGGTTTTGAAGGAGAAATCAGAAGGATGGGCGATATCCGGAAGAAATTAACCCGAAGGCGTATCAAGCGATACGTTGAGGGTGACGACGAGCGAAAATCGCGCAGATTGCTGTCTATCGAGCATTGCAGCCGCGAGAGGGCATTTTCACAGGGCTTTTAGCCCCCGCCTGACAGCCCATTCACCTCTCGGCTCAATCTCTCGGCGCGCCGCAATAACCCGGCGTCTGCCGGGAATTTGTCGAGAGATCCTGACAGCAAGAGGGCAGCCTCCATATAGGCGCCGTTACGAAGGTAAAAATCTACGAGCCGGCCTGCCGCAGCCGGATCTCCAGACTGTAACTCCATCGCACGTTCGAGTGCTAACCGGGCATCTGCGGGCTTTCCGGCGGCTTCGGCTATCCGAGCGAGTTCTGCGAGTACTCCGAGGTTAGTAGGCTCCAGCCCCCACGCTCGCCTGAGGTGCACCAACGCGCCCTCCACATCTCCACGCCCTTGGGCCAATCGCGCCAAGGCCCGGTAGGGAGCGGCGCTTTCCGGGTTGAGGCGGAGTGCCGCCTGTGCCGCCGCAAGAGCGCCATTCCGGTCTCCCTGCACATCAAGCGATTCGGCTAATAACGACCAGGCTGAGGCACGAAGGGATGAGGGCAACTCCTGACGCCCAGCCAAGCCCTGAGCGAGACCGGCACTTTCGGCAGGATTTCCCTCCTGGAGAAGCCACCGGGCCCGGACGAGATCCACCCGCGGATCTCCAGCAGCTTGCATGAGAACCGACCATGCGTCCTCATTCTTACCCTGCCGCCGATACTCGGACCCAAGGGCGATGAGGGTAACTACCCGGATCCTGGGATAGGCTTCCAATCGACGCTGCAACCCTTCCATCCTCACCCACTCCTCATCAGCAACCGTCAATTCGACAGGAGGAATGCGATATCCTGGCGCAACGGCCTCGGCTTCCGCGAAAAACTCCAGACCCTCCATGAATCGACCCTGGTACCGGGCAATGAGTCCCAACAAACGCAGGCTGAAGGGTCGCGTCGGGTCACGAATCAACGCATCCTCGAGATCTCGCCTCCCTGCTTCCAACTGCCCGTCCAGGAGGTGAAACCTCGCCCGGTTGAGAAGCCCGTCAGGGTCCGCGGGCTGCCATCTTACCTGGCGTTCGGAAAGCACACTCAGCGCCTGCTTGACCGCAGACTCATCAGCCGACAGGAGTTCTGTCGTCATCAATCGCCGGGCACGATGAACGGCAGACGGCAGCGCAAGGAGTGAACTCTCCGACAAAGCTCTTGCACCCTCAGTCGGATGAGAGCGGAGAAGGCGAGCGTTGCGATTCCAAGACCACGCCCCGACCGCTCCGATCGCTTCAATCGACAGAGCAATCACGGATATCACGATGAGCCGGCCCAGGTTTCGTCGTTTCATTCTCTCCTCCAATCGACAAGAGCCATGCCAAATCGGCGCAACCCTACAGACATGACGGCGCGCCCCCCCTCGACATATTCTCCGCAATCGTCATACAACGCCCCTAAATGCCCTCGATGGACTCGAAACAACCAAAACCAATAAGTTGGCACGGCTGTTGCTTACTACTTCAGGCAACCGGCCACCAGAAGCCGGCTCAAGAATCTTACCTCCTCCTTCCTCCTGCGGGCCAAGCGGCCCGCTTCTTTTTTTCCCAATAAGAGAACTTTCCCTACCACTTTGCGTTTGACCGAGAGAAGGATAGGAGGTTCAGCATGAAAAAGACTCTAGTCATCGTCGCCACATTGCTTCTGGTCGTTGCCGGCACCGTCGGGGCTGCCGATGGGCCCTGGCTCAACGTTCACGTCACGGAAGCCGACAGCAACACAACCGTCAAGGTCCACCTGCCCTTGAATCTGGTTCTCACGGTGATCGAGAACATTAATGTCGAGGGCTTTGACGCGGGCAAGATCAAACTGGAATTGGACGAAACCGAGATCGACTGGGCGCCGATCCTTGCCGGTATCAAGGATGCCCCCCTTGGGGAGTACGTCACAGTAAACAGTGATGAAGCCGATGTCGTCGTCACTCGAACGGCAACGGGTATGCTCATCAACGTCGATGAAAAGTCGGATGAGAAGACCCAGGTCGAAGTCAATATACCCAGCAAACTAATCGATGCTTTCCAGGTGGATGAAGAGAACCGCATCGATATTGCGGCCCTTCTCCGCGGATTCGAAGATCTGCCGAACGGAGATCTCGTTCGCGTGAACTCGAGCGAAGCGACAGTTCGCGTCTGGGTGGAGTAATACGATGAGGGAGCGCGGAATATCCACCATCGCCAGTGTTTTCCTCGCGGCAGTCGCCGGTCTGGCCACAGCAACCATTCTCATGGACTGGGTTGTGGTCGCCGTCGACATACCGGAACCGGAAAACATCAGCTTGAAGATACCCTTCCCTCTGATCGTGGCGGATGTTGCTCTCGCCTTCATCCCGGACGAAGTCGCCGATGAGGTCGAGATCCCCCGAGAGCTTCTGGCTCAGCGCAAGGCTATTCTCTCCGGGCTCGGCGCCCTGATCGACGGCCCGGACATGAACCTGGTTGAAGTCTCCTCACCGGATGCCGATGTCATTGTCCGGAAAGAGGGGGATTCCCTCAAGGTCTCAGTCGATGCCGAGGACGCAAAGGTGAACTGCACCCTTCCCCTCGGCGGGATGCACCAAGCCCTTGAAAAATGGGATTGGAAGTCTTTCGAACCGCGCCTTGCGCTCAAAGCCCTGCATCAAGCCCACCGAGGCACCCTGGTCGAGGTTGAAGCCGAAGATGGAACGTACGTCAAAATCACCAAGTGGTGAAACCTGAAGCCCGAAAAATCGGGCAAATTCCTCCACCGCAACGCGGGGCTTCGGCCCCGCGTTGTCGGTTTCTCGGAAGCCGCAAACGTCACGCCAGAGTCAGATCTGTCATTTCTCGGTCAGGTCTGTCACTCGCGTGTAAATCCTCAAGATAAATATCAAATCTCGACGTATCGTCTCTTTGGATATGGTTTGAACGAACTGACCGGATGGAGGATCAGATGAGAAATCTAGCGATCATCATGCTCATGGCCGGCCTCTTGGCACCCTGCGCATGGGCCCAAAACGTAGTGCTCGAAGAGGATTCTATGGCTGCCGAAGCTGCGGTTGAATCGACAACCACCGACACCGAAGAAGAGGACGGCAAGCGGGTCTTCAAGGACCGGCTCGTGGTCACTGCCAGCCGGCAGGAAGAGGCCTCGGCGAACACACCGGCTGCCATCTCGGTCATCACCATGGAGGAGATCAAGGTCCGCCAACCGGAAAAAATGGCTGACCTCTTCAAGGAACTTCCGGGCGTCGATGTCCAGGGCGAAGGGCCCTTTCGCGGCCTGCCGGTGATCCGCGGCCTCAGCTCCAATCGGGTGCTCATCCTGGTGGACGGCCAACGCCTCAACAACGCCCGCGAGTCAACGGTCTTCGCCGGCATCCAGCCGGGACTCGTCGATCTGGCCGAAGTCGAACGAATCGAGGTTCTTCGCGGACCCGCCTCGGTCCTCTACGGATCCGACGCGATGGGCGGCGTCATCAACATCATCACCAAGAAACCCGATCTGGGCGCCCAAGAGTTCACGATGCACCACAACATCGGCTATGAATACGGCTCAACTGCCGATTCGAGCGCTGCTCATGCCGATATCCGGGGCGCCGGCAAGGGCTTCGGTTTCAACCTCAGCGTCGGCTGGGAAACCGCGGACGACTACAAGGCGCCGAAAGAAGCCGCTCAGTCACCCCACTTCCAGCAATACGTCCTGCCGGACGGCACCGTCCCCAACAGCGGCATGGATCAGGCGAGCGTGCAGGGCGGCTTCCGCATGCTCACGGGAGACCGCGGAATCTTCCGAACCAACGTCGAAATCGTACGGACTGACGACGTCGGCTTCCCAGGATTTGATCCCGAGACCAGTGGAGTCGACATCAGCTTCCCCCGTTTCGATCGCGACAAAATCTCCCTTGGGTGGGAGAGCGGCCCCTTGGCCGGCCTGAACAATCTCTCGGTGTCAGGTTATTGGCAACATGTGGTCAAAGAGAGCAAGAGGTTCATCGACCCCAGCCCCTTCTTCTTTGTCCACACCTACACGAAATCGGACATCGAGACCATCGGATTCAACACCCAGGGCATCAAGGATCTCGGCGCCCACCATCTCACCATGGGCCTCGACTTCTATCGAGACAACCTCGAAGACGAAGCAACGAACGAATATCCATGGGACTCGAATACCAACGTCTCGGTCCCCAAGAGCCACCAGGAAGGAATCGGCCTTTACATCCAGGATCAATTCCAGGCCGGCGACAGGCTGCAAATCCTCGCGGGTCTGAGAGCTGATCATTTTGCCTTCAAATCCGAGGATGACCCGAATTACGTCGGAGAACCCTTTGACGTCACCGAATCCGACATTTCGGGCAACATCGGCGCCATGTACGCTGTCACTGAGAATGTGGACCTGACCGCCCTGGTTGCGCGCGGCTTCCGGGCGCCGAATATTCAGGAGCGCGCCTTCACCGGCAGCGTCTCCCAACCCGGTTACTGGGTCGTTCAAAACCCCGACCTGACCTCCGAGAGTTCCCTCAACTACGAAGTGGGCTTCAAAGTTCGCTACGACCGGTACTTCGGCGGCGTGAATCTCTACTACAACGACATCTCGGATTTCATCACCTTCGTCGAACTCGGACCCGACCCCATCACCGGCCTGAATCTCATTCAATATGACAACATCGAAGACGCAACGGTCAAGGGAATCGAAATCGAACTCGAAACCCTGTTTTCCCAATACTGGACCCTGATCACAAACTACTCCTACACCAAGGGAGACGACGACAACACCGGTGAGCCTCTCGGCTTCATTCCACCGTGGAAGGCCGTGCTCGGCCTGCGATATCAAGCGGGCCCCTGGTATTTTGAGGCTGCCGGTCGATTCGTCGGTGAGCAGACCCGGGTACCCAGTCCCGAAAACATCGCCGATGCCGAAGACGACCCGCCGATCGGCGACTTCGTCACGGCCGACATCCGTGCCGGTTATACCTTCGACTCGGGCCTCAGCCTTCGAGCGACCCTCGGCAACATCTTCGACGAACTCTATTCGGAACCGTTCAACCTCCGTCCGGAACCCGGTCGCTACATGCGAATGTCCGTGGGTTGGACCTTCTAACCCGCATATCTCACCAGCTTCCTGCTGCGACCAACGATGCGCCGCATTCGCGGCGCTTATTTATCCCCCGGCCCTGCCGAAATTTTCGGCATTTCTCGCAATTGGGGGTGGATCCACAGCACCCACAACAACGACGGCATAACCCTGAGAACTCACCGGCACAAAATGAGGCAAGACCCGGATAACCCACGTGCCCGCCTCGGCCTCGGGCAGCCAAATGACCTCGACGTTGTTCAGACGATCCGCCTCTCCACCAAAAATGGAGACCCCTCCGGCGAAATTATTGCCGAGCCGGCGCCCGTCCGGGCCAATGACCTCGAGGTCCAGATCATTGATCAGGTTCGTGGCCGCCAACGAAGAGGACGGCGGATCGGTCCAGACCAGAACAACCTTGAGCGGACCAGGCGCGAATGCCGACACCTTGTAGACGTCACTGCCCATCTCGTCGTCGAAGGCTTCAAGCCGATCCCAAATCAAGAGCCGATGGTCGTCACCCTCAAACCAAAGTGCGCGATGAAGCTGAACCAAACCCCATCCCTGATCGCGGGAGGGAATCTCATCGACCTCAGTGCAGCCGAGAGTCGCGAGGTCCACAGCCGAGGCGATGAGCGTTGCCTTCACCAACGCAGCCGACGGCTCAAGAGCCGACCCAAGGTCTTTCCGGCCCGCTTCGTGCCAACCTTCGACGAAATACTGGCGGACCAGAGCCGCAAGGCCCGCCACCGTTGGAGTCGCCATCGAAGTCCCGGAAAGCCCTATGACGGAACAGGTTTGTGTGTCGGCACGACCATCGGTAGCGGCTGAGAAAACTCCGGTTCCCGGCGCCATCACGTCCGGCTTGATGCGACCGTCATGCGCCCAGCCACGAGACGAGAAAGACGCCGGACAGAGCGAAGACCCGTTGACCTCGTTCACCGCCCCCACCGAGAGGACATTCTTGCCGGTCGAAGGCGAGGCCACCGTGTCGTCACCTGAACCCGAATTCCCCGCGGCCGCGACCACCAGCATCTGTGGGTGGTCCCAAGCAAATCGATCCGCATCGGCGGTTCGTTCGGTGTAGCGATTGTAGGGGGTAAAATTCTCCTCGTCACCCCACGAATTGCTGTGAATACGTGCGCCCTGCGCCCACGCCTGCTCGAACATCGGTTCCAGGGGGCGCATCGGACACCCGAGGCCCGGAAGATCACCACAGTCATCGATCCGGGCGCCTCCGTCCTGAATCACGAGTTTCGCTGCAGGCGCCATGCCGTCATAACCGTCGTGAATTCCAACCAAGCCGGCGTCCCCAGCCACACTGCCGGCAGCGTGGGTCCCATGACCTGAATTGTCCCAGTCGAATGGACCTGGGTCAGGCCAGTCCTGGTCCCACCAAAAGTCGGCCGCCAGGATCTTTCGATGTTCGGTGTTCACGGTCGTGCCCTCAAATCCATTCATGGCAGGCAGGCCGGTCTCATCATCAGAGAAAAAACAACTGTCTGGATCGATCCCCGTGTCCATGAGGGCCACGACCTCATTCTCTCCGTGAAGACCGTGATCGAAAATCGGCGTAATACCGGGAAGGCCGCTTTGGCCGAGCCACGCCGTCCGGTCATTCAACAGTCGCGCTCCCGGTTGGAGATCGGCAAAGACCAGAATTCCGTGAAGGCTTTCCAAGACCTCAAGAAACTCGTCCCGACTGTCGGGAGAAAGCATCAGACCGATCTGCGGGACCAAAGCATCGGGGTCGAGCCACTTGACCTGAGCCCCGGCATCGACCACCTTCGCCGCGACTTCTTCGATATTCGCTCCAGGCGCCAGACCGATAATGACCGGCAAAGAGCGTTCAACTCCCTTTTGGGTCAGGACTGCCTTCAGACCCGAGGTCATCGCCTCGGCAACCGTCCATGGCCGGATCGTTCCTTTAAGGGCCTCTGTCGAACCACCCTGGGTGGAGATCAGAGATCGGCCGCCGGGAAGATAGGTCAAAATCCGCGTTTCAGGGTATTTTTCGACAACTCCCCGGTCAACAACCAGAATCCCGGCTTCGACCCGTTCTCCGTGCAAAGAAAAAAGTGCCGCCGAACCCACAATCAAAAGAGCGAAAGTCTGCTTCCAAGAATTCACGGATTCTCCCCTTCGGCGAAAGATCCCAGCGGGTCGCGACCTGAAAAGCCCCAAAACACAGGCTCCGGCACGAGAACGACCCCAACCGATGTCTGCACTGCCGACCGAATCTCGGCCGCCAGTCTGAGTAGGTCCGTGGTGGAACCCCCTCCATGATGCACCAGAGAAAGCGCGTGGCGGGATGAAACACCGACCGGACCGCGCCGCAGTCCCGGAGCCATTCCGGCCTGTTCGATAAGCCAGGCCGCCGGCACCTTGAAGCCATCACCTTCAATTGGATAATTCGGGACCGAAATCTCTGCGGCAGCCTCGACCCGCATCAGTTCCTGGGCCGTCAGAACGGGATTGACGAAGAATGAACCCACGTTCGGGACGGCGCCCTCCTCGAGCACCATGCCCTTGGTCCGACGCAACTGGAGAACGGCCTCCCGCACCTCTTTCGGACCCGGCTTGGAGGAACGAACAGCCATCGCCCGCGCCAACTCCGGATAGGCAAGACAGACTTCTCCATCCTTGCGCAGCCGGAATTTAACCCCGGTGACCACGAACCGATCAGGGTTCTCCTTAAACCGGCTCGCTCGGTATCGAAAGGAACACTGCCCGCCGTTCAGCCTTTCCTGCTCGAAGGTCGACCGGTCCACCACTTCAACCTGCTCAACCACATCGGCGACCTCCGCGCCGTAGGCGCCGACATTCTGGATGGGCGTTGCGCCGGCAGTCCCGGGAATTCCCGACAGGCATTCGAGGCCACGCAAATCACGGTCGACGGTCGCCGCCACTACCTCGTCCCAGTTTTCTCCGGCGGCGACGGTGACCAGAACTGACTCATCGCTCTCTTGAAAATCCAAACCCTGATTTGCCATGTGGATGACGAGGCCGGAGAGCCCTGAATCCGCCACGACCAGGTTGGACCCACCACCGAGCACATGAACCCGTTCGCCACGCTCAGCCGCCCAGCGCAGCGCCTCCCCCACCTCACCCACCGTACCTACATCAACGAAGTGCTTGGCCGGACCCCGAGTTGGAGAGAGGTCCACCGGCTCAGTGTTTCATCGGTCACGGGAACCAGCCCACATTTCTCACCAGGTATCTGCTGCGGACTACGCATAGCAGCCATCTTTCGTGCTTTTCGCAAATCGTTCTCCTCCAGCCCACGCAGACCCATCCGGGGTCTCAGGCCGTTGGCCTGACCGCCCACTTGGGCGGTGCGCGATGTCCCTACATCGTACAACTACGATTGCGTCGCCCGATTTCCGAAAAACCTCACCTCGGAGCCAGAGGCGGAGAGACGCAAGCCGCGAAGCGGTACCAGCGAACATCTGACTACCCTTCGCAGCCCTCACGACGAAACCCGGTGAGAAGTGCGGGCTAGAGGCCCGGCCGGAAACCCCCTCACGGCTGCAAATCGCGACTGAGGCGCAATCTGTGTTTCCGTAAGTCGTTGAAGTAGAACGACTACGCCTGCGGCCTTCCGGAAGCACATCTCGCACCTCCTCACAATTTTCGCTTCGCGAGGGGTTTTCGGCCGGACCTCTAGGTAGGAAATATCCATCTCAGGCATTATCCCTCAAAAAGGTTCGCCGGGAGCAGTCAGCTTGACCGTAAAAAATATTCACCACAGAGACGCAGGGACGCAGAGTTGGAAATGGGGAGTTGAACCGTGAATTATTTTGGAGTGTTGAAGATGTGGTTACCGTTTTGCTTCGAGGAGATGAGACTCACTTTCTTTCCCTTGGCGGACAGGGTTGACACCTGCAGGATCGCCCTCCACCGAGAGTCTCCTGAACTCTGCGTCTCTGCGTCTCTGCGTTTCCCCTTCTTCAGGCTTTTCGGTCGGCCGCAGCGTTCGGGTCTCGTGTGAGACCGAGGTACACTCACTCTCGTGGACTACTCCGTCAAGAACAATACCGCCGGAATCCTCAATGCCGCATTCCACCAACCGAAGACACGGATCTTCAAGGTGGTTCAGGGATCTGTCTGGGCTCTGATCGCCGGCAGCATCGGCCTGATGATTGCAGAATTTGTGATCGGACCCGAACACCACCTCTATGCAAGACTTTTGCATCTGGATCGCGCGGTCCTCTGGATCTTCGTCGTCGAGTACATCCTTCGCGTGGCCTCGTACCACCCGCCGGGGCTCGAACTCTTCGATCGTTCCCGCCACCGCTCCCTGCTCTACGGCCTGGCGACACGATTCACTTACTGCCTCACGCCACTTATGCTGATCGACCTGGCGACGGTACTGGCCTTGGCGCCGCAGTTACGCGGCCTTCGCGCTCTACGCCTCCTGCGCCTGCTCCGCCTCCCTCGAGTCTTTCATTACGCGAATCCCTTCCGCGGCATCATGCTGTCCTTTCGCGAGAATCGGCTGATGTTCGCTTTCGGCTTCGCCCTGATGGCCGGCGCCACTCTGTTCGGCGGGCTCTCGCTCTTTCTCATCGAGGGCCCCCATGCGAAGGGAACAACCACAGTTCAGGGCTTTGGAGACAGTCTGTGGTGGGCTCTGGTCACTCTGACGACCGTCGGCTACGGTGACATCACGCCGACAAGCCTTGTCGGCAGAGCGGTGGGTGGCGTCCTCATGGTTGCCGGTATGTTTACCATCGCCCTGTTCGCCGGGATCGTCAGCCAGACCCTTCTGCGCGCGGTTCTCAGTATTCGAGAGGAGCAGTTTCGCATGAGTACCTATGTCAATCACCTGGTCGTCTGCGGCTACGACCCCGGAGCGCGCATGCTGCTCGACGCCATTCTGGCCGAGGTTGGACCGAACGGATCCACCGTTGTCATCTTTGCCGAAGGTGAGAGGCCTCCGGACGTGCCCCTCGAATTCACCTGGGTGAGCGGGGACTCGACCAAAGAGAGCGAACTGGAGAAGGCCCGCATCTCGCACGCGGCGGGAGTCGTCGTGGTCGGCAGCCGCAAGGTCGTGCCACAACAGGCAGACGCCCACACGATTCTCACCGTGTTCACCTTGCGTTCCTTCCTCGAGAGAACCGGATCCGCCACACGCCGCCGAGATCCTCTCCACATCGCTGCGGAAATCCTCGATGCCGAAAACGTGGCCCATGCCCTCACCGCCGGCGCCGACGAGGTCATCGAAACCACCCGGCTCGGCTTTTCCATGTTGGCCCACTCCCTGATCGCCCCCGGCGCCGCCTCGGCCATGAACCGACTGGCCGCCGCGCGAGCTCACAGTCTCTTCCTCGGCCCGGTACCCGTCGATCTCGAACTCCCCACCTCCTTCGAAGCAGTGGCTCGACACCTCAAAAGCCACTACGGCGCCCTCGCAATCGGCCTGCGCCGACCGACGGACACCGAGGATCTTCTCAACCCGGCTGACGATCTCCAGGTACCGCCAGGTTCCCAGGTGGTTTATCTCTCAGCTGAGGCGATTCCCAACGAAAGGGACTAGGGAGGGTGTAGGGCATTGACGGCGGATGGATTTCGGAGGGTCGTGAAGTGCCGTTTGAGGCGCATTCGAGACGCAGTACTCACTGTACGGGCCGAGGATTCAACGAAAAAGGGCCTTCACGACACCCGAAAGGCGCTGCTGATTCAATGCCCTACATCTTCCTAGTCGTCATCCCGTAGAACATGACACATGTAGCCACCGGGATTCTTCACCAGGTAGTCCTGGTGGTATTCCTCCGCGGGCCAGTAGTCGGCGCAGAGAATTAATTCCGTTACGACCGGATCCGAGAAGTCACCCCTCGCGTCGATCTCGTCGATGATCATCCGCGCGATATTCTTCTGCAACTCGTTCACGGGGAAAATGGCGGAACGGTATTGGGTACCGACGTCGTTGTGCTGGCGGTTGAGAGTCGTCGGGTCGTGCAGTCTGAAGAAATACCGTAAGACATCGTCGTACCTCACGACCCTTGGATTGAAGGTGATTCTGACCGCTTCGGCGCTGCCCGTCCTACCGCTGGACACATCGTGGTAGGAGGGCCTTTCAACGGTCCCTCCCGCATATCCGACATCGGTGTCCAGAACCCCATCCATTTCACGAAAGAGCTGCTCAACACCCCAGAAACAACCCGCTGCAACGATTGCCTCTTCGGTTTCGACCGGTTCCGTGCCGGAACACCGAGCCACTTTGTACTGCATCGGCGACAGCTTGTCCTGAAGCTCCTCGTCCGACAGATCAGACAGATCACCCATTTCCTCACCCACCGTCTTCGAGCCTTCGGCCTGCGCCGCTCGCCCGATAAATCCGCAGCCCGTCAATAGCCAGGCGCAACAAATGGAAACTAGAATATTCTTCACATTCATGCAAGCCTGCTATGCGCCCGTTGCATTCCTGGTTATGTTTGGCAGCCGGGCCATGAGGCGCCGTGGATCCACTCACTGTCGAGGGTTACTCCGGATTTTGGGGTAATGTCCCATGGGGCGTGAATATTGGCCCGCTCGACATTTCCCCCAGGAGGCCTGATCATTCCCCCGGAAGACTGTTCGTACCTGGAATCGGACTGTTTCTTCCTCCGGCGGACTGTTGATGGTGAAATCAGCGCGTCGATGTTTTGAGCGATCTCCCGGTGAGTGGCCCGGTTCGAAGCACCGGCCTTCTGGCGCACCTGGCGCGTGCGCCAGCGTCGCATTGTCTGCGGGGCCGGGATGGCGTTCCTGAAGATGACCGGGGTTGAAGCGC
>JAIOSJ010000153.1 GCA_021107705.1 Thermoanaerobaculales bacterium | reverse complement strand
GGGTCCTTGAAGGGAGGACGACCATCGATCCTACGAGGGCTGCGTCAAGTGCCGCAAAGGCCCTCTCGTGGTCGCGATGCCACGGAATAAGTGCCGCGACGACGATGCTGGTATCGATGGCGGTCTTCTGTGGGTTATTCATGATCCGGGTCTCGATCCCGGACAGAGCGGACCACTTGCCGAACCGTTTCGTTGTCCAGGCTTTCGGAAGAGCGAGCCGGAACAGCGACACACACATGCCCTTTGCGTTTGGGATGCACCACCCGGGGAGCAACCTCGATTTCCACAACGCCGTCGTGACATCGGATTCGTAGGTGCATCCCCGGTTCGAGGCCGGCTTCGGTCCGAACGGATTTTGGAATGACCAAGCGTCCGGCAGAATCGATGGTAGTTTCTGTGGTTCCTGTCATGGGAATTATTATACCATGAAGGAATCCAGGGTTCTACTCCTGTCCTGTCAAGAAGAGCTTCATCATCATCTACCTTTACTGTCGTTCTTGTCGAAAGAAAGGTGATGATGCCATCGTGGCCTGTTCAGATTGCGGTGAGCACGGTGATGAAACCGTCAAGTTCGTGTTACTTGGACCTCACGACGAGACGTACGGGATTTGAAGCGGGTTGAGGCGGTTGCTCCATCCGAGAGGGTGACCCGCAAGAGAAGAACAATGTCTCCATCCTATTTACCGTTGCCAATAACTCCTGTAAGCTATGGTTAATGACTAACCGTTGGTTATAAGAAAGGAACGAAACGCTTGGCAACCACAGTTCACAAACGATGGGAACCACGATTCGAGGGCGCAAGTCGTCGCGACCGTCAGGGTTGCTCCTATCACGCCTACATCCCCGATCCAATGTTGGCATGGCAGTTGGAGATCCCCGGAGATCTCGCAGCAGACGTTGCTGACGCCGAGATGGCGATTCGTGATCTCAACGATACCGGCACTGCACACGTCAGCCTCGAGGGCCTTGCCCGGTTTCTGCTCCGTGCAGAATCAGTCGCATCTTCGAGAATCGAAGGGCTCTACGCCGCACCGCAACGACTTCTCAGCGCCGAAACTGCAATTGCCCTTGGCGGCGATGCTGCAGATCAGGTGGCCGTCGAGATACTAGGCAACATCACCGCGATGGAGTCCGCCATCGCGTCCGCTACCGAGGGTAGCGATTTCACCCGCTCGGACCTTCTGAAGATTCATCAACGGCTGATGGAAGGTACTTGGCTGGCTCACCTCGGCGGTGTGATTCGACACGAGCAGAACTGGATCGGAGGCAGCGACTACAATCCTTGCAGCGCAGCTTATGTCCCACCTCCACCAGAGCACGTGTCGGCCCTTCTCGACGACCTGCTCGCTTATGTCAACTCAGACACACACTCACCACTCGTACAGGCCGCCCTAGCGCATGCCCAGTTCGAGACCATTCATCCATTCGCTGATGGAAATGGCCGAACCGGACGCGCCTTGATCCATGTGGTGCTGCGGCGTCGAGGACTCTCACCTCGATTCGTTCCACCAATCAGCCTCATACTTGCAACCTGGGCAACGGACTACGTTCAATGCCTGACCCAGTTCCGGCACCTGTCGCCACCCGATTCCACCGAACGATCGCGGGCGGCACACACATGGCTCCAAACTTTCACAACCGCGACCAGGCGCGCGTGCTCCGATGCAATCCGATTTGCATCGCACATCAAGAAACTGGAAGACAACTGGCGAACGAATGTCGGCCGAATTCGCCGCGATTCGTCCCTCGACCGACTCTTGTCGGTTCTGCCGGGCGCCCCAATCGTGACCGTTGCATTTGCGGCAGACCTTATCGGTCGATCCGCCGTCAACACCGGAGCCGCCATCAACAGGCTCGTCGAGGCAGGCGTGCTGGTACCCCGAAACGTCGGCAGGCAGAGGTACCGAGTATTCCAGGCCACCGGCGTGCTCGATCTGTTCACCTCTCTGGAACGGTCGCTTGCGAGTCCAACCGGCAACACAGCAACGGGTCCACCGAATCGACCGGCGCCCGAGCGCCCACGATAAACAGCACTCCTTGAGAGGGGTGCAATCGACGGGATTGGGCGGTTGGGATTCTTGATCCCGAGAGCTGGGGCCGGAAGCCACAAACCGTGAACCGCGACCGCATCCGCGTCCGGGACCGCAAACCGGTCCACTGAATCTGGCGCTGTTGCGGCCCCGGTCGCCGACCTTCCGGGCCCACGCTGCATACATGAACTCAGATACTTGTGCATGTTATTATGTATTTGGAGGCAGACTCATGAGAACAACACTCAACATCGACGATGAGGCGCTCAAGGCGGCGATGGTTTTTGCCGAGGGTCGAACCAAGACGGAGTTGATCAATGAGGCGCTGCGTCGGTTTGCGCGGGCGAGGCGGAGAAAAGAGTTGCTCAGTATGAGGGGAAGCCTCAGCTGGCAGGGTGACATCGATGACTTGAGGAAGCGCTCGTGAGGGTTCTGATCGACACCTCGGTCTGGATCGACTTTTTCAACGGCCATCCCAGCCCCGAGGCCGAGATCTTGGCCCAGTTGATCGAAGACGAGGTCGAGTTGCTGACCTGCGGGGTCATCGTGGCCGAGTTCATGCAGGGCATTCGTGACGAGAAGGCTCTTGAGCGACTGGAGTTTCATTTTCGAGACATGGATTGGCTCACCCCTGAGGAGCCGAAGACGTATTTTTCGGCGGCCGAACTCTACCGCCGATTGCGGGCCCGTGGCATCACAATTCGTTCGACCATCGACTGCCTCATCGCCGTGTTGGCCCAGGACCATGGTACGTTCCTTCTTGCCAAGGACCGGGACATTCGCCTCATCATCGAGAGCGGATTGTTGGATCTTCGGGAGTTTCCGCTCTCGCGGCATCAGTGAAGGGCCTTGACTGAATCGGGGAGCAGGTTTGGTATCGGATGGCAGCGGCGGGAAACCCGATCCGAATCCGGGTCCGCAAACCGGGGCGGCGCCCGCGACCGTTGACCGCGTCGGGTAGCAGTGACCGCGACGGATGACAGGGGCAGCGTCAGATAACAGCGACCGCGTCGTCGTCAGGAAAAGCCACCAAGAGTGTCGGAAGTGTCTGTCCTGGCACGAATGCACGGATGACGGATGAAAACTGTTGAGAAGTGCGGGCTCGGAGGTTGCAATTGACGACGGGTTGTATACAATTGACGGCAGGTTGTCGTCAATTATGTTGACCAAACTCATGCCTGTTGCTCGTGTCAAGGTGCTGGCGTTCCTGTTGTTGAACGTGTCGGAGGAGTACCATCTGCGCGAGATCGCACGTCGTTCCGGTGTGCCGCTCAAGGCTGTCCAGCGGGAGTTGGCATTACTGGAGGCGATCGGCTTGGTTGAGCGGCGGCGGCGCGGCCGGCAAGTCTTCATTACCGTGCAAACAGTGCATCCATTATTTGAGGATCTACGCTCCCTGCTTCTCAAGAGTGAGGGTCTCGCAATCCCCATCCGGCAGGCTCTTGAAAAGATTGACAAAGTGGAGGCTGCCGGCGTGTACGGTTCGGTAGCATCCGGGACTGATACCGGCAGAAGCGACATCGACTTGTTGGTCGTGGGGTCCCCCAATGCGTTGGAGTTTCACGAGGCTGTGTCGGTCGTTGAAGAGGAACTTGGGCGCCCAATCAACTATACGCTTGTGAGCCGTGACGAACTACGAGAGCGTATTCGAAAGAAAGATCCCTTCCTGAGTCGTGTCTTTTCGGGTCCTGTGATTCCGGTGCTCGGTGACGTTCATGCAGATTGAAGGCCTACTGAGGAAGCGGAAGATCTACCCGCACCGGGCTACCCAGGGAGAGATAAATCGGGTGCTCCAACTCGCGGATCGTGACCTCCGAATGGCCAGGCACATCATGGCAGAGGATTGGGACTGGGCCTTTTCGATTGCATTTGTCGATACTGTCAAAGATCGACTGGCGATAACTGACTCTGAAGCTGTTGAGTGAGTTGATCGCGCTCCCGGGGAACCGTGAGCCGTGACAGTGAGCCGCGTCCGAATCCGGGACCGGGACCATACTCCGGGGTGGCGACCGCGACCGTTGACTGTGTCGGCGTCGGGTAACAGTAACCGCGACGGATGACAGGGGCAGCGTCAGATAACAGCGACCGCGGCGGCGGCAGCGTCAGGAAAAGCCACCAAGAATGTCGTAAGTGTCTGTCCCGGCACGGATGCGATGCCTGCGCGCGAGGCGAGTTCGCTCTGGAAACCGGAGCCCCGGAAAGATAGGCAACTTTGTTAACTTTGTTTCACCTGGCACCGATGGGGTCCTTGAAGGGAGGACGACCATCGATCCTACGAGGGCTGCGTCAAGTGCCGCAAAGGCCCTCTCGTGGTCGCGATGCCACGGAATAAGTGCCGCGACGACGATGCTGGTATCGATGGCGGTCTT
>JAIOSJ010000270.1 GCA_021107705.1 Thermoanaerobaculales bacterium | reverse complement strand
CTCACCCAAGATGCCGCCGACACCGATGACCTCGGTATGAGGCTCAGTGCCAATCCTGGAGCAAGTTACAGCATCGAACGGCGTGTCGATCTCAACAAGGGCGAGACGTATCGATTTGGGGGCAGTCTGCGAGGAACAGGGGTTGGCTCGGTCGTGCTCTCACTGCAACCTGTAGAGTGGCAAAACGACGAACTCGTTCTCGTCGGTCGGAGTTTCCTCTCCGAGCCGCTCACCGGTTCCTTCGACTGGACGCCGACCGAGAGTGCGGCGCCCCTCACCAGCAACCACGACTTCGTCATGCTCAGGATCCGGGTCGAAGACGGCGGCACAGTCGATATCGACAATATCTTCGTTGAGTCAACCGAAGCGAGCACCATGGCCTTCCCCGCTGCAGTCACTGAAACTATGATGATCGGCGCATTGATCCACGTTGAAGACGTAGCGGCGCTGACCTGGGACAGTGATTACTTCCGAGCCAAGATCCAGGTGCTCGATGATCTCGCTGAAGTTTTTCACCGCCACCAAGCGGTGCTGACCATCCAGCCGGAAGTGGAAATTCTTGAAGGCCTCAATGTGCTTGAGCCCAACTTCATCCGACATCTCCGCACCGACTACGGATGTGCATTCAGTGTTCACACCCACGGACCAAAAGGACCCAACCCAAGCATCGAGGAAGTTCTTGCCTATGTGAGAGAGCGCAAAGAGACTCTCGAGAACATGGGGGCAGGTCATGTTGACGACCTCAACGGCAACTTCACTGCGCCCGATTACAGCGTCTTCTCTTCGATCGGTATCACTTCGATGACGGCCTTCAAAAACACGACCACCCAGGCCGGCTACGATGGACGTTACTTCCACCCATGGAGGCCTTCCCCCGGCAACCCCTATACCGACGAGGCGGCGTGGGCCATCGACAACCCGGCAAGCCGGGTTGTCTACGTACCCGGAGAGAATACCGGCATCACGCGGTACTCGGACCAGCTCGCCATGAAGGCGCTTCCGGGACTGAGCGCCGCGCTCTGGAATACCGATCCGGAGAAACCGACGACCTGGTACTTCGTTACCCACGTCGACTTTTTCGCGTCAAAGGACGGGCTGTCCATCGCCGAATACATGCAATCAGCAACATACAGCCAGGACCTGGCGGCATACGAGAATCTCCTCTCGGAGGTTATGGACCCGCTCGTTCAACGTGATTTTATCGAGTGGGCGAGCCCCAGCCGGATGCGAAGAGCCTTCGAAGAATACGCTGGGGTGCGACCGGAACCCGGCGGACCCAGGAATCCGACCGGACGCGTGTCGCCTTGATTGACACATTCCATCCTGCGCCGCCGGATCAGAGCTCTCTTGACGCCAGATCCGCAGCCATCCGTTTGGCGAGTTCGAGGTAAAGCTCAATACCCTCTGGGTCGAGATTTTCTTCGTGGATCCCTGCCGTTACTACCGTCACCCGTCCAAATGTCCTGCACACGGCCTCTGCGATGCAGCGGGCAACCGGTTCCTCCTTGTGGGGCGGGATGGTGAGGACCGAGATTGACACCGAAGATCTTCGGGGATCTGCGAAGGAGGCATGGGGCTGGGCAAGAACGAGGGAACCGACGTGTGGCTCGCTTCCTCCGCCGACGACGATGACGAGGTCGTGACCGACCCGGGTCACGGTCGCTTCGAGGGTTCGACCGGACTTGGGGTCGCAGACGCGGTGTTTGAAGGACTGCATGAATTCCCCCGTGGTTTATCCCAGGAACAACGGCTCCGGAAAAGAGAAGCAACGAAAGAGCGTCTCATTTCACCTTATCTCCGGCAATCCATCAAGGACTGTCGGTTTTCCGAGCGTTGGTAGCGGCAAGTCGCTCCCCTGTGGTTTCGGCTCTGTGGATTTTGGTTGTGAGCAATCTTGAATCCTGGTAATCTTGGGGTAGCCGGAGGGTGAGATCTTTCTCCCCTTACCTTGAGAAATGGATTCCAAAATGGATACTGTCTTGAGTCGCAATGTCGCGCTTGATGTTGTTCGCGGGTTTGGCGCGCTGAGGAGTCCCCCGATTCAAGAGGATTCGGCCAATAAATGTTCAAATGTTCAACAACAGAGTCTTTTTGACTCTGCGTTTTTTTATTCGTTTCGAGAATGGGGGCTTCGATGAAACATAGCCGTGGCGTGTCGACAGTGGTGTATGGAATGTGCGTGTTCGCACTGGTGGTGGGTTCATGGGGCGCCGTAGAAGCCGTCAGTTATCCCTTCACCGACGACTTCGAGAGCGGCCTGGCCGACTGGTCGGCGGGGGCGCCGTGGGGTACGACGACAGCGTTCTACGCCTCGCCGGCTCACTCGGCGACGGACAGCCCCTCCACCCTTTACGGGGCGTCGGTGGACACCTCGTTGACCCTGGGTTCTTCCGTCGATCTCACGTCGGCGACCCGGCCGGTGCTCCGATTCATGCACCGTTACCAGATCGAGGACGGCTACGACTTCGGCGCCGTCGAGTTGTCGACCGACGGGGTTTCCTCGTGGGGCGCAGCAGTCGCAACCTACACTGGAGCCCAATCCGAGTGGGTCCGTGAGCAGATCGACCTCGCATCCGTCGCTGGATACAATGACGTCCGCGTCCGTTTTCGCCTCACTACCGACGGCACGGTCTCCCAGGATGGTTGGTATATCGACGATGTCGTCATCGACGAGGGGCCGGCGGCGGTTGTCCTGGCAACGCCCTCGATCGTCACTCCGAACTCGGTCGGCTTGTCCTGGAGCCTTTCGGCCGATCCGGCCTTCCTGGCCTATCGCATCTACCGCTCATCCTCCTCCGGCGTGGACTGGCACACGGCCGTGTTGGTAGATGAGATCACCAATTCCGCCACCATCACCCACACCGATATCACGGTCACTCCGAAAACAACCTTCTACTACCAGGTCATGATGCTGACGACATCGAACCTCCACAGCCTGAGCAACGAGGTCAGTGCTTCGACGCCCGCCGGAATGGATTACCCCTTTGTGGATGACGGTGAGGGCGCCGCCACGGCATGGTCTGCGGATGCTCCGTGGGCCCTGTCAACCGAAGACGCCTTCTCCGGCGCCTCGAGCTGGTCGGATTCTCCCGGCGCCGACTACGCCGACAGTATCGCGTCTCAGAGTCTGACTCTGGTCAGCCCCGTCGACTTGTCATCGGCCACCGCGCCTGTCCTCAGCTTCATGCACAAGTGGATCTTTGCGACCGCGGACTCGGGCAATGTTGAGATCTCCACCGACAGCGGCAACTCGTGGACGCCTCTCGCCTCATACACGGGCGGTGACTCCGGCGGCTGGATCCGCGAACGTTTCGATCTCTCGGCTTACGTCGGGTCCAACAACGTTCTCGTGCGCTTCCGCATCACCACCGATCCCGCCACCGGCGCCGACGGCTGGCACGTCGACGACATCTCGATGGCCGAAAGCCCCACCGTGGTCGATCCACCGATCCTCGACCAGATCACCTCGCATTCCATGCGCCTGACCTGGGCGCGGTGCAACGATTCGCTCTTCTCCCACTACGCGATCCACCGCAGCGCCGCCACCGGAGTGGGGATCAACTCTACCCTGGTGACCCAGATCTCCGACCAGGACACGCTTTCCTTCACCGACACCGGGCTGGCCGTGGACACCGACTATTTCTATCGCGTCTACGCGGTCAACCCCTACGGGACCTACTCCCCCGACAGCACGACCGAAAGCAACGTGAGCACCGGTGCCAACCCCTATCCATTCTCCGAGGACTTCGAGGGTTCACTCGACAATTGGACAACAACGGGGAGTTGGGGGACTACCGACACCGATCAACACGGCGGGACCTACTCCCTGACGGACTCGCCAAGCACGGTCTATCCGAACTCCTCCACCACCGAGGCGTGGACCTCGATCGACCTGACGAGTTCCACTTGGCCGGTGTTGCGTTTCTGGGACCGCTTCGCCTTCGCCGACACCGGCGATTGGGGCATCGTTGACGTATCGACGAACGGTACCTCATGGACCAGAATCTACTCCGTCACCGGTACCCGCACACCGTGGTCCGAGCAGAGCATCGATCTGTCGCCGTGGAAGACCTCGGCCAACCTCCGGATCCGCTTCACGGTCTATACCAATAGTTCCGTCACCGATGACGGCTGGTACATCGACGATCTCACGGTGGGCGAGCACTCGGGCAGTGTTAGTCTGCCCTTCTTCGATGATCTCGAGTCTGGGACCGGTAACTGGCTGACTTCCGCGTGGGCGCCGTCAAACGACACCCCCCACGGCGGCACATGGTCGGCCGAGTCCACGCCGCAGGGTCTCTTGCAGGGTTCAACTCAGCATGCGATGTACCTCGGTGGGGAGCTTGACCTGTCTTCGGCCGTCGATCCGCAGCTGACAT
>JAIOSJ010000284.1 GCA_021107705.1 Thermoanaerobaculales bacterium | reverse complement strand
GACGCGAGCCAACGGCTTTGGCATTCCCCAGGACCCGGTCCTCAAGCGTGATCTCGTAGACCTGGGTCGGCGTATTGGTGAAGTTGGTGTGGATGACAAACCGATCCATGTCGCAGACGACCAGGAGCGGCGGATTTTCAAGGGCTTCCCTGTACTTCAGCAACTGCCCATAGGCGACGTCGAGGTCCTTGTGCCTGCGTTTGTACTCCCAACCGAAGTAACCCTTCTTCCACACGTCGGCCCAACCGCCGCCACCGTCGTGCTTGGGCGCGCCGCGCTCGAAGGTGAAACTCTCCCCTGTTGGGTCTGCGGCGGCCGGCTTGGCATGGTCGAACAGCTCGCACAGGTCGAGGAAGTGCTGCTGCGAGGCAGAGCGCTCGGAAAGCGTCGCTCGCCGCCATTTGGCTACGAACTCCGTTAACGAAATCGCCATAGTAGTTGCCCCCTGTGCACAGGATGACACTACCAGGCCCACAGGCGAGCTGCTACTTCTGGTCGCAGAAAGATGGGCGAAATTCGGAAGAAATTAACGCGGGCCGAGGCAAAAGAAAACGAGAGACAAGAACTCGCTCTTGGAAAGAGTTTCTCTTCTTGCCGAGAGCGGACGCAGTCCGCGGTGGACGGGCTCGACCGGAACATCTTTCGAATCAAGATCTTTGCGCCTTTGCGCCTTTGCGTTACAACTGTGTTCTTCGACCCTCCGCCGACGTGCCGCGGCGGCCCAAAACCAGCTCAAACGCCAAACAACCAGGCTGTGCGTTGAACCACCAACTGGTGCGCCTGGATACCAAGTCGTGGAAATTAAACCCGGCCTTTCGGTTACGGTGTCACATCCGACCAGGCATTGGTGTTGCCCGACTCGAAGCCGTCCTCGAAGATTGTGTCCGGGGTCAGGGCCGGGTCGATAACGATGACGTCATAGCTGACCAGGGGACTGCCCGAGATCCCGTCCACCGTGACCGTCACCGTCTGGTCGGGCTGGCCGGCGCCGAAGGAGAGCCCGGACGGCTCCCAGACGATGGTGGTGTCACCATACCCTGCGGTCCTCGAAACCACCGTCAGCGGAACATTCGAACCATCGAGGGTCATGGTCACTGTGGCGCTCGCGTACGAGGCGGACGGAGCGCTGTTGAGGGACATGGACCAACGGTCGTAGATGAGCTGGTAGGGCACGTACGCCGGGGGCGGCCAGGCTACCACCGAGGGCGCGGCCGGACGGGCGCCGAAGGATGCAAAGACATAGAGGTCGTTGGCGCCGTGGTAGGTGTTGACGGCGTCGTTGGAGCCGGTCGCCATTCCGGCCTGGGGTGGATAGAGGATCCAGCGGCGGTGACCAACGTCGTAGTTGCCGGCCCCGCCATCCCTGACATAGGCCACGACCGCGGATGGCCCGGCGTTGCCGAGAGCCAAATTCGATTTGAACGCTGCTGCCGCACCTGCCGAGGTGTAGCAGGCCCATTCCGGATCTGGGGTGTGGGAGAGGCCGGGTTCGGCGATCATCATCAGGGCCGCCTCCTGTGAGTCGTCGTTGAGGGATATCACGTTACCGACATCTCCGGGGAGTTCGGTCATGGCCCGGTAATAGTTGACCATCTGCAGGGTGGCGTCAATGTAGTCCTGGGAAGTGACGCCCGCAACGCAGCCGGCGATGCTGCCTGTCCAGCTGATCGGAACCGAAAGGGCGGGGGTGTAGTAGGTGTCGAAGAAGTCGACCACAGCGCTGCGGTTCTGCGTATCAACGCTCAGCCCACCTTGTCTGGGTGGCGGCGGGTGAAAGAACAGGGCCGCGTCGGGTTGTATAAGAACAGGCGCCGGCCCGAGTCGAACCTCGAAAGGATCCGACCACTGCCCCTGGCAGAAAACCGAGTGCGCCGCCCCGAGGAGCAGAATCATCATCGCGACACACACCAGCAACGTGCTGACTGCCTGATGCTCTTGTGTTGTGCTCATTGCAGCACCTCCCACAACCCAATTATATGTGAGCGTCAACTGATCTGTCTCCAAAAGGAAGATGGCGCCCGTCACATAAAGCCTGTGTTTTCCTGAACCCCGGCACTTTTGTGTGCCTAACCCGCACTCCTAAGAAACTCCCCCGATTTTCAAGGAGCGCAGGATGTCAAAGGCGCAACCGCTCGAACGAGCGTCCCGCGCGCCCAACCTATCGCGACCCTCGTCACGAGACGTGGTGAGAAGTACGGGCTAACGGCGCCCCAGGGACCGTAACAAACTGAGGTTGTCCGCTCATGGGTATGAAAATCTGGACGTCTTGATTCGTGGTATAATTTGTATGACCCTTGGGGGTGTTCTAATGGCTGTTGCCGGGACAAAAAAGGTTACGATTTCGATGTCGGAGGAGTTGTTGGCTTTTGCTGATCTTATGGCCAAGAAAACGGGATCGACGCGGAGCAGTTTCATCAGCTCGGTGCTCAACGAAGTACAGGAGCAGGAACTCGAAAGATTAGCCTCAGAGGGATATCGCTATTACGGGTCGGAAGCTCAAGAGTTTGCCACGGTCAGTGGATGCGCGGTGGCGGAAGCAATCGACGATGAGTATCGCTAGAGGCGAGATCTACTGGGTCGAATTCGACCCGGTGAAGGGCAGCGAACAGGGAGGACTCAGACCTGCGGTCGTTGTACAAAACAATGTCGGCAACCGCTTCAGTCCGACAACCGTGGTCGCGGCAATCACCCGGAGCATTCCGCCAAAGCCCTATCCCTTCGTCGTGATCATTGAAGCTGAGGAAAGTGGGCTTCCTCACCGATCTGTCGTCAACTGTTCGCAACTCGCGACAATTCAAACCTCCGGTACAGGCGCCCGACTGAGACCACCTCCGGGAGAAACGGATGTGCGCGCGATCGGCAGACTCGGGCGGAAGAACCTCGATAGAATTGGGGCCGCTCTCCGCTACAACCTCGCGATATAACGCTCCAGAAAGCTGACAGCTGACAGCTTTCACCGTACACTGTCCCCGCGAAAGGAGAGACCATGCGTTCCCTTGTTTTTCTTAGAGGCCCGGCCGGAAACACCTCGCGAAGCGAAAATTGCGAGGAGATGCGAGATGTGCTGCCGGAAAGCCGCAGTCGTGGTCGTTCTACTTCAAGGATTTACGGTGGCGCATGTTGTACCTCATTCGCGATTTGCAGCCGTGCTGGAGTTTTCGGCCGGGCCTCTAAGTTGTTGGCCCTTAGTTTTCTCGTTCTCACCGTCGTCGGATGCGGGCCGCGCGAGACCCCCGAACAGCACCTCACCAGGCTGCGGCGTGCTCATGACATTGTCCCCACCGGAGCCGCCGCGATTCGCGACGCTGAAGGAAATCCGCGGATGGTTGTGGACATGCGGGTGACCAATCAGAGCGCCGAACCTCTGGGCCACCTGACGATTCTTGTACGAGTCGAAGGTATCGACGGCGCCGAGAAGCTCTCCCACCAGGCAACCCTTGATCTCACCAAGACCCGTCCCGGAGTCGGGGTTCAGCTGGCCGCTCTCGTGGACGGTTTTGAGCTGGCCGAAGATGACATGGTGACGGTGGAGGTTGAAGACGGCCTGTCGGATGAGGCGCTCCGCGACCTGCCGGAATTCGCCGACCTGCCCCAATGAGAAGATCGGGTTATTGAATATCGCACTCGGGGCAGATCACCATGCCGAACCGGTCCATCAAGGCCTGACGCAGTTGCGGCAGGATACGACTGTCGAAGGTCCCGAGAGCCGAGGGCGCATGCCGAGCCACCGCCGTGCGCGTTGCCTCGATCAATCGCAGACCCTCGCACAGCTTGAGTTCGGGATCCGAACGCAAAGTGCTGAAGGCCACATTGAGCATGACCTGGTAACGCGCCTCGAATGCGCCGGCTTGATTTGAAGAAGGAACCATCAACAACTGCCCTCGTTATCTTGAACCGCTGGAGGCCGGATGCTATTTCCGAAACCACTCGAATTTCTTGACCAGGTCGAGGCTATCGCCCGCGCCGGCGCCGTTCCTTTGCTGTCCCACTTCCGATCGCTCAAGGATCACGAGGTCTCCCAAAAGGCCCGCAACGACTTGGTTTCCGTTGCCGACATGGAGGCAGAGCAAGTCATCCTGAACGCCATTCGAGAGCAGTTCCCCGACCACGCGATCCTCTCCGAGGAAGCGGGTTGGCACAACCGCGATCCTTCCCAACCCACCTGGATCGTCGATCCTCTGGACGGCACCACCAACTTCGTCCACGGCATCGCCCACTTCGCCGTCTCCATCGGCGTTGCGGTTGAGGGGCGGATGCTCTTTGGTGTGATCTTCGACCCGATCAAGAATGACCTCTTCCGCGCCGCTCGGGGTCATGGAACATGGTGGAACGGCGAGCCCTGCACCCTCAGCTCTCGCTCGAGCCTGGAAGGCTGCCTGCTCGCGACCGGCTTCCCTTTCAAAGCGCACGACCTCCTTGATCGCTACCTCGCCATCTTTCGTGAGGTCTTTCTGCGCTGCAAAGCCATCCGCCGTCCCGGCTCGGCCGCCCTCGACCTCGCCTACACCGCCGCGGGTCTGTTTGACGGCTTCTTCGAATTCCGTCTCTCACCGTGGGACCTCGCCGGCGGGACCCTTCTGGTCGAAGAGGCCGGCGGCCGAGTGTGCAATATGGAAGGGGGCGCCGAGATCATGGAAGAGGGAAGCGTCCTGTGCGGTCCAGAGGGTGTCGTTGCCGAACTTCTCGAGGTCATCAACCGAGTTTCGTGAACTCTCGAGGCCATGGGCGCTCGGCAGGCAGCGGTCACCAACTGGATGACCATGCAATCGGCCCAAGAATCCGCTGGGCTGCTGAGCCGGGGCTGCCGGATGCGGGGACCGAGACCGAACCCCAGGCGCAGACATCTCCCGACTCGAACCCGTCGGCGAAGATGGTCAGCGGCCAGGTAAAGAACGCATCCAGATCGTACTCCACGGTCCCGGCGGCCAGCTCGTTCTCGAGGTCGAGGGTGATCCTCTGCGTGAAATCGCCGCGGTTGAATATCGTCACCTGCAGGGCGTGGGGATCGTAGTAGAGGGAGTAGACCGTGTAGCCACCCCAAATGGTGCCGTGCACTTCCTCGATCACCGAGATCAGGTACTCGTCGTCCAGCGTCACCTGCCCGGTGAGGCGGTTCACGATGAGGTCGAAGCGGGCGCAGGGCCAGCCACCAAGTTCCGGGTGGGACTGCAGGAAGTTGGTGATCACCTGGAAGTCCCCGCTGCGCGGGATGGTCAGGTCGCCCTCCACGATCGCGGAGTTGCCGTACCGGTCGGTCCAGAGCATTTGGCCCTGCTCGAAGTAGCCCGGCACCGAGCCGAGGTCGTAGAGATCGAGAAAAGCCAGCACCTCGGGCACGTCGGCACATTGAGAGAAGAGAAGCTCCCAGAAATCGAGTCCCACCGGCAACTTCCCCAGGGCGGGTTCAATGGCCAGGAAGGGGGTTGCGGTCATGCCCAGCACCAGTCCCTGGTCGTTCATACCTCCCTGGGGCCAGATGTGGTCCTCAACCCCGAAGACCATGGCCCCGTAATCATCGACGGTGGCCGGCATGAACCGGACCCAGCCCCAGGAGCTCTCGATCCAATCGAGGTTTCGACCGATCCGGGTCTCGCCGCCCAGGGTGAAATTGAAAACCGAGCATGACAAGACCAGTTCGGGGATCAGCAGGGCTCCGACGAGCAGGGGAAACAGCTTGACTCTCAACTCCCACCTCCTCGGGGCTCGACAGCCCGCCATTCTTGACCTCACGGTAGCACGAAATCGACTCAGGAAAACTGTCCATCGACGGTAACCGCACCGGATGGGTCACGGCTTCGAAGGCGGTAACACCGACGCATGGTCCTCAAGCGTCGGCGGGTGAAGCGAAGATCGTATGGAGTGCCGGTTACTGGAGCCACATCCCGGCAAGACTCTTGAACCCCCTGGGTTCCCTTTGACCTTTTCGACCTCTTTGATCCCCTACCCCACATACAACGCACACACCGAAGTGTTGTCGCACTTGGGTGGTTTGGTCCAGCTGCCGGTGGCGCCGTCGTCGTAGATCTCCAAGTAGCTCCCATGTTCCATGCGTGCACGATTGAGGCGTTCGTGAACCGAAGGATAGGCCTTCATTTTCTGTTTATCCGGGAGCCGCGCCCTCTCCAAGTGCAACAAATCGGCCACATACTTCATGCGCCTTTCACTGTGAAGCAGGAGTTCAGACACAAATGAACGAGCCCCGCCGCCCTTGAGGGCCAACTCCACCAATTCCTCAGGAGAGAACAGATCATCCACTCCATCGGAATAAAGAACCACGATGTCCCCGGACTCCAGATTCAGAGGGACATCCTGTCGCCGATAGCGTTTGAGGGCTGATTTCGGCGAATTCACCGAATTGCGAACCAGATTTCGATGCAGGCTGTAGGCCATGATATCGGTGAGCGAGAGAGCCGGGTCCTTCAAGTTCGGTTCCGGGAGCACCGACTCGCCGAAGGTGCGAAAACGGATTTTCCCATCTGCCCCGGCAACCAAGAGCCCGCAGTCACCGACCTGACGCACATCGAGGAAGCGACGACCGTCGGATTGGGTCCGGATGAGGGCGCCGATGAAACAGGCATCCGGAGCGCTCGGCCCGGGATGTTGGATGGCAATACGGCGTCGGGTACGTCGCATGGCGACTTCGGTGGGATCGGGCGGATTCAGCCCTGCCAGTGCATGAAGGACTTCCGCCACTCGCCGGAGTTTATCGGGAGCGGTCTCGGCCGACTGAAGGCTTTCGTAACTGACGACATCCCGAGCTGAACGGATCAGTCGCAGGGGGTCCGAGAAGGAGGCATCAACCGACATCTCCCTTTGCCAGCTCTCGAGGACCCTTTGAACGAAATCCCGCGTGGGCAATTTCCACAGCAAAGTCTCAACCTTGTCCTTAACGAAACTGTGGGTCTCCTGTTCGACCTCTGCGCCGATAGGACCCGCGGCAAGGATCAACTCCTCCGACAGAATCTGAGCCGCGAGATCGCCACGCTCCCGTCCACCCATTCCATCGACGACAAAAAGGTCGATGTTCAATCCGAACTCGCCATCGACCTCCACAAAGGCCACTCGGTCCTCGTTGGTTTTCTTATAGCCGTAACCGTGGTGACTGGCGACAACCAACTCGTCACCCAATCGCGTCCGCACCTCCGTAACCGGAGTCTCGGCGAGACAGCCCTTGCTGTCGGCACCGAAGATAAAACCCTCTTGAAGCTGAAGGCCTGAATCGTACTGGGTCGCTGCTTTCTTGTTTATCATTAAGCTGAACACCAAGACACATTCTACGCCGCCTTTTTCAGATATGTTTACCTAAATTGAGCGATTCTCGCCGGCGATCTGCACCCAGCCCACGCAACATCCCTTGGATGCGGAGCCTGGCGGCTCTACCGGCCTTCGGCCGGGCGTCGGTTCCTACCCCTTGCGCTGTGGACACATGCAAAAAGCCTCGACATACCACCAGTATTCCTGCGTTTTTTGCAAGCACCACAGCATCAAGAAAGAGCACATCTCATCCGGCAGAATCGCTCAGTTTAAGGTTTACTTTCTTGATTTATGGCTTATTTATGCCTATACTGGAAATAGCCCCCCGAAGAAAGGAGGGATCATTGTAGTGAAAACATTGAAGATCGAGGCGCATCGGGCCTTGCAGCCGAAGATTGGTGAGAAGATCGGGTTGCTGACGAATTCTGTTTATCGGGCCTCAGATATCGTCCTACAAAACCGCCGGGTCAATCCACAGAAACCTCTGATTACCGACATACCGGCTCTTGACGGTCTGCTCGGCGGCGGCTTGCCCCGCGGCGCCCTCACCGAGTTGGTGGGACCTCCCTCGTGCGGTCGCCTTGCCGCCCTCCTGACGGCCCTCCAACAGATCACGTCCACCGGTGAGCCCGCAGCTCTTGTCGATCAGGGCGGGCACCTGGACCCACAGGGAGCGTTCGCAGCAGGAGTTGAACTCGAACATCTGCTGTGGGTACGGCCGCAGCGCCTACCCGACACCCTTGCCGCCGCCGAACTCCTGCTCTCTACAGGCTTCCCTCTTGTTGCCGTCGATCTTGGACTGCCCCCGGTCAAGGGCCGTGCACCCCTGGCCGCGTGGTTACGACTGGCTCGCCGCGCCACCGAACATCAGTCCGTGGTGCTGGTGGGGTCGCCCTACCGAATGAGCGGTTGCGCGGCTCGCGCCGTGGTGAAGGCCGGCCGATCCCGAGGCGCCTGGTCCGGTCATGCAGGAGAGGTACGAGCCCTCAAGGGATTGAGGGGCCGATTCGAACTCGCCAAACACCGTAACCACCAACCCAACGAAAGCATCATCCGTCTCACCCTCACACTGCCGGAAGCCGCCTTCGGCGCTGCCGTCGAAAGTGCAGCAATGATCACCCCCAACCGAGAGGAATTTTCAAATGTCCAATGCAAATGAACCTACCCGGAATATTCTTGAAGCCACCGGCGGCGCTGCCGGTCTCCTGATCATCGGCTACACCCTACTGGTGTTGGTTTTTTGTCTATGAGACATGAGCCACCAGCCATCAACCTAGCCTCTTACAAAAACCCAGAAAACAATCAACCACAGAGACACAGAGAGCACAGAGAAAGTCACAGAGAGGGGTGCCGTTACTTGACGCCCGGCACGCGGACTCTGTCCGCCCAGCGGTTTGAAAGATACGTTCTCCGACAGCACGCTTTCGTCGATCGTCCCTCCCAAACCGCATACGCTTCGCGTAACGCCAGGCTTGGCGCTGGTAAGATTGACTCGATCGAACAACAAGAGCTTGCCTTGCTGGTTCGCCCAGGTGGACGAAGTCCGCTTTCTCAAGGGCCGGTCGTCCATCGGGACTCCCTGAGTTCTGAGGGACGAGCGGCCCTTGAGATTGACCCGCCTTGGCGGGTGGGCGAACGTCTGGACCACCTCGGTTGTAGGTTCTGTGTTCCTCTGTGTTCTCTGTGCCTCTGTGGTGAATTTTGCAAACGATTCAACTGAGAGCTTCCCATGCCCCGCATCGCCTGTCTCTTCGCACCGTGCTTTCCCCTGGCCGCCCGACTTCGGGCCGAGCCGGAACTCGGCGGACAGGCCGTCGTGATCTGCCGGGGCAACGGTACGGCGGCTCGTGTCGTCGCCGTATCCCGTGCCGCATGGCGCTTCGGCCTCAGACCCGGAACGACGCTGGCGCAGGCCCGCAGCCGTCTTCCCGACATTATCGCCCGGAGTCGCGACATGATCGCTGAACGCTCGACCCACGAGGCCCTTCTCGAAGCAGCCTCAACCCTCTCTCCAAGGGTTGAGGAGGCCGGTGAGGACATGATCTTTGCCGACGTTGCCGGTATGGGGGCACTCTTCCCCGGAGAAGACGGCGAGAACGAAATCGGACGCATGGCCATGCTCGCCGCCGAGGGCCTTTCCCTCATCGTACAGACCGGCATCGCCGGCACCAAGCTCGCCGCCCGCGTCGCCGCCGGAATGCCTCACTCTCCAACGGTGATCCCGGCCGGTGAGGAGGCCGCTTTCCTGGCGCCCCTGCCTCTCACCCAACTCGCTCTACCGCGTCGCATTCGGGAAACCCTTCAGCGATGGGGGGTGCGTACAACCGGCGAATTGGCACGGCTTCCGGCCGACCGAGTCACGGCTCGCCTCGGACCATCCGGGGAAGCCGCCCATCGTGCAGCCCGAGGCGAAGATCCCGAGCCTCTGGCGCCTCACCATCCGCCGCCGATTCTGACCGAAGGACTGGAGCTGGAGTGGCCGGTCATCACCGTCGATCCCCTCCTTGCCGCCCTTCGTCTGTGCCTCGAACGAACCCACCATCGTCTGGAATATCAGGATCTGGTCTGCATTTTGCTCGAGTTGGAACTGGTATTCGAACCCGAAGGCACGGACCGCCGCTTGATACGCCTCCCCGCCCCGGCACGAGATGTCGAAGCCCTGCTGACCCTCACACGCCTCGAAATTGAGGCTCATCCCCCGGAAGGGCCGGTGACGGCGTTTCGCTGCCTCATTCATCCGGATCGGCCGCGTTCGGCCCAACTCACCCTCTTCGGCGCGCCCGAAATTCACCCCGACCGGCTTGCCGTCACACTCGCCCGGCTCGCCGCCCGCCTGGGTCCCGATCGGGTGGGTTCCCCACGCATCGTGTATGGACACCTCCCCGAACGCGCCACAACTGTCCCTTTCGACCCACCACCGCCTCCGAAGAGCCGTCGCGTCCCTCGGCGGGGACGAGGCCTGCTGGCAATCAGGGTGCTGCGCCCACCGGTGGCGCTTGAGGTGATTGTTGAGGAAAGCTGTCAGCTGGTGGAGAAGTCGAGGAATCGAAGAGGTCCATCCACTGTAGGGGCGGGTCCCTGTGCCCGCCCGTCTCAGGTTAACAATGTCGAAAGGGCCCGAGAACCGGTCCACCTTCCTCCCTCTCCCCCTCACAGCTTCGTGTCCCAGCGCCCGGTGTCGGTGGCCTCGGAGAACGGCGCTGAGCCCCACATCCAGGGTCTGGTACACGTGGCCGCCGGGCCGTGGAGTCTCGAGGAGGGATGGTGGAAAGAGGAACCCATCGCCCGAGAATATTGGGACGTCGAACTCTCCGGCGGCGGCCTCTATCGAATCTACCGAGATTGCGCCTCGGGAGATTGGTTTGGGGATGGGGTGTATGACTGAAGTTATCAGCGAGCGGTTTTCAACTCAGGCACTTGCAAAATTCACCACAGAGACACAGAGGACACAGAGGAACACAGAGAACAACCCCAAGGCACTCCCGGCGTTCGCCCGCCCGCTGGGCGGGCTGATCTTCAGGGCTGCCCACGCCGCGTTCACAAGCGTCCCGATCGATGGGCAGCCCTTCAGAAAGCGGGCTTCGCCCGCCAGGGCGAACAGTTCCGATAATCTCGTATATTCCAATCGTTTTCGGGATTGTGCCGCCAGGCCCGGCTGCACGCATAGCGTGCCGAGGCAGAAGGGAAACGAGGGACAAGAGCTTGCTCTTGGAGAGCGTTTCCCTTCTGCCGAGAGAGGACGAAGTCCTCGTTTGCCGGACTCAGACCAACGGTCCCATCAGAACCATCCTCTGTGTGTCCTTCTCTGTGTCCTCTGTGTCTCTGTGTTTTTTGTTGCCGGCTGAGAGCTGAGGGCTTTAATGACCTACCCCGAACTTCACGTCGCGTCCGCGTTTTCCTTTCTTGAGGGGGCGTCTTTGCCCGAGGATCTCGTCGAGCGGGCGGTGGAGTTGGAACTGCCGGCCGTGGCACTGGTCGATCGCAACACGCTGTCCGGGGCGCCACGGTTTTTCAAGGCAGCCAAGGCGGCGGGGATCAATGCCTTGGTGGGAGCGGAGGTGGTGTTGGAGGAAAGCTCTCAGAAAGAAGCTCTCAGCGATCAGCGATCAGCTATCAGCTCGAGGAAACCGGCCGGCGACCCCAGACAGGCGACAGGCGAACGGACAGGGCCTCTCGGCATCGTTCCGGACCCTCCGCCTCCGGGGACTCCGTTACCACGCCTGACCCTGTTGGTTGAAAACCAGCAGGGTTACCGCAACCTCTGCCGCCTGCTGACCGAAGCGGCCCGCAACCACCCCAAGGCACGAGCCCGGGCTTCCTGGGCTCAGCTCCAAGCCCACACCACGGGCCTGCACTGCATCACGGGCAGCGCAGAAAGCGTGGTAGCTCAACACCTCATTCTTCGCGGCCCGGATCCAGCCCGCCGCACGCTCGAACGCCTCCATCGCCTCTTCCCGAATCGGCTCTCAATTGAACTCCAACGCCACGGATTGCGCGAGGAGGAACACCGCAATCGCGTCCTCATCGATTTTGCACATCGCCTCCGCCTGCCTCTTGTCGCCACCGGAGGGGTGCGTTATGCCCACCGCGAGAGCAAGGATCTTGCCGATGTCATGGCTTGTATCCGAGAAGGCGTGACCCTGGACACGGCCGGTCGTCTGCTCGACATTCAGCGGGAACGCCACCTCAAGGCGCCCATTGAGATGCAACGCATCTTTGCCGATCTGCCCCGAGCCATCGGCGGCGCCTCGGACCTGGCGGATCGCCTGGACTTCACCCTGGACGACCTCGGCTATCGCTTTCCCGACTATCCGCTACCCCCGGGCGAAAGCCTCAATTCCTACCTTCGCCAGGTGACATGGGCCGCCGCCCACTGCCGCTTTCGACCCCTGACCGCGTGCGCCCAGGTACAACTGGAGAAGGAACTCACCCTGATTGAAAAGCTGGACCTGGCCGGCTACTTCCTGATCGTTTGGGACATCGTTCGCTTCTGCCAAAGAGAAAAGATCCTGGCCCAGGGTCGCGGCTCAGCGGCCAACTCCGCCGTGTGCTACGCCCTTTCCATCACCGCAGTAGACCCGGTCAAGATGGAACTGCTCTTCGAGCGCTTCTTGTCCGAAGAACGCGGCGAGTGGCCGGACATCGATTTGGACCTGCCCTCCGGCCCGCAGCGAGAAAAGGTCATCCAGCACGTCTACTCGCGGTACGGCCCCCACGGCGCCGCCATGACCGCCAACGTCATCACCTACCGGGATCGCTCCGCCTCTCGTGAGGTCGGCAAAGCGGTGGGCTTCTCACTCGAACAGGTAGGCCGGATCTCCAAGCGTTTGGGCGGCCACGCCTCGCAGGAGTTCGACGAGGGCGCCCGAGACTTCGACACCGAACTCCAAGCTCTGGGCTTCGACCCGAAGGCCCGGCGCGTTCGACATTTCAAGCGCCTGTGGCATGAGATCCACCACCTCCCGCGGCACCTCGGCCAGCACTCCGGCGGCATGGTCATCGCCCAGGGCCGCCTCGACGAAGTGGTTCCGCTGGAACCCGCCGCGATGGAGGGGCGCACGATCATTCAGTGGGACAAGGATGACTGTGCCGACCTCGGCCTGATCAAGGTCGATCTGCTGGGCCTGGGTATGCTGGCCGCCCTCGAGGACTCCATCCCGATGATCCGCTCCCACGAAGGCATCGACCTCGACCTGGCCCATCTGCCGCCCGACGATCCCGAAACCTACGCGATGATCCGACGTGCCGACACCGCGGGCGTCTTCCAGATTGAGAGTCGCGCTCAGATGGCCTCCCTACCACGAAACCGGCCGGAGTGTTTCTACGATCTGGTCGTCCAGGTCGCGATCATTCGACCCGGCCCCATCGCCGGTAAGATGACCAGCCCCTACCTACAACGGCGAATGGGCCGGGAGCCCGTCAGCTACCCCCACCCCAGCCTGGCGCCGGTGCTCAAGCGCACCCTCGGCGTACCGTTGTTTCAGGAACAGCTCCTGCGCATCGCCATGGTGGCGGCGGGCTTTTCCGGAGGCGAAGCCGAAGAACTGCGCCGGGCGATGGGCTTCAAACGCTCCCACGAACGTATGAAGGGCATCGAGGCTCGACTGCGAAGCGGCATGATCGCCAAAGGCATCACGGCTGAGGGCCAGGAGGAGGTCGTCCGCGCCATTACTTCCTTCGCCCTCTACGGCTTCCCCGAAAGCCACGCCGCCAGTTTCGCCCTGATCGTCTATGCCTCGGCCTATCTCAAGTGCCACCACCCGACGGCCTTCTACGCCGGTCTGCTCAACGCTTGGCCCTTGGGCTTCTATCACCCGGCAACCCTGGTCAAGGACGCGCAACGAGCGGGCGTCGAGGTCCACCCGGTCGACGTCAACCGTTCCGGGTGGCGGTGCCGCTGGGAAGACGGGGGGATCCGCCTGGGACTGCGGTGGGTCCACGGTCTCAAGCGGGACGCCGGTGACAGGATTGAAACCAAACAGAGGGCTCACACCTTCACCAATCCCACCGACCTTGCCCGCCGCTGCAAGCTGTCATCGGACGAGCTGGAACGCCTGGCTCACGTCGGCGCGCTGGGCGCCTTTGGGCTCTCCCGACGCAAGGCTCTGTGGCAGGTCGCCGAGGTTTCCGGCCGCAACAGACCTCTCTTCGAACGCCTGGCGCCGGAGGAGGGTTCACCGCTTGAGGAGATGAGCGCAATCGAAGAGACCATGGCCGACTATTCCGGCCTCAATCTGACCACCGGCCCCCATCTGATGCACTACTTCAGACCGGAGCTGAATCGGCGCGGCGTCACCCCGATGGCCCGGCTCAAAGGCTGTCGAAACGGCCAACTGATCACGGTCGCCGGCGCCGTCATAGTCCGCCAACGCCCCGGCACGGCCAAGGGCTTCGTCTTTCTAACCATGGAAGACGAAGGAGGAACGGTACAGGCCATTGTCAAACCCGACCTCTACCGCCAACACCGTCAGTTGATCGTCAGCTCGCCCCTGTTGCTGATCGAGGGTTCCCTGCAAATACAGGACGGCACGATTTCGGTCAAGGCCCGGCGCTTCGAGAAAATCCAAGGAGAAGCTTTCATCAAGAGCCATGATTTTTATTAGGACCGCGCACCATATTGGCCTTCTGGATTGACAATTTACCTATCGGTACCGTGAAGGGCCAATCCGGCACGCGCTCCTAGTAGTTCGCGCTTCGCGCAGGTTTTGTTGAATTTTCATTCTCGGAAAATGGCGAGGGCCACATTGAACAACCGAACGCGGTTCCGGTCAACCGTCCCGATCGACGGCCCCCATCCCGGTCCACGGTTTCCGGCCCCACCGGGCGTTGATACAAGCCCTTTCTCAAAGCGCTTTGGCAATTCCGAGTCGTTGTTTTCCAAGCACCCATCTCGTAGAATGAATTCCTGGATTGTTGCCTGATTACTGTTCGAACGACCACAAAGAACTAGGGACAAAAATATGTTGGACACCAACGCTGAAGGAAGATTCTCAAGGTGGGGAAAATTGGCTATCTTGGTCTTCTGCATTGCAATTTTCTATTCAGCCATCGATGCGCCCGCTGCGATTCTGACAGTTGGGCCATCCGGAGACTTCACTACAGTCCAAGGTGCCATCGACTACGCAGTTGGCCTCGGCGGTGACAATGAAATCAGGGTGGAGACTGGGTCATACATTGAGAATCTAGTTATTCCCTCGTCGATGACATCCGGTTTCCTCTCCCTCTTAGGAGGCTGGGACGGTTTATTCTTGTCCCGTACAACGGATCCATCGGCAACGGTGATTGATTCGGATTTAGCAGGCCGGCCACTTCGGGTTGAAAACGGTGGCGGAGAAGTGGTAGCCGATGGCTTCACCCTTACCGGTGGCTATTCTGACAGTTTTGCGCTTGGCGGTGGCGTCTACGTCTATCCAACCAGTAACGGTGTTGTGCGGATCACGCATTGTGATGTCGTCAACAACTCTGTGGTGCAATCCGGAGCAAGCGGAGGCGGCGTTTGGGCGACTGTCTATGGCCAATCCGAGTTTTACCTGACGAATTGCCGAATCAGCGGAAACCTCGCGTCTGGTGGGATGGGTCCAGCGCTTGCAGGTGGGCTGTACGTTACCGCACATGATTCATCGACCGTGTTACTTTCCGACTTGGTCGTAGAAGACAATGTTGTATCCGGAAGCCATCCTGACAGAAACCTGCAGTACGGCGGAGTCCTATTGATCATCGATGACGATGCCAATGGGAGGCTCCTCGACTCGGTAATTGCATGGAACCGCATTGAAGGGGCAGGTCACTCTTGGGCCGGTGGCGGTTCACTCTCGGGAATGGGTTTGACTGTGAGACGCTGTCTGTGGCTCGACAACGAATCAAACACGGGCAACGCCGACTTTCAGTTAATCCTCGGAACTGTGACGATGACAGATTCTGTAGTTGCTGGCGGCAACACAAACAGCGTCTTGGCTGGTGGTCATTCGGTTACCATTCAAAACACCAATTTGACGATTGTCGATTCCCCGGGGGCCGGTTTCACAGTTGCCGTGTACGACGATTCGCAAACGAGTCTCTTCAACACGATTCTCAGCCGAAACGCATCGGATGTAGAGATTTTAGCGGGCAGCCTGAATTCTGGGAACAACCTGATTGGCCAAGACCCGTTTTTTGTTAATCCGGAAGAGCGCGATTACCGGTTGCGAATCGGATCACCAGCAGAGAACCAGGGAACAAACTCGCCTCAGGGTGGACTTGGCCCGGCAGACTGCGACGGCGGTCCTCGAATCGTTGATGGCGTTGTTGATATTGGTGCTTACGAGGGAATTTCCGAAGTATTCGTCGATAGTTTCGAATCGGGAAACACCTCGGCATGGACAACAACCTTCCCGTAGGCCACATCCGTTGACCGAGCCCGAATCCGTAGACCGGGGCCGGAGCAGCATCCGCATCCCCATCGGTACGATGCGGGGGCGGGAGCCCCGCGCTCCCACTCATATTTCCGGGGTCACATCCGCACCTGTCAGCAACCTCAGACAATCGAGCGCGCCCCCGACCAACGGTCGACGGTCCCTGTCCCGGCCCACTGTCAACCGTCCCGGCCAACCGCCCCGGTCCACGGTCAGCGGTTTTCGCCCCCGGACAACGGATTTCGCCACCGCAGTCCCTGAAAACGCGAAAAATCCGTGTCGTTCGAGTGCAGTTCGGACTGGGTCTCGATAGCCAGGGCGGCAAGATGCGCATCCGTCGTCATCCGCCCGGTAACCCGAGAGTCACGCATGATTGCGGCAAGAATCTCCAGGTGCCGAGGGCCAGGTTGGAGAACGTGGGTCTGTGGGCGACGCAACCATGAGCGCACGTAGCTGATGGCCTCTCCCGGCATCAGTGGGTCGGTCAATACCGCCCGACTGGTCATAATGCGAACAAAGCCAAGCGAAACAACCCATGCCAGCCCGACCGAACCGGAGCCGGAAAGAAGATCCTCCCACCAGACCCGAGCATCATCATGAAAGGGAGCATCGCTGTTATAGGCGTACACCAGCAGATTGATGTCCGGAACGATCACGGTTCATACACCGAAAGGTCGATTTTGCGCCGAGCATCCTCCAACTCCATCTCGTCATAGAGCTGATTGAGCTTGAGGGGATCAACGCCGGACCGGAACCCACATGCCCTGGCCTGAACCCGAAAGGGCTCGTCATCCTCAGGCGGCCTATCCCCAACACTCAATCCACGCCGGATCGTCTCGTTGACAACTTCTTTGAAGCTCTTGCCCGAGGCGCGAGCCCTTTCTTTGAGTCCACGCGAAAGATCGTCCTCAAGCGTCAGTGTCGTTCTCATGAAAACATCATGATGCTTATCATAATTGCTGTCAAGATGTCTTTACGAGAAACCCTCTTCCTCTTCTCCCCCTCTGTGTCCTCTACGCTCTTTGCGAGAGATCTATCTTATATTTTGAGCCTTTTTGTGGCCGTCTCTCTGCCGAGCAGCCAGGTACCGATCGGACTCGGCGTTGTAGAGCCGACTCTGTACCGCAAAAGCATCTCTGAGACTCTGGTCCCCGTCGGCCGAAGCCATCACAGTCCAACCAAAAGCCAAAATACACAACACAATCCTTCTCGTCTTCATGGAAGGAATTCTAACCCGGCCCTGCAAAAAAAAATCCTGTATCATGTGAGATCGGAGGGAATCGTGGAGCTCAAAGAGCTACTCATGTTCATGACCAAGAAGGAAGCTTCGGATCTCCATCTGAAGCCTATGCGACCACCGCTCCTGCGGATTCAGGGTCGGCTGATTCCCGTCAAGGCCACTCCGCTCAAACCAGAAGAAGTTGAGACCATGCTTGAACCGGTCATGACGACGGCGCAGCGACAAATTTTCGAAAGGAATCAGGCCGTGGACATCGGCTACGGCGTACCGGGAGTCGCACGTTTTCGCTGCAACGTCTTCCTCCAGCGAGGAACCATGGCGGCGGTCTTCAGGAGGGTTCCGTTTGAGATCCTCAACGTCGATCAGTTGAACCTCCCGGAAGTCATTGACACTTTCACCGATTTCCCGAGCGGCCTGGTTCTCATTACCGGCCCCACCGGGTCGGGGAAGTCCACCACGCTTGCAGCCCTTATCCATAAGATCGCAACCACCCGACCTTGCCATGTGGTCACCATTGAAGACCCGATCGAGTTCCTCTTCTCAGATGACAAGGCCACTATTTCCCAGCGGGAGGTCGGCACTGACACACCGAGTTTCCAGGAAGCCCTGCGGAACTCAGTGCGTCAGGACCCCGACGTCATCATGGTCGGGGAAATGCGGGACCTGGACACGATCTCCACCGCCATCACCGCTGCCGAAACGGGCCATCTCGTCTTCTCGACTCTTCACACCAACTCTGCAGCTCAGACGGTAGACCGGATCATCGATTCGTTTCCCTCGGACCAGCAGGAACAGATCCGCGCCCAACTCGGCCTGGTCCTGCGTGGCATCGTGTCCATGACGCTGGTGGAGAACAAGGAAGCGACCGAACGTCTGCCCGCCTGCGAGATCCTCCTGAACTCGCCCAAAATCAGCAAGCACATCGAGCAGGGCGAAATCAAGGAAATCAGCGAGGAGATGGAGAAATCGGTCACCTATTACAAGATGCAGACCATGAATCAGAGCCTCATCGGTCTGCTTGCCCATGACGTCATTACCTATGACCAGGCGATCGACGCATCGGCAGATCCAGATGACCTTTCGCTCAAGCTCCGAAAGATGTTTCCAAGCATCGAGGAGAAATTCCGGGAGGGAAAAATGGCACCTTCAGCTGCGGACTTTTCGCAGATCACCGAACTGCTCGAAACGAAACACCTTTATGAAGAGCTTGAAGAACGTCACAAGGTCAAGCTCCAAGAGAAGGACGATCACATCGAGCAGTTGGAGGCAGAAGTCAAAGACCTCAGGGCGACGATCGAACAATCGACCGATTCAAGTGGCGAGAAGAACAAGGAACTGATCACCGCCCAGGCAGAGGTTCAACGCCTGAACGTTGAATCGGAGAAGAAGATCAACGCTCTCAACGAAAGGATCCGAGACCTTAATCAGCGTCTCAAACAAAGCGGCGGCAAGCCGTCGACAGGGTTTTTTAAGCGATAACCGTCAGAACACAACGGCCGGGTAAGATACACAGTCGGTTCGGGAGACCAAACCGATTGGAATGCCGTCGGATGAATTGAGGAGGAAGAATGAGCGAAGCTAAAGGTGTGACCGAGCTCATTCGAGAACTCCATACCCTCCTCAGTGCAGGGGAGGAAGAGGCTCTCAGGATTTTCTTGCGCCT
>JAIOSJ010000340.1 GCA_021107705.1 Thermoanaerobaculales bacterium | reverse complement strand
GTTGTTCTTCGGCAGCCTCGTCCCCTTGGCCGTAGACCACGGTTCGCCATTGCTCCTGCCGACCGTATACGGTATCGGCACTGATCTTCCCGTAGCGGCGTTTGCCTTACTGCTGGCCGCCGGCGCCGGCCGGCTCGGCAAGGCTTTGGACCGGGTGCAGGCATTTGAGATCTGGGCCCGACGAATCACCGCGGTGGTGTTCATCGGTGTCGGGGTCTACGAGACCCTGCGCTCAACGCTGTACCTGATCTAACCCGACCTCTCAAGAAACTTCAACCGTTTGATAATTGTGATGAGCGCCTATTGTGGTAGCGGGCTTCCAGCCTGCGGTCCGAAAACGAGACTGATAACACACGCGACTTTCCCGACCGTGGGCTGGAAGCCCGCTACCACAAAAAAGTGACAAATTGCATAGGCGATGCCGAGTTTCTTCCCGGTGTGTCCCGGTAGCGCAGCCCAGGTGGGGAGCTCACCAGCTGTCTGCTGCGGCCGCAGACCCTTCAGACCGGGCAGCGGCGGTCGGCGATGCCTCCACGGAGTACGGTGAAAGCGTAATCGACGTCACTGTGATGCACGACGACCGTGAACTCGGTCGGGGTCGAGATGACTTCGACTACGTTGATTGCCTTCATCGCGAGGCACTTGAGGGTTTCGTAGTACACGCCCGGGGTCGATGCCGAATCCGGACAGTGGCTGAGAGTGATGGCGGCGAGGTCGCTCATACGTGAGAGGCAGCGTTCGCTGCTGAAGATCTCTCGGGCGAGATGTTCAATATCGGAATCCATGATCACGGTGACCTCACGAACCCCATGAGCAAAAGCGACAAAGCGCTGCGCACCTTCGCGCATCGCTTCGAGGAACTGCTGCTGCTTCGCCAGCACGGTGTCCGACCACTGCAGGGTCAGTTCACTGAGGTGGGAACGTACGGTGAGATCGCCGACACTCCAGGGTACGGCAGGTGATGACGAAGTGCTTTCAAGCTTCGGCATCATACGTTTCAAAGCCATGACGAGTGAACCCACGCTGACCGGACGCAGGAGGTCGGCCTCGACCTCAGGGCGAATACTCCGCGCAAAAGCCGTCAAGTTCAGAATCCCATCAGCCAAGGCTGATTCCAGGAACGGGGTTGAAGCGATTACGTTCGACAAGACATCGCGAATGGTTCTCATGTTAGGAATATAACGTTTTCTTCGAAAATTGTAAAAACTCACAAGAAATTTGACGCCGAAATGATGTGAAGCAAGACTCGGCTTCTCCTTCCGGCTGTAGAGGTTTCCGCTGCGCCTATGGCCATACATCCCGGATGGAGGAACGATACGGAAAAGGGAGTCACGCGTGGTTTTTCCTGAGAACAACTGGGCCTTGATCCTCGGAGGTTCGAGCGGTTTCGGTCTGGCAACGGCGCACAAATTGGCGCGTCATGGAATGAACCTCGCTATTCTCCATCGCGACCGGCGCGGAGCGATGAAGCGCATCGAGCCCGAGTTCGAAAGCATGCGAGCGCTCGGCGTTCAGGTTCGGGCCTTCAATTCGGATGCGCTCAGCTCCGACATTCGCAGTCGGGTCCTGGACGAAGTCCACGACGCAATGGGCTGCGACGGCCGCATCAAGGTCGTGTTGCACTCGATCGCCTTCGGGAACCTGAAGCTTGCGGTCAAAGAGTTTCAGGCCGATCACAGTGCGGTCACAGCTCTGGCCGAACAACTGCAGCTCAAACAGAGCGAGTTGCAGGCAACAATCGACGAACTCTTGGCCGAAGGACATGACGCCTACCAGCTGCTTTCGACCTCGACCCGCTTTTCCGAAAGCCTCTTCCTCGAAGAAGAGGACCTCGCACGCACGATTCACGCCATGGGAACGAGCCTGCTCGGCTGGGTCCAGGAGATCTTCAACCGAGGCATCTTCGCCGATGACGCGAGGGTCTTCGGCCTGACGAGCGAAGGCAATACGGTCGCCTGGAAAGGCTACGCCGCAGTTGCTGCAGCCAAGGTCGCGCTCGAGTCGATCGCGCGATCGATCGCGGTCGAGTTCGGCCCCTACGGCATTCGCTGCAACGTGCTCCAGGCCGGTGTGACCGATACCCCGGCGCTGCGCCTGATCCACAATTACGACAAGCTCATGGCCGATGCGAAGAGCCGCAATCCCTTCGGCCGGCTGACAGTCCCGGACGACGTCGCCAACATGGTCTACCTCCTGTCCCTCGACGAAGCGGCGTGGGTCAACGGCGATGTGATCCGAATCGACGGCGGCGAGCACGTTTCAGGGGTGAGGCGATGACGCTTCACCTGCACGGGCTCGGCCATTATCATCCTCCAAACGAGATCACCAATCGATTTCTCAAAGACCTCGACATCGGAACGGACGACGAATGGATCATGGATCGGGTCGGCATCCGTTCGCGCCGCACCGTCTTGCCGCTCGACTACATTCGCACGACTCTGAACCGCGATACGCGGGCGGCTATGGAGGCTGCTGAGGTCTCCAATGCCGAAGCGGGCCGCCGCGCCGCCGAGATGGCGATCGAGCGGTCGGGTTTTTCAAAGAGCGATATCGGCATGGTCATCGCCGGCGGCTGTGCGCCCGATACGGTTTCACCGGCCGAGAGCTGTAACATCGCCAACGCACTCGGCCTCGAGGTTCCGGCGTTTGATGTCAACTCGGCGTGCACCAGCCTGATCGCCGCAATGAACCTCCTGTCGTGGATGAACCCCGACAAGACGCCCGAGTGTGTCCTCATCGTTGCCGCCGAACGATTGACAACCTGCGTCGACTACTCGGACAGGGCCGCAGCGGTGCTGTGGGGCGATGGCGCCGCCGCCGCCGTGGTGTCACATCGAATTCCGGGCAGGGCCGTAATCGAAGGCACGAGCCTTGAATCGAACCCGGCCAGCTGCGGCAAGGTTGTCGTACCCCGCACCGGCCATTTCGATCAGGAAGGCCGCACCGTACAGACCTTCGCCATCAAAAAAACAGTCCGCATTCTCAAGGCACTGGCGCACCAGTACCGGACGGATGAAAGACCCTTCCACTTCGTGGGCCATCAGGCCAACAGGATCATGCTCGATTCGGTGTGCCGTCTGGCCAGGATCTCGTCCGAGCGCCACCACAGCAACGTCGAAGACTTCGGCAACACGGCTGCCGCCGGCTCCCCCTCGGTGATTTCCGGGCGCTGGGACCAATGGCGGGACGACGAGGACATCGCCGTCGTCGGTGTCGGCTCAGGACTGACCTGGGGAGGATTCATGATTCGGTTTGGGATGACCCAAGGATGACATCATGAAATACCAAGACTTTCGTTCTCGTTCGTTCTTCGATCACACCGAGGTCCTGGCCTTCGGCCACGGATTACTGCTCGAGGACGCCCCGGAGGGCTTTGGCGCCCGCTTGCCGATTCCACCGATGCTGATGGTCGATCAGATCACACTCATCGAGAGCCACGGCGCCCGCGGCCGCATCGAGGCCGATCGCAAGGTGCGACTCGACGACTGGTTCTTCCAGTGCCATTTCTCCGGCGATCCGGTACAGCCCGGCTGTCTCGGCGTCGATGCCGTGTGGCAACTGATCGGTTTCTACTGTGCCTGGATAGGCGGCCTCGGAACCGGCCGGGCTCTCGGCTGCGGCGAGATCGATTTCTCGGGTCAGATCCGCCCGCATGACGAGGTCGTGCGTTATGAGATCGACATTGTGCGATTTTCCAACCTGCCGAAATCAGGTTCGTGCATCGCGATCGGCGATGCAAGGGTTCTGGTTGACTCAGACCCGATCTACTCGATTCAAAGGGCCAAAGTCGGCCTCTTCCGCGACATCACCTATCCCGATTACCCACACCCGTCAAAGAAATCGCGTGGCGGAAGGATGTCGTCGTGAGTGTGCTGACACCCAGTGAAATCCTCGCCGAATTGCCCCAGAAGGAACCCTTCCTCTTCGTCGACGAGATCCTCGAAATCGGCGATGAAGAGATCGTTGCAGCCTACCGTTTCAGGGAAGACCACGATTTCTACCGCGGTCATTTTCCGGGAAACCCGGTGACCCCGGGCGTCATCCTCGTTGAAGCGATGGCCCAGGTCGGAGTTGTGGCGTTGGGCATTCACCTGCTCGCCCGGCAGGAAGGGATCGAAGAGGTGAGAAAAGTGGTCACAATGTTCACAGATATGCAGGTCGACTTCACCGGAATCGTCAAACCCGGGGATCGCGTCATCACGACGGGACGCAAGCTGTTCTTCCGACGGCTCAAACTGAGATCAACGGTCGAAATGCGTCTTGAAGACGGTACCGTCGTGTGTTCGGGCACCGTGTCCGGCATGGGGATGAAACAATGACGCGCAGGGTTGTCATCACCGGTCTCGGCATCGTTTCCTCGGTGGGCAATACGATCCAAGATTTTTCGGAATCTTTGCGCGGCGGCCTTTCGGGCATCCAACACATGCCGATCATGGAAGAACTGAAATTCGGCTGTCACGTGGCCGGCATCCCACACGGCGTCGACGAGATCGCCCAACGCACCTTCGACGAAGATGATCTACTGGCAATGAACTCGAGCCACCGCTACGGGTGTGTCGCCGCAGTCGATGCCTGGCTCGACGCGGGCTTCGCGCGACCGAAGCTCGATGACGATGAGGTTGACTGGGACTGCGGTGCGATCATCGGTACCGGTGTCGGAGGTCTCGACACCGTTGGCGAAAAAGTCGTTCCACTGACCAATTCCGGGCGTGTGCGGCGGCTCGGCAGCACAATTGTCGAGCAGGTGATGGGCAGCGGCGTGTCGGCGCGCATCGCCGGCCTTTTTGCGCTCGGCAACCAGGTGACAAGCAATTCGAGCGCATGCAGCAGCGGCACCGAAGCCATCATCATGGGTCTGGAGCGTATTCGCAGCGGACGGGCAAAACGCATGCTCTGCGGCGGCGTCGAAGGCACCAGCCATTACAGCTGGGCCGGTTTCGATGCCATGCGCGTGCTGTCCCGGCGCTTCAACGACGATCCCCATGCAGCCTCGAGACCGATGAGTGCTTCTGCCGCTGGATTCGTTCCCGGCGCCGGAGCCGGCATGTTGCTGCTCGAGGATCTCGAAAGTGCCGTCGAACGCGGCGCCGGCATTCACGGCGAGGTCCTCGGCGGATGGGTCAACTGCGGCGGCCACCGCATGGGCGGATCGATGACCGCGCCAAATCCCGTGTCGGTACAGCGGTGCGTGAGGAGCGCCCTGGCCAATGCCGGCATCGGTATCCACGAAATCGACGCGATCAACGGTCACCTCACGGCAACCGGCGCCGAAGCCCGGGAGGTTTTGTCATGGGCCGATGCGCTGGACTGTGAACCGGGCGAGCTCCCGCCCATCACCTCGACAAAATCGATGATCGGCCACAGCCTGGGCGCTGCCGGCGCCATCGAGTCTATTGCCTGTATCGCCATGCTCAAGGGGGGGATCGTCCACCCGTCAATCAACTGCGAAGATGTGCATCCGGAAATCGAGGCCCACAAAACGTCAATACCTCACACCTGCCGCGACATGCCTGAGCTTCAAACCATCATCAAAGCCGGTTTCGGTTTTGGGGACGTGAACGCCTGCGTCGTTTTAAAAAAATGGATCAACAAATAGGAACAAAAAAGGGAGTCACCAATGACAAATACAGACATTTTCGACAAAGTTGTGGAAATCCTGAAACGTTATACGAAAAACGAAGAGGCCCTCGAAGGTGTGTCAGCCCAGACCAATATTCTCGAAGACCTGCGCGTCAACTCGGCGCGGCTCGTCGATGTCATTCTCGATTTCGAAGACGTCTTCAACATCGAGATTGCCGATGATGACGCCGACTCGGTGACCACCATCGGCGATGCCCTGCAGCTCATCGAAGCAAGAATTGGATAAGGCTTGACCCGGCAAAGCCGAGGCGGCTTCACCGGGCGCCGTCAGTTATCAGCTGTCAGTCCGAAGGCGAACGACAAGAAGTTCTCGTCCAGGAGGAAATTGTTAATGGGTCAGAGGCTGAGATGAGCACTTCAGGACTGCGGTTGCGCGATCGGTTCGCGTTGGTTGCGCAGAACCTGATTGCGTGGTGCTGCGCGCCACTAACTTTGACCCTTATCTCGTTTGTTGTGCGCGTGAAGTACCGGTGGAGCATCGTTGATCACCGCAGGATCAGGCGGCAGTTTCGGAGCGAAATCCGCGACGCCCCCGGTCCTGTGATGGTCTGTGCCAACCATCTGACGATGGTCGACTCGCCACTCATCGCGTGGGCGCTCGCCCCGTCATGGTGGTACCTGGCGCATTTCAAGAAGGTGCCGTGGAATGTGCCGGAGAGAAAGAACTTCGCACACAAACTCCTGCCCCGCGTCGGCGCCTATTTGGCGAAGTGCATTCCCGTGATCCGCGGTGGTGACAGGACCAAGATTTCTCTCGTACTGAAGAAATTGCGGCATCTGCTCACGCATCGCCATGCGGTGCTGATGTTTCCGGAGGGCGGCCGCAGCCGGACCGGCCGAGTATGCAACACCAATCCAGCGCTCGGCACGGGTCGGCTCATCAAGGGTCTGCCCGGCGCCCGCGTACTCTGTGTCTACCTGCGCGGCGATCATCAAGACCAGTACTCGAATTTCCCGGTCCATGGCGAGAACTTCTACTGTGCAACCTCGTGGCTCGAACCGCGCACCGAGCACGAAGGCCTGCGCGGATCGGTCGAGATCTCCGAGCAGATCATGCACCGAATCCAAGAGATGGAGGAGGATTACCTAAGATGAGTGGTTCTGCCGGATGAGATGTGTCGAATACTTGAGGCTCTGGTGCTTGAAGAAAACGCAGGCATACCCGGAGGTCTGTCGAGGCTTTCTGAAAGTGGAAACCGCCGCGAGCCTGAAGGGTGCAGCGGGGGCAATCCAGAGTCCAAGAATTCGGTACAGATCGCCGGTGAGAACTTCTCATCTTAGGTATTGACTTGATGGTCGGCAATGATGTTGTAGACCTCGGGGATCGGGAAACACAACCGGAGTCACGCCACCCGCGTTTCGACCGCCGGGTGTTCACGGCCGACGAGTATCGGCTGATCGAAGCGGGCCCCAACTCGAATGAGCTGCGATGGACGTTGTGGGCGTGCAAAGAAAGTGCCTACAAGCTCTTCAAACGACAGAATCCTACGACCGTGTTCTCGCCGAGAGCCTTCGAAGTCACGATGGCCTTGGCAGCCCGATCTTCTCACCGGGTTTCGTCGCGAGACCGCAAAGATGGTGCGCAGCGTGGGTTTTTGAGTGATGAGGCGACGAGTCGTACCCGACGGTACATCGCAGAAGACGAATCGCGAAAAGACCCGCACGGTGTGCCATATCTGCGGTCGCAGCAGACAGCCGCCGGTGAGAAGACCGGGCTAGGACCCACACAGGTCCACCATCAGGGATACACCGCGTACGTACAGGTCACGGTGCATGGCGATGCGATCCACGCCGTCGCAACCCGGAGCAGCGATGACATCCCAAGGCTGATTTCGGCCATCGGAACGACAGAGTCAAACCCGAGCGCCGCGGTTCGTGAGCTGGCTCGGCAACATCTCGCACGGGTGCTCACCTGCACCCCGGACGACATCGAGATTGTCTCGGCTTGCGATCGCATCCCCGAGCTTCGAATCGGCGGCAGCAGGGCGCAAGGATTCATATCTTTGTCCCATCACGGGCGGTTTGTCGGGTTTTCTGCTACACTGCGGCGCTTCCAGGGCGTGTGGCCCTCTCGTGAGTTCACACCAGCAGCCCTCCCATGAACCTTCGTCTCGGTGTGAAAACGCCCACGACCAATAACTATTGGAAATATCCCCATGCATGACACCCCCTTCGCGGAGGTCCCCGAGGGCCTCGGCGCCGTTCTCGCCGATCGCGGCTTCACCGAGCTGACTCCGATCCAAACCGCCGTCCTGAATCCCGACCTCGCTGGCCGCGACCTGCGCATCTCGTCGCAGACCGGTTCCGGCAAGACCGTGGCGCTGGGCCTGTTGGTGGCCCACGAGGTGGCTGCCGCCGTGACCCTGGAAAATCGCGGCCCGGTACGGGCGCGCCCTTCGGTTTTGCTCGTGGCCCCAACCCGGGAATTGGCGGTCCAGCTCGCCGAAGAACTATCGTGGTTATTCAGGCCCCTCGGCGCCACCGTGGTGTCGCTCACGGGCGGCACGTCGCTGGGCATCGACTTCCGAGAACTCAAGCGAGACCCACAGGTGCTGGTGGGTACGCCGGGCCGCGTGCGCGATCACCTCGAACGAGGCAGCCTGCAGCTCGACCGAGTGTGCGTCGTCGCCCTCGACGAAGCCGACGAGATGTTGGCCATGGGTTTTGAAGAGGAGGTTTCGGCGATCCTCGAGGCCACGCCGGAGGAACGCCGCACCCACCTCATGTCCGCCACATTTCCACGGTCGGTGCAGTCGGTAGCGGCCCGCCACCAACGCAACTCCGTAATGGTCGCCGGTACCACGCCCGGAAAGTCCAACTCCGACATCGCATTCCACACCATGGTGGTGCCCCCGAACCAGCGCCTCTCCGCTTTGGTGAACATCCTGCTCATGGAACCCGAGGCCAAAACCCTGGTCTTTGTGCGGACCCGCATTGACACCGCCGGGCTGTCCGACGCCTTGGCCGACCTCGGCTTTGCCACGCGTCCACTCTCCGGCGACCTCAACCAGCGCGAGCGCACCGCAACCCTGAACGCCTTCCGGCGCGGCCAGACGCCGATTTTGGTGGCTACCGACGTGGCGGCGCGCGGCCTCGACGTACAGGACATCGCCCAGGTCATCCACGTGGACCCAACCGACAACGTCGAAATGCTGACCCACCGCAGCGGCCGCACCGGCCGTGCCGGGCGCAAGGGCCGCAGCCTGATCTTCGTCCCTCCACGCGCCTTCCGACGGGTGGATGCCATGCTGCGTCACGCCGGCATCAAGGCCCTCCAGACCAATATTCCGAGCCGCGACGACATCGACCGCGCCGCTGACCGGCGGCTCCTCGAGCGATTCTCCGAACTCGGCGCCTCAGACCACAATGATGTGGACCGCCTCCACAGAGTGGCTGCCGAACTGCTTGAGGGTCGCGACCCCGTGGCCGTCGTAGCAACCCTCCTGGGCGAAGCCGACCACGGCGGCCCGTGCGCGCCACGCGACATCAAACCTGTGTCCATCCAGGATGGTCGAGACTCCCGGCACAACCACCCGAGGGGACGACGGCCTTCGTCGGGCAACTGGGCCCGATTCCAGGTCAGTTGGGGCAAGCACCACGGCGCCGATCCACGACGGCTGCTGGCCATTGTGTGCCGCCGCGGCGGCATCAGCAGCTCGGACGTGGGCGACATCACCATTGGTGGCAACTCCTCCATGGTGGAGATCAACCCCAAGCTCGCCCGAGCCTTCACACGCTCCACCGGCCGACCCGACCCGCGAGACCCCAGAATCAAGTTCCGCGAATGGCGTGACCAGAAATCCAAATAGGTGAAGCTGCTCTGACGGGTTGTGATAGAGGAGACGGCCGAGCAATCGACGCGCCTTGACGTTGATCGCGATCCGATCCAGTTCGTGGAGGGTAGTCATCTCAAAATCTCCGTGCACCCGCCTGACACCCTGAAAAATCTCGAATCCAGTGTACACCTCTTGGTGGTTGCAAAGAGGCGAACGTAAACCTATATTTCTAATATACGGCAATTTCGCAGGTCGGTGGCCGAGTGGACGGCGCTGGCGGTCGATCGCTCGGCTGTGACCGGCTTTCGGGTTTGCCTGAGCCGAAGGAGGTCAGAACCATGAGTCGAGCCCAGTCCCCTATCGCCGTGTTTCCGCGCCGGAGCCGAATCGTCCCGTTTGCCCTGGCGGTATTTCTCTTGGCGCCCGTGGCGGCGCGTTCCCAGGTGGCCCGCTATACGGTGGGACCGACCGGCGCCGACTTTACCTCCATCCAGGCGGCGGTGAACGCCTGCGCCTCAGGGGTCTTCTCTGACGTGGATGTCCAGGCGCCGTACACTTACACGGAGAACGTGACCATACCGTCCACCTTCATGACCGGGAGTATCACCATCACCGGCGGTTGGAACTCCACCTTCACGGAGCGGGACGGCGATCCCTCCATGACCACCATCGACGGCGGTGGCGTCGGCCGGGTGGTGGACGTGAGAATCAGCGGCGGGTCGTTCACTCTGGATGGATTTTCGATCGTGAACGGCGCCGCCGACAACGGCGCCGGCATCAGAGTTCTGCCGACCGGAACATCCAACCCCACGGTCAAGCTCACGAACCTCATCATTCGGGACAACGACGCCAGCTCCATCGGTTTCTGCTACGGGGGTGGGGTCTGGGCCCAACTCGACGACACCGAGCGTCTGGAGGTCAAGAGGTGTCAGGTTTACGACAACACCGCCACGGTGACATCCGGCACAGGAGCCGCGGCCGGGGCCGGGCTCATGATCGTCGCTTCCGGCACCGCGACCTTCCTGGTGGAGCATTCGTGGGTGGAGGAGAACATCGCCTCCAGTGACACCGGTCGGAAGGACGGGGCCGGCCAGTTCTTCAGCCTGATCGAGGACGCCGGCGGCGAGATCCTCAATCTGCGGGTCACGGACAACACTGCCTCTGGATCACACCCCGCGGTGAGCGGCAGCGGAGGCTTCCTGCGCCTCACAGGCAACGCACATCTCATCGTCCGGCGAAGCACGTGGGCCTTGAACAGCGATACCACCGGCGGCCTGTCGGAGCAGCTGAAATTGTGGTGTGAAAATGACAGCTCGCTCCTGTTGACCGACTCGGCCGTGGCACTGGGCGACCAGAACGGCCTGTATGGAGTTGCTTGTGACACCACGGAACTGCAGCTTGTGAACCTCACGGTGGCGGATCACACCCTGACGGGGATCCAGCTTCTCGAGTACGACACCTCTACCGTCACCCTCTACAACTCCATTGCCTACGGCAACGGCACCAACGCTAATCTTGACGCAGGGGTAGGCACCGGCAACAACCTCATCGGTGTTGACCCGGTTTTCGTGGATCCTGGTCTGCCCTACCACAACTACCGTCTGGATCATGGCTCACCGGGCATCGACACCGGGAATAACTCGCCTCCGGGAGGCCTCGGTCCTACCGACCTGGACGTGCGACCGCGTGTGGAGAACGGCATCGTGGACATCGGCTGTTACGAAGGGGCAGGGATGCTCTTCTACGACGGCTTCGAGGGCGGCGGCACCGGGGAATGGTCCAACACGGTCTCGTGATGCGCCGGTGCTCGCAACGGGCGGAGTCTTCGCGGTGTGGACCGAGGAAGCCGATCCGGCATCAAGGGGGTGGGCTGCTACCCTGTTCCTCGTCGTCGATTGGGTCGAATCGGCGCTGAATTTGGGCAAAAATAGTATGGGGGGATGATGAATCTACGAAAGATGGGCCTCGGTGTGGCCTTCTTACTGGCCTGTTGTGTCATCGCCTGCCGACCAGGCAGCCCGCAGCCCAATCTCGAGGCATCTCTCCAATCTTTTCTGGAAGCGAAAGTCGAGGCAGCTCAATTCCAGCACGGTGTTGCTCTCCACCTCGACTCGCCACTGCTCGACCTCGACTGGGAGGGGGCGACCGGTTTCGCAAACCCCGAAAACCAGGAGCTGATGACCCCGGATCACCCGGTACGCATCGCAAGCAACACCAAGACCTACATCGCGGCAGCTGTTCTCCGCCTGCGGGAGGAAGAAGGCATCGACCTGGACGAGACGATTGCCGAATACCTGCCGGAGGCGTTCGTCTCAACCCTCGAAGGTGACGGCTACGACCCGAGCGAGATCACGGTGCGGCATCTGCTCACCCATACAGGCGGCCTGTATGACCACGGCGATTCTCCGC
>JAIOSJ010000310.1 GCA_021107705.1 Thermoanaerobaculales bacterium | reverse complement strand
GGGGGGTAGCCCTTTGTGGTAGCGAAGCTTCTTCCAATGACAAACCTTGGAAGCGCCCTTGTAGCGGCAGGGATAGTGATTTCCTTTCCGGCATCCCCAACATCATAACATGAGAATAATCGGGACAGTGTTGTTATCGACACGCCTCAATTCCACTTCACGACCCCCCGAAATCCATCCGCCGTCAATGCCCTACACCCTCCCTGGCTACAGCTCCAAACGCTTCACGAAGGGCTCATAGGTCATGAAGTCGGCGTGGTGCACGATCCACGCCTCGGTGGTGCGCGCGACCATGTTTCCCTCACCCGCATGAGTGGCCACAATGTGGGTCACGGCATCCGGTAGATCGCATTCCATCGCCAGGGAAACTCCGGTGAAAGGGTGTCGAAGGTATTTACCCCGCGCACTCTGGCGCACGCCACCGTCCGGATCCGCCTCGTACTCGAGCAGCTTCCCGACGTCAGCCACAATCGCCCCGGCCACGACCGTATCTATGTCGATCGGCAATGCATCTGCGCAGAATTCCATCGTCTTCCGGGCCGCATCACGCGACACGTGAACCACCAGACGTTTGTGGGCCATGAAGGTCACCGGGCAATCCGGAACCTTGAGGGTGAACGGGATTCTCTCGAGGTCAGCCGGTTCGAGAGGCGACAGCTCAAAAGCCCTCACCCAGCAATCGGTTGTTTTCTCTCGAAGACTCTCGTCTTCGATCCACTCCAGCTCGGGCCAGATTCTCTTCACCTCAGTGCGCAACATCGTTCCTCCATCGTCTGAATTTTCAATCCTGTTTTTCTCAACCATGATCCGGCTCATCGTTCTCCGCCGGAGGTTCTTTTCGGATCACCTTAACTTGGGCGAAGGCATCGGAGAGAGGCAGGGCCGCCCCACACTCGTACGGCAGGGCGCCACCGAGGAAGGCCATCAGATCGAGCAACCACTCCTGCTCCACCAGACGCCACTTTCGTAATTCACCGCCTGCGCCGGGGGCAGCCACACAAAACGCCACCGGACCGCGGGTCTTTGACTCGAAATATCCCGCGAGAACCGCCACCCCACCGTCGGTGTTGGTCAGAGTTCCCGTCTTCACCACTGCGGTCCGAGCCGCAGGCCCTTCGGCCAGCCTCGGAAACATCCGTGGTGTCGGGCCCGGATCACAACCCGGAACGGGAAACAGATCCGCGGGTTCAAAACCCAGCCGGAGGCCCAGATCGCGCAGAGCCCACAAAAGTCGAATGACCTGGCGGGCAGTCATCCGATTCACCTTCTCGCCCGATGCGGTCGCCACTTCAACCCTGCCCTGGAGGCCCCCAGAAAGGGCCCGCAAGAAAGCCTGAACGGCGCGAGGGCCACCGAACGGTTGGGCAATCCGAACGATGTCGTTGTTGGAGAAGGTGTTGAATCGTCTGAGGATCACCCGAAGCGGGTTGGATCGGTGTTCGAGAATCTGAACCGTCTTCTCCCGGTCCTCCACCTCCGCGCTCACGGAACCGCCGATTCTCACCGCTGGAGGAGATGCCTCGTTCCAGCCATGGCGCGGCGCCGCATCTTCCCACGTTGCCTTCAGGGTCTGGTTCCACAGTTCCGGATCGAGGGCGGCCCGAAGACGTCCACCCGTGAGCATGCTCCGCCGCTCGAGATCCATCTCCCGGCCTTCGACCCCATGCTCCCAACCCATCCAAAAGGAGCCCGTAATTACCAGATCGCCCGTGATGCTCTGAATACCAAGGCGCCTAAGCTCATGGGCAACGAGCCACGCATTTTCGGGATGGAAATCAGGGTCGCCACCACCGGCGACGACCAGATCACCGATCAGGCGACCCTCTTCGACACCACAAGGCCCTCGGCATCCGAAGGTCGTCAAATACCGGCTCTCCGGTCCAAGTCTTTCGAGGGCGAGTAGGGTTGTGGCCACCTTCACGACCGAAGCCGGGTTAAAAAGGGTATCCGCACCGGAAGACCAGATCTCCTGGCCCTGGTCGGTCGCCGAGTGATAAATCAATCGTGGATCGGCAGCGCCTGCGACGGCAGCCGGGATCAACATCAGGGCGAGAAAAATGAGCCTCACGACCAGGTGCCCAGGAGACGATCCGCGAGAGCCGATCGCAGCATGGCCTGTGAATCCATTTTCGTCTTGAATTCCAAAAGTCTTTGGATCTGACCGTCATGGAAGGTCGCTCGGTACAACTCACCGGGAAGAGCACAGTCCTTGGCCGGATAGAACTTCCCACCTGCCTCCACTACCGGCTCGGCCAAAAGGCGCACCAAGTCCCACAGCCTTGCGCGACGCCGAGAGACAACCGGAAAATCGAGAGCCAAAGAAAAACCGTCGATGCCGTGGCCCATCAGGCTCTCATCCGGACGGTGACGCTTCAATACCCCGAGAAAAGAAGGCTGACCCTGCCGCCGACAGAGTTCCAGTTGTTTTCCGAAAACGCCCTCGGCTTCGGCCTCCGGCACGAACGTCTGGTGTTGAATCAGCCCGCCCGGCCGGTAGATCCTCTTCCAATTTGGGACGTAATCCAGGAGGAAAGAGAATTCGGCAAAGGTCTGTCGATATACGGCGCCCTCACCCACCGTCGCACCGCTCAGATACTTGAGCCTGTTGACCCAGCTCATGTCGATCTTGTTGCACAGGGGTTTGATGAGCCGCCACATCACCGACCTGGGCAAGATGCCGAAAATTTCCTCGGACAGATCCTGGTCCCCAACCTGAAGCGACCTTGCGGGCGCCGGATCTTCACCGGGCTCCAGGTGGCGGGCAAAATGCAGCAGACCGCGACCGAGATGACGGCCTTTCGCGAAGGCATCGATCCAACCCACCACATACTCCCATTGATCCTTGGCCTCATCTGTAAGGCGAAGCATGGTCTCGAGGTTGGGAGCGGAAACGGCCTTGACTTCAACCATGCCCGAACTGACCCGTTTCATCTTCAGCCGGGCCCGGGTGATCACGCCCAAGAGACCGAATGAACCGACAACGGCATTGAAGAGTTCCCGATCGCCATCCCGGCTCACGGTCCGGACAGCCCCGTCGACCGTCATCAGGTCCAACTCGACGCAGTGCTCTCCGAAGGTGCCGCGCGCCCAGTTGTTCTTACCGTGTACGTTCATCGCCAGACACCCGCCGACGGTCGTCTCCATGGTTCCCGTCACGACGGGCGGCCACCAGCCGTCTCCGAGCACGTATCGCCACAGCTGCCTGAGGGTCACCCCGGGCTCAACGTCAATCTCTCCCGCCTCCGGATCCCAGGCGAGAACCCTGTTCATTCGCCCCACGTCGAGAACGACGGACTCCGCCCGGAAGGCCGCATCCCCGTAACTGCACCCTGCCCCACGCGGAACCAACGGAATCTTCGCACGCTCGGCCTCGGCCAAAACGACTCGAACCTGAGCAACGGTCGATGGCCGCCAGACGTAGCCGGCGGCCCCGAGGCTCTCACCCCACCCTTCAACCCACTCCAGACGATCCGCAGGCAACACAATCACACCTTCAGACGACGAAAGACGACCGACGGAATATTCCGGATAATCCACATCACCAGACGCCACCGCGCGGGCACGTAGGCGACCACCGCGCCGCAGCGCGCCTTGCGCAGGATGATCTCGGCCGCCCGATCAGCCGAGACAACCCAGAAAAGCCCATGCAGCCCGCGGATCATCTGAGTGTCCACAAACCCGGGTTTGATTGTGACGACCTTGACACCGAAGCGGGCAACTCTGTTTCGCAGCGCTTCAAGGTAGGTATGGAATCCCGCCTTGGATGTGTTGTAGACGGGGCCTCCCGAACGGCCGCGATCTCCCGCCACCGAGCCGATACCGACGATGGTTCCGCTCTTGAGGGCGGCGAAGCGCTCGGCGACCGGGTTCAACCAGGCCACAGCGCCTTCGAGATTGACGCGCAGCATGTCGAGATCCTTGGCGGTGTCGTACTCGGAAAAATCCACCCTGTGCATCACGCCGGCGGCATAGATCACCAGATCCAAACCCCCGAGAGAACCGGTGATATCCTGGAACAGCCCGCCGATCTCTTCAGTGTTTTCGACATCGTGGGGAAAAGAAAATACCTTTGCCTCAGAGTTGCCGACGCCCAGTTCTTCGACCAATCGATCCAGTTTCTCACCCCGACGGGCAACAGCCGCAACCCGGCACCCTTCGGCCGCCAGCCGACGGACCAGAGCCTCACCGATGCCCGACGAAGCCCCGACAACGATCGCGTGTGTGAATTTCTTCTTCATGACCTCTCCTCGGATTTCGTCTTCGGCGCCAAGGAAAAGGCCACTCCTGCAGCCGCATCCTCAACCCGAGTCTCATATTCGGCCCCCCCGACCATCCGGCTCAGTTCCTCAGAAAAGGGCAAGACCATCGCAATGCCCCGCCACTCGACGGGCTCACCTTGCGCATCGAGGACACCACCGTCGGCGATGAGCTTGCTCGCCTGTGCCAACGGCATGCCCTTGAGTACACTCCGCATTGCCCGGAACCGCGCCTCGTCCGCGGGATCGAGGACCTTGACCAGAGCGCGACTCTGAACCGCCACATGGTAGCTCGAGGGTACGTAATATATACCGTCCAACTCCAGCATCTCACACATCATGACGAGAAAACCGAAGACTTCCTTGAGAAGACCCAGTCCCGGAAATTTCTGCCCGGAAAGCGGACGCCGGTAGGGCCCGAATTCGGCACGCGGATTTTGCAAGAGCAACCATTCCACCACCAAGACTTCGAAACCGGACGCAACTCTTCGACTCCGGTCCAGCCGTAACTCGATCAGGAGTTCTTCGCGGTCGGGCCTGGACCAGACCCGAAGGGTGTCACCGATCGACCCCTCCAGATCAATGTCGATCGTGGGATGCTCGAACCCCAGCAGGCGAAGCCGGTCCAGAATTCCGAAACGTTCGAGGGCCAGCTCGATTCCGTGGTCCGAAAAGTGGTTCAAAAAGCGGGTCCGCCGGGGGGCGCCGGGCACGATTCCCACAAGGTCTTCGGCCGTTAGATTCCAATCATAATCACCAGGATCAGAGGTGAGACTCGCAGGGTCGAGGTGACTGGTAATGCGACGGAGTCGGGCGAGGGTCAGATCTTCGGTCCGTGGAGGTTCGATGACGCGACCGGAAAGAGCCATCGCCATAAATCGGGCCGTGTAACGCCAGGACCGTTCGCCATAACCCCCACCGAGGACAACGACCATCGGCACCGGCCGTTCACGACGCCTGAAGAGGTCGAAGACGAAGCGATCCCGGCTGGACAGACCCTCCTTTGTCAGATTCCAATTCCCGAGGGCATCGTCCCCGGCCCCGTCAGTCGCAGCCAAGTAGAACACCATCCCGGGTTGGAAGGTTTCGACAAGCGGCGGCAGGGTCTTCAGCAGAGTGCCGAGAAAATGCTCGTCCTCCACTCCGTCGCCGAGAGCGATCGAAGTCGCCTCGGTGACATCCGTCTCACCCCAGTGCTCGTTGTGGATTGAGTAGGTGTGAACGCTTGAGTCATTGGCGAAGACGCTCCGAGTTCCGTTGCCGTCGTGCATGTCCAGATCCACGATCAGAATCGGCGCCCGGAAACCCCGCGCCCGCAGCCGAGCGATCGCCACCGCGATGTCGTTGAAGATACAAAAGCCCATGCCCGAGTCCTGGTAGGCATGGTGTAATCCCCCACCCAGGTTCACCACGACGCCGTTGGTCCGTCGGGCGAGCCGGGATGCCTGTAGCGTACCGCCTACTATCCGACGCTGCTGCTTGACCGCATCCCGGGCAATCTCATCCGAGGCCGGAACGCCGAAGATCCGAACGACGGTCTCAGTGTCTTGCACCGCCTCAAGGTACTCCGGGGTATGAACTCGCAGCAGATTCCGCATCGAGACCGGCCGCGGCGCCACGATATCGTCACGATCCACCAATCCCTCCTCAGTGAGAAAGGCGAGCACCCTGTCGGCCCGCAAAGGATCAAGCGGAACCCCGGCCAGTGCCACCCTATAGGCCGAGTCGTAAATAAAACGTACGCCCGGAGAAGACCAGCGCCGCCTCAGGCAGCGCCATTTCCTCTTGAGTTCCCTACCGATCCCACATGCAATGGTCGTGCATCGACGCGCCGGCAGGGCCTCGGATCGTTCACCGGATGCAGATTCAGAGTTGCTCAACCTCGTACCCCGCCTCCTGCAGCAGCGTAACCAACCCACCCGATCCGACCAAGTGAAGAGCACCGACGACGACCAAAGCCCTCTGGTCGCCGGCGAGCAATTCCTCAACCCGAGGCAACCAGGCCTCGTTGCGTTCGGTTACCAGCCGGCCGAAGAGTTCATCCTCGTCCGCGAAGGCATCGGTCAGGAGATTGCCGATGACCTCGACGTCTCCACTCTTCCACGCATCGGTCAACTCCTTCAATTGCGGAATAATCGTTCTCAGGTCGCGCAGGCTATATCTGAGAAACGCAGCTTCCTCTTCCT
>JAIOSJ010000012.1 GCA_021107705.1 Thermoanaerobaculales bacterium | reverse complement strand
GATGATGCCGACGACGCCTAGAGGGTGCCACTGCTCGTACATCCGGTGGCGTACCCGTTCGGACATCATGTTCGGGCCGTAGAGTTGGCGGGACATGCCGACGGCGACGTCGCACATGTCGATCATTGCCTGGACCTCACCGAGGCCTTCGGAGTAGATCTTGCCCATTTCCAACGAGACCAAGCGGCCGAGGGCGTCCTTTTTCTCGCGCAGGGATTCACCCAGCTGGCGCACGATCTCCCCTCGGTGCGGCGCGGGCATCATGTGTCAGCTCGGGAAGGTCTCATGGGCCTTCTTCGCGACCTTTTCGTATGCGTCACCGTCGGCCTGCATGACCGATGCGATCGTTGATCCATCGGCTGGGTTAATCGATGCCAGGACCTTGCCGTCGGTCGATTCAATCCACTCGCCTGTGCAGGCGCCTAGGTTCATTTCACGTAAACCAAGCTCTCTGAGAACTGATGCAATGTCGGACATGTCGTTCCTCCTGCAGCCGGTCGCTGCGGCCGGGAGTGTACCATTCTCGCGGAGGGGAGTCCGTCTTGTTTCCGGGGAGTAGCATAATGATCGTAGCGGACGAGTGCGCCCAAGACGAACTCCACTCCGCGAGCCGGATGCACTGCGCGTATCCGGGGAAAAACAGACAATGCGACTCAATTGGGCCTCTCAAAGCTCGACGGGGGCTTTCAACTTTTGGTCAGGACTTGACCTTTCGCCTCCGACGGAAGACCCGGGCGTGACCGTCGTCTTCTGTCTCTTTTCCTTTGGTGAATTCCTCTTCCCACTGCTCAACCTCTTTCGCCCGAAGCGGGGGTTTGGGGCGAGGTTTCCCGGGCCGAACCTTGACGCCTCGACGTCCGATCCATTGGGCCAGGGTCCGAGTGGATGCGCCCCGTTCCCGAACCCTGGCCGCCAGTCCACGGTCGTTGGTGACGACGGACCAGGAGCGCGCGGCGTCGCTGGACGGCAACCGGCCGATGATAACGTCGTCGGCGCTGGTCTGACCTGAGTAAAGGACCGTCACCTGCCCCAAGTGTTCGGTTGCGGGGCTGCCGTCGGGCGGGGGACCGTCGAAGACGACTGTGACGGAAATTCTCTCGTGACGGGTCTGTTCGATGATGAGGCGCCGGACAGACTCGCGGTCGCGATGGGATCGGGGCAGCGTGTGGAGCAGATTGTTGCCGTCTATCAGAATGGGCATTCTTGGATCAGCGCCTGGTGAACCGGGCCAGATGTAGGACGCGTTTAAGAGGGCCGGCGCCGGCAAGCTGCTTGTACATACGGTTTGCTCGTTCGTTGTCGGGGTCGATCGTCAGAGCTCGTTCGAGAGACTTTCGTTGGCGCTCGGGGTCACGGTGGCGGCGCCAGTACTCCGCTGTTTCAATCCAGGCATCGACGCACCTCGAATCGATTTCGATCGCCTGCCGGAGATACTTGAGGGCTCGGTTGTCCCACATCGGGTTTCGCACCAGAAGTTTGGCGAGTTTGACCAGTTCGTTCGGCCGTGGATCGAAGGCACACGCCTGCTCCAGGAGTTGGATTGCGAGGTGGGTCTCGCCTTCACGGATGAGTTCGTTCGCACGCTGGATGTTTGCCTTGACCATAAGGGAACGAGCATCGGCATCGACTTTTGAAGGTCTTCCATTCAACCGGCGTTGGTCCTTTTCAATCTGGGTGAGCACCGTGTCATAACGGTTTCGGGAGGTTGAGTTGCCGAGAACCTGATACGCGTCATGAGCCCGTTCTCGGATTGTGTCGAGAAGTGGGCCGGAATCACTGAGGTGGTATTCGTTGGTCCTCTCACTGCCGTATTGCTCTCGAATCGTGTTCCAGGCGTCAAGAATTTCAACGGATGGAGACCCCAATTTGAGTCCGAGAGCTTCGTAGTGGTCGGCCCTCGAGGCGTGTTCAGCCAAGCGCCGAACAGTTTTCCGCTCCTCCAAATGCCGATCACTGAGAAGTTCCTCGTTCACAACCGGAAGGTTCACGGAGGTGGTTCGTCCGAAGGGCTTTTCAATCGGTGTAGGGTGAAGCGCCGGGCCAATCTTCAACAGTGAAGCGGTGACGAGTGAATATATGGTTGAAATTGTCTGATCTTCCGGGAGAGATGAGACCTGAAAAAGGCTGGTCAGGCTCCGGGCGCCCTCGAGGCGGCTGAGGAGGAAAGCTTCGGTTGGGGTGAGGGAGAGGCCCTCGATCAAGGCCACGAGGTCATTGGCAGGAATCACGACCTGGGTGAGATCCCCCAGAGTCTTTCGCTTTTGTTCAAGATCCGGGAAAGCGCGTGCGGCGGTCAAGAGAATTTGGGTGGTTGTGAGTTGGGCCAGGGTGTCCAACTCATCAGATTGGGTGCTTTCACTGAATTTGGAACGGGCATTGGGGTCTTCAGCAGCGCGCCGGATGATGGTCAACGCCAGCTCTTGAAGTTCAAGCTCCAGAGTTTCGCGGGTCAAGATATTTTGATTGACCAGGATGAAGCCCAGCGGCGGTGCGTCCTCCCGCCCTTGCGAGAGTAATGCGTGAGCTCGGTCGTTTTCGGTGATGTGCGCGTTGTGGACCAGCCAGCACCCCAGTTTTTCCTTCTCGAGGCTCGACCGGGCGGCACGGACCTCTCCACCGACAAGAATAATTTTGCGTTCGGCGTCGGTGCTGTGAGAGGTGAAGGTTCCTGTCGATTGGTTGCCAACATGAAAACTCAATAAATCCGGGAGAGTTGATGGTGTGTCCTGCTGGAGGTCCTTAGAGTTCGGCATGAGTCAACTGCCGGAGGGCAGTTCCTCCAAGTCCTCAGGGATCTCTACAGAGTGGGGTTCAAAGCCCTCTCGCAGGACCCTGTCCGGAATGGTTGAAACGGCGTCGTCGGCTTGCTTTGAAGTCGAAAAATCTCCCCAGACCAGACGCCAGCAGTCACCAGTCTCCTGGTCGGCGTCGGAAACAGCGATAGCCCGAACGTCATCAAAACGCCGTGTGAGTTCCAGTAAACGACGATACTCGTGGGGCTCGCACCCCAGGTCGACAACAATTCCCCAGTGGCCGATCTCGTCGGCCACCGCGGGAGAGGGCTCTTCGCGCAGCAGAAACCACCAAAAAAATACAGCAATAACAGCGAGAATCACTGCTCCACCGAGGAGCATGAAAGGAGAAAGGCGGCGGATAGGGGGTAGATCCTCAAGGCTGATCTGAGGTTCATGGTCGGCTGTGAGATCCAATTCTCCTGATGGGACAACGACCGGTATTGCTTCCAGCATGCCGGCGGCGGTCAGCGCCGCCAGTAAGGGGAGAACTTCTTCCTCCGCGTGAGGAGAGCGAGAGGTGATTTCGTTGGCCGTTCTTTGTCCCGTAATCTTGGCGACGATGAGGTCGGCGTCCTCTGACAATCTGAGCGGGGCGTAAAGGTCAAGAAAACCTTCACTCCGGCGGAGTAGAACCTCAAGGTCCGGCAGAATACATTGGGTTAAAGTCCCCTCGGGGTCAGAAAGAACGAGTTCCACAACCGCGTGGGTGGCTGAGATGCAATGGCCGTCGCAGGGGTCGGGTAGCTCGTCGGCGATCTCCAATCCACGTTCCGGATCTGACATCCACGCAGCAAGATCCTTTTGGATCAGTTCTTTGACCCTGGCAACAGCTTCAGTTTCCGGTATGTTGCGCTGTGCAGCGATTGCGTGGGCGCGAGCGACAAGATTGCGATCTTCGCCGCCCTCTGATCCGAGGATGACATCAAGGAAATCGGGGTCGGGGCCCTCGGCTCCGACGATGTGGCCGTCGCGCAAATAGAGGGTCAACTCACCATCCGACCACCACAAGCGTGCCTTACCTGGTTGTCGTTGCGCGATCCACCGCCCGAAGCGCCAGATCAAAAGGGGCTCGTTCATGAATTCACAATAGTCCATCGTTCACTGTGGTGTAAAGAGATAACAATGGGAATGGGGCGTCAGGTCTTGACAGGTGGTAGGGACCCCACTATATTCACTCACCCAGCGGGAGGCCGCGAGGGAGGTTAGCTCAGCTGGTTAGAGCACCTGCCTTACACGCAGGGGGTCGTGGGTTCGAGTCCCTCATCTCCCACCAGGTCTTTTGAAAGAACGATCTTACGCGGGGTCGTAGTTCAGCTGGTTAGAACGCCGGCCTGTCACGCCGGAGGTCGCGAGTTCGAGTCTCGTCGGCCCCGCCACTTAAACATGCCGCCTGAGAGGGCGGCTTTTTTGTTTAAGTGGCGGGGCCGACGAGACTCGCGGCACCACCACCTGCGGGCCGTCATGACCAGCTTGCTTCGCGACCTGTCAATTCCGGACAGCCGCAGCCGGCGGCGGCGTCGAGGGTGACGGTGTGACTCAAATGACGTCGCCTCTCGGGCGGCTTTTCTATTTGAATGGCGGGGCCGACGAGACTCGCGGCACCACCACCTGCGGGCCGTCATGACCAGCTCGCTTCGCGACCTGATAATTCCGGACAACCGCAGCCGGCGGCGGCGTCGAGGGTTATGGTGTGACTCAAATGACGGCGCCTCTCGGGCGGCTTTTCTATTTGAATGGCGGGGCCGACGAGACTCGCGTCACCACCATCTGCGGGCCGTCATGATCAGCTCGCTTCGCGACCTGTTTGTTCCGGGCAACCGCAGCCGGCGGCGGCGTCGAGGGTCAGCGACCTTATAGACTGCTGAGGGAATTGGGATCAATCAACTCATACCCCAGCGCACGATAACCACGGCGCCTCCGTTCTGCCATCCTCCCAAGGGCTGGAACGAGGTGATCGACGTAGTCGTAGACGATCACCTCCGTCTTTTCGTCATGCAGCCGATGAAGTCTCCCCGCATACTGTGCCAGCGTTCCCCGCCAGGAGATTGGCATTGTGAGAAACAGGGTGTCAAGGCGGGCGTCATCAAAACCCTCCCCAAGGTATTTCGACCGCGTTCGGCGATCATGTGGGCTGCGACGACTGTTTTGCCGAACGCAGTCGGCGCTGCCAGAATCCCGATTTCGTGGCGCAACAACTTCGAGACCGCCTCCTCCTGCCGAACATCGAGTTTGCCTCGGAAACAGCAGCCTGCCTCTGTTCCCGTTTCTCTCTTATCATCCACCTGGAGCCGAATTCCAAGAGAACTCAGCACCTCTGTGGCTTCCTCTGTACAGCCTCGGGGAAGGCCGATATGCTCCTGGAAGTCCTGTGCACAGCTGATGATTCGGGGTTTCCCAAACGTGGAGAACCGCATGGCTTGAGCACTGTAAAACTCCGGATTCTGAAATGCCGCCATACGAACCAATCGGGTGACCAAACCCGGAGGGAGGTCTTTCTTCGCAATGTACATCTGGTTGGCCAACACGATATCGACCTGCGCAGGCACGGTTCCCTTGATGGCGAAATTGTCCGAGTCCTGAACCGCTGGTTCCCAGGGCCGATCGCTTTCTTCCGCCAACACGCGACGAACTGGGATGACTCGACCACTTTCCAAGGCAACCCTCGACATCTCTTGGACCTGCTGCGGCGCCAAACGCTGGACCTGCG
>JAIOSJ010000341.1 GCA_021107705.1 Thermoanaerobaculales bacterium | reverse complement strand
GGGGTCTTTTTTTGTTACACATTGTTACAGGTTTGGGCCGTAAGTTGTTGAGCCCAAAGAGGGGCGCAGTGTCTTCCTAAACCTAAGGCCGCAGGTTCGAGTCCTGCTAGCCCCGCCACTGCCGTAGATGCCGGTGTAATGGTGCCGGGCTTATTGGGAAGCTGGGAGTTGATCAAGGCCAAGTGATTCGTGGAGAGGGAAGGAAACCTACCTTTTTGAACCCCAACCAAAGTGTCAGGCTCAAGATAACTATCATAACTGGAGTAGAAGCCCGATCTGTAGGCTGCATCGGCGCCTCTTCATTGCTCTCAGCTCAGCGGCAACCGGGAGAGGTGAACGGCAGTCTTCTTGGTGCAGGCCTGAATGGCCGCTGTCAGCGAAGTATTCCTGGATTTCTCGCTTCTCGGAGAGTACTGGCTCAAATCCAGGTTGGGATCTGCGGCTGCAGCCTCGGCTGAAGCTGCAATGGTGGAGGAATTCACAATAACGCCGGTTTCTTTGAGAATCACAGCGACGCTGAATGCGATAAAGGTATCTTCCTTTTTTCCTTCCAGGACAGTCTTGGAGGACGAGATCGAGGCTGCAACGAGGTACTTGGCGTTGTCGATTTTCATCAGTTTCGCATGGTCGGTACTGCTAACCCTGTCCGAACCACCGAGGTCTTTCATGCTGAGAACCACGTCTGTCCGGCTCTTGTTCAGGACCTGGAAGTCCTGCGTGCCGGACAGGTGCGAAATCAGCATATCCTGCAGATCCGACGCCACACTTGAACGGAACCATTCCAGCCCGGCTGCTGAACAGGTGAATCTCAGAACACCGATCCTTGGTTTCTCTTGAGCGTGCACAACGACCGAGACGAATACGAAGGATCCCAACATGCAAAAAAGAACGCACCTTTTCATTGAACCCCCTGAGAGCCGAAAGCAACGACATCTCTTCTCGCGAGTATACCCAACCCGGCTGAGCCGGAACCAAAATGCAACAGGCCGGTTCGCCGGGTAGAAGACCCAGGTTACGGGTACCAGGCTTCAGGAATCTCGAACTGTGACCTGAGACCTGCAACCTGGTTTTTTGGAGTGGTTTTGAAGGCGGGACAAGCGACGAGTGGAGTAGGTAGTACCCCAGCACTTGACCTCAGCAACCGAGAATGTGTCCACCCTCCCAGCGCCGCCAAAATCTCTCACTTCGCTTCATACACCGTCCGTAATGTCGTGGTCCCCAACACGATGACGGCGCCGAGGAAGGCCCAGACCGTCGGTAGCTCCGCGTGTACGAGAAAGGCCCAGACCGGATTGAGCATCGGTTCGAGCAAGAGAAGAAGGGACGCATCGAGAGCAGGAACCTTCTTCATCCCTCGAGTAAGAAGGACGTAGGCGAGGGCGATCTGAAAGAGGCCGAGGACGATGACAATCGCCCAATCCGTGACGCCGACTCGGCTCACGGGCAAAGCAAAGGGCGCTACCCCGACGAAAGCAATCAAATTGCCTGCAGCCACTGCCGCCGGGGCGCTGTCGGTCTGTCCATGTTGTCCCAACCACCGAAAGCCCATCAGGGTGAAAGCCCAGCACACACCGGCAAGAACGGCCAAGATATTCCCTTGAAGGGGGTGGGGAGCGGTGGCTGAGGTCGGTTGTGTCCCAACGAAGAACAAACACATCCCGATCGCGATAGCGGTCATGAAGAAAAGGTCACGTTGCCGAATTTTCTCTTTCAACAACCATGGACTCAGGAGCAGAATGTAGAGCGGCGCGGCGTCTTGGAGGAAAATCGTATTGGCTGCAGTCGTCAGTTTGTTGGCGACGACGAAGAAGACCATTGTCCCGGCATAGGCAAACCCTACCGACCAGGTTCGCCAGTTCCAGTTGCGACGGGCGGCTGGAATCAGGGTAATCAACGCCAAAGCCGCCAGGCCCGAACGGAAGGAGGCGATTTGGAAGCCCGAGAGAGAACATGCCTTGACCGCGGCGCCCCCGCTGGAAAAGAGCAAGGCCGCAGCAAGAACGAGCAGGCGATCCTTGTTTCGCGGAAGGATTGAGGCTTCAGGCACGCTGCATTCTACATTGGCGGGTTGGTCCCCAACTCTGTGGTAGGATGCCCACCGATGATTGATCGAGGTTTTATCGGAGAGAACCAAATCCCTGAGGGGATTTTTTTTTGCCTTGAAGGGTTGAAGGATCACTGATGACGAATCATATCGGTAACCATGGAAAACTGGTTCAAGTGTTGGATCAGGAAGGCATCAAACGTACGATTGCCCGAATGGCCGCAGAGGTTCTCGAGCGAGATGGCGAAGATATTCTGTTGGTTGGGATCCATACCCGTGGGATTCCGATAGCACACAGGTTGGCACAGGCACTCGAGGCGACCACAGGTCGGCCGACCTCGGTCGGGCTGCTGGACATCACTCTTTATCGTGACGACGTCGGTCCATGGCGTCCGGCTCACAGTCAGCCGGTACTCAAGCGAACGGAATTGCCCTCGAGCATTGACGATCGAGTGATTTACCTGGTCGATGACGTGCTGTTCACGGGCAGGACGATCCGGGCTGCGCTCGACACACTCGTGGATTACGGGAGGCCGCGTGCCGTTCGATTGGTGGTGTTGGTCGACCGCGGACACCGCGAACTTCCGATTGCGGCTGATGTGGTCGGAAAGACGTTGCAGACCGATCGGAATGAGGATGTTCAGGTCAGGCTCTCCGAGGTAGACGGTGAGGAGGGTGTCTGGTTTGGAAAGGAGGGAGTCGATGGTCATTGAGGCGGCAGCTGCGCTGTCCTCCAAGGATCTCGTGGGGATCGCGCCCCTTGAAGCAGGTGAAATTCAGTTGTTGTTGGATACGGCCGAGCAGTTGCTTGAGGTCGCGCGGCGACCGATCAAGAAGGTTCCGACTTTGCGCGGCATGACGGTGATCAACCTCTTTATGGAGGCATCGACCCGGACTCGTTTTTCCTTTGAAGTTGCCGAAAAACGTCTCTCAGCCGACACCTTGAATTTCTCCGCTTCGACTTCTTCGGTCTCCAAGGGTGAGACCCTGTTCGACACCGCGCGAAACTTGATGGCGATGGCCCCTGATTTCATCGTTATCAGACATCCGAACACCGGAGCGCCTCACCGGCTGGCTCATGTGGTCACCGCTTCGGTGATCAATGCCGGAGACGGGAGTAATGAACATCCGACCCAGGCGCTTCTTGATGCCTTCACAATGCGCCGCCATTTCGGCGACCTTGCGGGACTGAAAGTGGTGATTGCGGGTGATATTCGACATTCCCGGGTCGCGCGGTCGAATGCCTTTCTTCTGTCGAAGATGGGGGCGGAGGTTCGCTTTGTGGCGCCGGCATCGCTTTTGCCCCCCGGCGTCCAGGAACTCGGCGTGAAACCGTTTCTCAGGCTCGAACCGGCCCTTGAAGGGGCGGATGTGGTGATGATGCTTCGTATCCAAATGGAACGACAGAAAAGGATGAATTTTCCCTCGGCAAGGGAGTATTTCGACTTTTTCGGGCTCACCCCTGAGCGGCTGAAGCTTGCCAATGAAGGGGCACTGGTCATGCACCCGGGTCCAATGAATCGGGGAGTGGAAATTGATTCCGAGGTTGCGGATGGTGACCAGTCGGTGATTCTCGAACAGGTCACCAACGGGGTCGCGATTCGAATGGCAATTCTCTATCTCTTGGCAGGAGGGCGCAGTGACGCGGCTACTGATTCGTAACGGTCGGGTGGTCGATCCTTCTCAGGGAATCGACCAGGGTATGGATCTCTTGATTGACGATGGTTTGGTGGCGGCGTTGGGAGAAAAGCTGGATGTCGCGGCGGACACACCGGTTTTTGATGCCTCAGGGTTGGTTGTGGCGCCTGGATTCATCGATATTCACACACACCTCCGCGAGCCTGGTTTCGAATACAAGGAAACCATCGAAAGTGGTTGTCGGGCGGCTGCTGCCGGCGGGTTCACCGCTGTGTGCGCGCTGGCCAATACCAGTCCCGTGAATGACGAACCGGCGGTTACCCGTTATGTGATCGAAAAGGCCGGGGAGGTATCGGCGACTCGCATTTACCCGGTCGGCGCACTCTCGAAGGGCTGCAACGGAGAAGAACTGGCCGAGATCGGGAAGATGATTGAGGCCGGAGCCGTCGCCATTTCCGACTCTCCCAATCCGGTGGCCAATGGCCTGCTCATGAGGCGCGCATTGGAGTACTGTCGCAGCTTTGACGTTCCGGTCATGGTTCATCCGGAGGATCTTGAGTTGACGGATAGGGGTGCTATGCACGAAGGGCGGGTTTCGACCCGAATCGGGCTCAGGGGCATGCCTGGCGCCGCAGAGCAGGGGGTTGTTGCACGAGATATTTTGCTCGCCGAACTCACTCGCGGGAGGCTTCATCTGTGTCATCTGAGCACTGCCGCTTCATTGGAGATGGTGCGTATCGCCAAGCGTCGAGGGTTGAAAATTACCTGTGAGGTCACACCGCACCACTTCACCCTCATCGATGAAGACATCGCCAAGGCCAACTACGACCCACAATGGAAAATGAACCCTCCGTTACGAGGAACGAAAGATCGCCAGGCGGTCTTGGAGGCCATCCAGGACGGTACGGTCGATGCCATTGTCTCGGACCATGCGCCCCACCACCAGGACGAGAAAGAGATGGACTTTGCGGATGCGCCGTTCGGAATCAGCGCCCTTGAAACCGCAGTGTCGCTCGCTCTGGATCGCCTGGTCCATCGGCGAGTGATCGGCATCGGACAATTAGTGCAACTGATGTCGACCTCTCCGGCGAAGATTATGGGGCTGCCGGGAGGAAGTCTGGAGGAGGGCGCCGTGGCGGATATCACGCTGTTGAACCTGGGCATGAGAGTTTCGGTCGACCCGAAAACTTTCTTGTCGAAAGGAAAGAACACGCCCTTCACCGGAATGAATCTCAGAGGAGCCCCCGCTGCGACCATTGTCGGAGGCAAAGTGGTGTGGAAGAGATAGCTCCAATCCGCATTGGCCCCTGAGAACAACAGTTTTTTCGAGAGCGATGGAATTGGCCAATCCGTAGCAGTGGTATCTTTGACGCCCTGACGGAGGATATATGGTTGCGTCTCCGGCCTTCGAAAATACCGCTCTGGTGACCGGCGCCGCCGGTTTCATCGGCTTCCACCTCAGCCGTCGGCTCCTCGACGAAGGGTGGCGGGTGGTGGGCATCGACAATCTCAACGACTATTACGATCCCAGGCTAAAACAATCGCGTCTTGAACTCCTCGAGGGGAGGGAAGGCTTCACTTTTCGACGACTTGATCTTGGCGACCGTCAGGGAATGGAGAGCCTCTTCGCCGAGAATTCCTTCTCGGTCGTCGTCAACCTTGCAGCCCAGGCGGGTGTCCGTTACTCAATCGAAAATCCGCATGCGTATATCGACTCGAATATCGTCGGTTTTATGAATATTCTCGAGGGTTGTCGGCACAATGGCGTTGGGCATCTCGTCTTTGCTTCCTCCAGCTCCGTCTACGGCGCCAACACTAGTTATCCCTTTTCTGTTCAACATAATGTGGATCACCCGGTGTCCCTGTACGCGGCCTCCAAAAAGGCCAACGAGCTGATGGCTCACAGCTACTCTCACCTTTACGGCCTGCCGACGACAGGCCTCCGTTTCTTCACCGTCTACGGCCCATGGGGCCGGCCTGATATGGCTCTTTTCCTGTTTACGCGGGCGATTCTCGCAGGTGAGCCTATCAACGTGTTTGGGCACGGGGCCATGAGGCGGGACTTTACATATATCGACGACATCATCGAAGGCGTCGTGCGGGTCATGCCGGCCGTGCCCACGCCGGATCCAACCTGGTCAGGCGATGCACCGAACCCCTCCACCAGCGCCGCCCCCTGGAGGGTTTTCAACATCGGCAACAATGATTCGGTTGACCTTCTTCGCTTCATCGAGGTCCTCGAAGAAGCTCTGGGGCACAAGGCCGAGAAGAACTTCCTGCCGATGCAGCCTGGAGACGTTCGGGCAACTGCCGCCGACGTTCAAGCTCTCTCAGACGCGGTTGGCTTCCATCCGGGCACGCCGATTGAAGAAGGAGTGCGCCGTTTCGTTAAGTGGTACCGCGAGTATTACTGACGCCCTGTCTTGACAGCCACATTTCATGTCACCATAATAGTGTTACTGGAGGTGTGAGGTGCCATCATCAACCCAATCAGTCAGAAGGAGCGTGGCGCTGCCTCCGGCCTTGGTGGAACAAGCCATGGAGGCGGCCCCTCCTGAACTCCGGGGGAATTTCAATGGGCTTGTCAGAAGCCTGCTCGAGGCCTATGTCAAACAGAGAAGGGTCTACGAGTTTGCGCAGGAGATGCGATCGATGGCAGCGGATCCCTCCATTCAACAGGCGAGCGCGTTTATCAACAATGAGTTCGCGGTAGCCGAGAATGATGGTTTAGGAGAGTCCGATGATCCGCCGCGGTGATATCTATTTTGTGAATCTCGACCCAACCAAAGGCCGAGAACAGCGGGGGCGTCGGCCCGTCCTGGTCGTCTCCGTAGATGCCATCAATTCCCAGCCCCTGGTCGTGACCGTCGTTGTCGGGACTGCAGCCCGCAACGTCCCTCGCGATTACCCGGTCAACGTCAGATACGAAGCCGCTGTGACGGGTTTGCCTGAGGACACCGTTTTTCTGTGCTTTCAGATTCGTTCCCTCGACCCGGCGAGATTCGTAGACCAAGACGGTGTGGTACGACCGGCCGGAGTCGTCCCCAATAACCAAATGGCCGCTACCGACCAGGCCCTCAAAAATGTTCTGGGAATCTGAACACCGCGTTGGCCTCTGAGGGCAACAAATTGATCGAGGGCGATGGAGTTGGCCAATCCGGCCCACGCTCCTAGAGTTGAATGTCTGTAGATTTCGTACTCAGCTCCGAAATGGTAAGATATATTCGGAGTTAAGCTCATCATGACTCACATTTATCGAATCCTCGACATCAACCTTCCCGGTGACCAGTCGGCCTTTCTCTGGGGTGCCAGAAAGGTCGGGAAAACCACCTTTCTGCGGGAGCGGTTTCCCCGGAGCCTGGTCTTCGATTTTCTTCAAACCGATTTGTTTCTTGATTTTTCGAAGCGACCGGCTCTTCTGCGTGAGAGGCTTCTGGCTACCGACCAGTCATCATTGAAGGAGCCGGTCATTTTGGACGAAGTGCAGAAGGTGCCGGGAATTCTCGATGAGGTCCACTGGCTCATCGAGAATAAGGGCCTTCAGTTTCTCTTGTGCGGATCCAGTGCTCGCAAACTGAGGCGGGGTCAGGCCAACCTTCTCGGTGGGAGGGCGTGGCGATTCGAAATGATGCCGCTGGTTTTTGCCGAAATCGAAGATATGGATCTTCTGAAAGCGCTCAACAACGGTCTGATCCCGGTCCACTATCTTGCACGAGATGCCCGACGATCTCTCCGTGCCTACACCGGGGAATATTTGAAAGAAGAAGTGTTTGCGGAGGGCCTAATCAGAAATATCCCGGCATTTACCAGGTTCTTTGACGCCCTTGGTTATTCACACGGTGAATTGACCAACTACTCCAACATCGCCCGGGAATGTGGGGTCGATTCCAAGACCGTCAGGGAGTACTATGGAATTCTCGTCGATACCCTGGTGGGTCGATTCGTAGAGCCCTTCTCCAGACGTTCGAACCGCCAAGTCATCACCCGTACGCCGAAGTTTTACCTGTTCGATGTCGGCGTCGCGGGAGCCCTGACTCACCGGGTTATCGCGGAGGAACGCGGCGAAGACTTTGGCAAGGCATTTGAACACCTGATCTTCATGGAACTAACGGCCAACTCTATCTACCGTGAAATTGATTACGACATTCGTTTCTGGAGAACGAAATCCGGCGCCGAGGTCGATTTCGTCCTTGGTGACGGTGAGGTTGCCATCGAAGTCAAGGGCTCCCAACGGATCGATCGAAGAGATCTGCGAGGCCTCAAGGCGTTCGAGGAAAGCTTTTCGCCAAGGGCCTCGATTGTCGTATGCAATGAACCTGAAGAGCGAATTTTGGAAGGGATTCGCATCATCCCGTGGCGGCGTTTTCTTCATCAACTATGGGACGGATCGATCATTAAGGGTTAGGCCGGCCTTCTCACCGGTTTTCGAAGCGAAAGGCCGCAAGACGAGAGTGCGTTTCTGTCCATGCAATTCGTCCGACAAATTGCAATGAGAACACAATATGCCATCAATTAGTGATATCATGATGCAGTCAGGAGGTGCATCATGTCGGCCATGACCCTACGAGGGCTCAACGAGGATGAGGCGCAAAGGCTCCGCGAAGAGGCGCGACGGCAGGAGGTCTCCCTCAATGCCCTACTTCTTCGGCTGGTTCGGGAAGGAGCGGGCTTGGCGAAACGCCCTCGATTGCGTCGTCGCCATGACCTCGATGCTCTTGCCGGAACCTGGACCGAAGAGCAGGCTGCTGCCTTCGCCACGGCTCTCGAAGACACGGAGCGAATCGATCCTGAGATGTGGAAATGAGTGGCCTGATCCTCGACACCAACGCCTATGTAGCTTTCAAGCGCGGGATGGATGGCGCTGTGGAGGTTCTGAGTCTGGCGGAGGAGATTGTGGTCCCGGCGGTTGTCCTGGGTGAGCTGTTGGCCGGTTTTGCATGCGGAGATCGTGAAGCGGAGAATCGTAGGGAGTTCACCGAGTTTCTTGACTTGGCGAGAGTTCGGGTCGCCGTAGTGGATTCCACCACGGCATCCTGGTACGGGAGGGTTTACTCCCGACTCAGGCGCTCGGGCCGACCAATCCCGGCCAACGACCTGTGGATCGCTGCGTCGGCCCTTCAAAACGGACTCCCTGTTTTCTCGTACGATCGGCATTTTGACCATGTTGAAGGGTTGGCAATAGTGGCCAGGCCCGAGGATCTGCTTCCGTAGGATCGGCCGCTCAAGAAACTTCAGCAGTTTGAGCAATGTGATGCGCCCATTGTGGTAGCGGGCTTCCAGCCTGCGGTCCGAGAGCGGGGATGATCACGCACGCGACCTTTCCGATCGCAGACACGCGGATGGCGCTTCCATCGAAGAATGTCTTATCGTGTGACCGATAATCTGATCCGAACCGGGAGGCGGTCTCACACCTCTCCGTACGCCGCCCACAGCAATGGAGCATAGGCACGACCGACGGGGATGGAACCATCGACGAGAACTGCGGCGGCGTCTGCCTGCCCAAGGGCGATCCCTGCTCGACCCGGCAGCGAATGCTGCTCGGTCCGCTGCCATCCGAGGAAACTGACCTGTCAGTGAGGTCGATGACCATGGAGATTCGGGGGCCTTCGGGCCCCCTTTTTTTGTCAACAAAACTGATTGACTTAGTTCATGACTTAGTCTAAAATTTCTCTATGATGGAAGTGTCCGTTCACGAAGCCAAGACTCATCTCTCCCGTTTGCTGAGAAGGATCGCTGCCGGTGAAGAGGTGACGATCTCGAGGTCCGGAAAGCCGGTTGCCCGCCTGGTCCCGATCCAGGGAAAGCCGATACGGCAACTGGGTCTGGACGCTGGGAAGGTGCGTATTGCCGACGACTTTGACGCCCCTCTTCCAGAAGACCTCCTGAGGGCTTTTGAGGGGTGAAGATCCTACTGGACACCCACTGCTGGCTCTGGATGGCAGTGACGCCGGAACGTTTTTCAGGCTCTGCTCTCGATTTGGTGTCCGATCCGGACAATCGGCTGTTTTTGTCCGCCGTCAGCGCCTGGGAGATCTCGATCAAGCATAAATTGGGCAAGTTGGAGTTGCCGCTGCCTCCCCAGCGGTATGTACCGAGCCGGATGGAAGCGACCGGTGTTGAGGGCCTTGCGGCCTCACATGCCCATGGATTGAGAGCCGGAGGGCTTCCCTCCCATCACCGTGACCCCTTTGACCGGATGCTCGTGGCTCAGGCTCAGATTGAGAGGATGCCTCTCTTGACGGCGGACCACCAGATCCATCTTTACGACCTTGAGGTGATCGAGGCGATCTGAGGGGAGAAGGGCTCTTTTATTGTACCTGGCCGCGGCTCGGCCCACGGTCGAAGGTCCATCTTGTTGCGTATACTCTTGACGTTCATAGCCCGACCTTCTCACCGGGTTTCGTCGCGAGGGCTGCGAAGGGTCGTTAGATGTTGGGTTTTTGGGAAATTGGGCGACACAGTCGTAGTTGCACTCCGTCGAGGAGAACAATTTGCGAAAAGCACAACAGATGGCTGCCATGCGCAGTCCGCAGCAGATAGCCGGTGAGAAGGTCGGGATAGCGTCTTGGCGGTTCAACCGCTCTTGAGGAGGTCGCGTGACGACAGATGAGTTGAAAGTGATTCTGGACGAGATAGCGGCGGGCCGCACGGCGCCGGCCGAGGCCATGGAACGACTGGCTTCGTCCGGCATCGACGATCTGGGCTTTGCCCGTCTCGACACCGACCGGACACGGCGCACCGGCATGGCCGAGGTGATCTTCGCCCCGGGCAAGACCGAGGAACAGTTGGCAGCCATCGTGGCCCGCTGCCTGGAAAGGAGCGACACTGTTCTTGTCACCCGACTGCCTGCCGAGAGAGCCGCTCCCCTTCTCGAACACCATCCACAGCTCATTTACAACCTGGCTGGCCGCGTGCTCTCCACACCTCCGCCTCCGCCCAGCTGCCCGCCGGTAGCGGTCGTTTCAGCCGGCACTTCCGACCAGGGCGTTGCCGAGGAGGCCGCCGCCGTGCTCGAGCATCTGGGACACCCGGTGGATCGTGTGCCCGATGTGGGTGTGGCCGGCATCCACCGTCTCTTCTCGGTGCTCGAACGGCTGCGCAAGGCACACGTACTGGTCGTGGCCGCAGGCATGGAGGGCGCCCTGCCCTCGGTGGTGGCCGGTCTGGTGGACCGCCCGGTGGTGGCGGTGCCCACCTCGGTGGGCTACGGCGCCAGTTTCGGCGGCGTGGCCGCCCTGCTTGGCATGCTCAATTCCTGCGCCGCGGGCATCGGAGTGGTGAACATCGACAACGGTTTCGGCGCCGCGACCCTGGTTCACCGAATCGCCCCGGGCGACGGAGAACGTTCATGAGCCGCCGCATCCTGTATCTAGACTGTGCCGGCGGCGTGGCCGGCGACATGCTTCTCTCGGCCCTCACCGAGGCCGCGAAATGCGAAACGCTCATCAACAACCTACCCGATCGCCTCGGCTTCGACGATGTGCGCCTGGAATGGCCAAACGAGCGTCCGGGTGGCTTTGCCGCGCGGCGCCTCGAAGTCCACTTCGACCCGGATCGCCATCCCCGCCATCGCAACTATGCCGACGTATGCTCGCTCATCGATCGCGTTGGCGCCTCAGCCGACGCCACCACCCTTGCCAAGCAGGTGTTCCGGAAGTTGGCCGAAGCCGAGGGGGCTGTCCATGGCCGAACCCCAGATCAGGTCCACTTCCACGAGGTGGGCGCGGTGGACGCAGTCGTGGACATCCTCGGCGCGGCCATGGCTCTCGATCAGCTGCAGGTGGATGAAGTCATCTGCTCGCCACTACCCATGGGCCACGGAACGGTGGACTGCGCCCACGGCACAATGCCCCTACCGGCCCCGGCGGTGGCCGCCATGCTGCGCGGGGTCCCTGTGCGCCCAGCCGGAATAGAAGGCGAAACCGTCACCCCCACCGGCGCGGCCCTGGTGACAACCCTGGCCGCACGCTTCGAAGAGGCCATGCCCACCATGACCGTGGAGGCCGTCGGCGTTGGAGCAGGTTCCCGATCCTACCCGGGCCTGCCCAACGTGGTGCGCGCCTTCGTGGGGCGCAGCCGGGAAACTCCGGCCGTGGCCGCGAGCGACCACACGATCGTCGAGTGCAACGTGGATGATCTCGACCCTCGGGTATTGCCGGTGATCATCGACCACCTCCTTGAGTCCGGCGCCCTCGATGCCTACATCACGCCCCTGGTGATGAAGAAGGGCCGCCCAGGCCACCTGATTTCCGCCCTGACTCCCGCCGCCAAGGTGAATGCGGCGGTGGACGTGCTGCTGCGCGAGACAACCAGTCTCGGCTGCCGCAGCTACCCGGTGACCAAGTACCACCTTAGCCGCCGCATGGAAAAGGTCGTCACACCGTGGGGCGAGGTTGCAGTCAAGACCGCCCTCGACGGCGAGCGGGTGCTGCGGCGGGTGCCCGAATTCGAGGACTGTGCCGAGCTGGCGCGGCGGGCGGGAGTGCCCGTGAGGGACGTGCTGGCAGCCGCAGCTGCCGGCCTCCCGGAGGACGATGATGAGTGATCCGAAAGCAGCCGAGTACAACCGCCTTCTGAGGTGGTTTCGCGAGACCGGCTCGGTCCTCGTGGCCTACTCCGGCGGCGTGGACTCCACCCTGCTCGCCAAAGCCGCCCACGACGCACTCGGCGAGCGCGCACTGGCCCTCACGGCGGTTTCGGCAAGTCTTGCGCCCCACGAGCTCGACGAGGCCCGCGAACTGGCCGAGAGCATCGGCATTGAGCACCGACTGGAACACTCGGGCGAGACCTCAAAGCCCCAGTACCTCGTCAACGACGCCGACCGTTGCTATCACTGCAAATCAGAGCTCTACACCATCTGCGCGCGGGTGGCGGTCGAAGCCGAACTCGCGGTGATCGTCAACGGACTCAACACTGACGACCTCTCGGACCACCGCCCCGGCAACCGGGCCGCCGACGAGGCCGGCATCCGGTCGCCCTTCGTTGAACTGGGCTTCGACAAGGCCACGATCCGCGCCCACTCCGCACGTCTCGACCTGCCCACCGCCTCCAAGCCCGAGCTCGCCTGTCTGGCCTCCCGCTTCCCCACCGGAACCGGCATTACGGTGCTCGGCCTCAAGCAGGTGGCCGCCGCCGAGGCTGTGGTGGCCGATCTCGGCTTCTCACAGTACCGGGTGCGTTTCCACGGAGTTGTGGCCCGCTTGGAGTTGCCGGCAGACGAGATCGCACGCATCGCAAATCCGGGGCTGCGGCAACAACTCGTGGAGGGCATCAAGGCCGCCGGCTTCCTTTTCGTCACCGTGGATCTCGCCGGCTACAGCCGCGGCAGCTCCAACCCGGTTGGGATGGGGACGGACGGTTGCTTGTGAGACAATTTTGAACGTGGTGATCGTGGGCTGATTCGTCGGCCGGTCAAGTCCTGACCAAAAACTGACAACCCCCGTCGAGCTTTGAGAGGTCCAATTGAATGGGATAATTGTGGCTGCGGCCTTCCGAAAGCACACCTCGCACCTCCTCACAATTTTCGCTTCGCAAGGGGTTTTCGGCCGGACCTCTACACGAGGGCTGCAGCCTTGACGACGCCGATCGCCGTCAGGTTGACCACCTCCTCCACAGTTGCCCCGTAGGGGAGAAGGTGGGCGGGGAGGCGGGTGCCCATCAGGATGGGGCCGATCGGTACCGCATCCCCCATGTAATGCAGTGATTGCATCGTCAGGTTACCGGATTGAAGGTCGGGAAAAATGAGCACGTTGGCGTCGCTGTCGAGGGCAGCGAACGGAAAGTACTCTCGGCGCAGGGCGCCGTTACGGGCGGTTGCGAGCTGCATTTCTCCGTCGATCATGAGGTCTGGGGCACGCTCCTTGGCGATCTTGGTCGCGCGTCGCATGAGGTCGGCATGGGGGTGGGCGATGGTGCCGAAGTTGGAGAAGGAGAGCATGGCAACTTTTGGTTCGATGCCGAGCGCGCCGGCGGTCCGTGCTGCGAGGAGGGCGATCTCGGCCAAGTCCTCGGCGTCCGGGTCGATGTTGACCGCACAGTCGGCGATCAGCACCACGTCCTTCGGCAGCAGCACGAGGTAGTGGCTCGAGATACGGCGCACGCCGGGCGCCGGGCCGATCACCTCGAGGATGGTGCGCAGAGTCTCTGCGTAATCGGTACGGGAACCCCCGATCATCATGTCGGCGTCACCGGAATGCACCATCATCGCAGCGAAACGGTCGCGCTGCCGGACTCTGTCTGCAGCGGCGGGCCGCATGACGCCCCGGCGACCGCGCATCCTGAAATACTCCTCGACGTAGGTCTCCAGGTGGGCGCTGCGATCAGGGTCGATGACCGGAAGACCGCCGAGATCGACGCCGATACGGTCGATGGTCCGACTCACCTCATCTTCTCGTCCGAGGACGATCGGCGACGCGATTTCCTCGTCGAGGAGGATGCGGCAGGCACGGAGCACAGCCTCACTGCTCCCCTCTGAGAAGACGACCCGAAGGGGATGCTGGCGCGCCCTGAGGATGAGACCACGAAGAATCTCTCGTCCGGTACCGAGCCGTATTCCGAGGCTCTCTTGATACGTTTCGACCTCAAGCGGTCGTTGGGCCACCTTCTCTCGAATGGCACACTCGGCAACGGCGGAGGACTCCCGAACCAGGATCCGTGGATCGATCGGCTTTGGTAACAGGTAGCCGGGGCCGAAGCTGAAGCGCTCGTGCGCGTAGGCCCGTTCCACTTCCTCCACAACCTCCTCGCGGGCCAGTTCCGCCAGGGCCTGGGCCGCGGCGAGCAGCATGTTTTCGGTGATCCTTGTCGCCCGAACATCGAGGGCGCCACGAATAATGTAGGGGAAACTCAGGGTGTCGAGAACAGCGTTCGGGTGAATTCCGAGCGCCGTGGCCACGATGACGTCCTGGCGGGCAGCACGGGCGTCCTCCCAGGAAATCTCCGGTTCCGGCGTGGCAAGCGCAAGCACAATCGGGAAGCGTGCCATACGGCGCACCATCTGCTGGCTGAGAACGCCGCCCGCAGAGGCGCCGAGGAAGATATCCGCCCCTTCGATGCCCTCCTCAAGCCGGCGCACGGGGCAGTCGCGCTGAAAGATCCTCTGGTATTCAAAGAGATCGTCGCGCTCAGGATGGAGCAGACCTTCCTTGTCATACACCAGGAGATTGTCCGGCCGCACCCCAAGGCTCAGCAGGAGGCGCGCACACCCCGTTCCCAGCGTTCCGGCGCCGCACAGGACCACCTGCGCCTGGTCGATCGTCTTTTCGACCAATTCGAGGGCGTTGATGATGGCGGCGATGGCCACGACCGCAGTACCGTAGAGGCCCTCGTGGAAGACCGGGATGCTGAGTTCATCGCAGAGCCGCTCGTAAATTTGGAGTCCTTCGGGGGCACGGATGTCCTTGAGGTTGATCGCGCCGAAGGTTGGTTCGAGCACCCGCACCGTGTCCACAAACCGATCCACATCGGCGGTGTCCAGCTCGAGGTCGAAGACATCGATATCGGCAAGTCGCTTGAACAACACCGCCATGCCTTCCTGCATGGGTTTGGCGGCCGCCGGGCCGACGTCACCAAGACCGGGCAAGGCGGTTCCGTTGGTGATGACGCCGACGAGGTTCTCTCGGGCCGTGTAACGATAGACAGCCGCCGGATCGCGGGCGATCTCCTCGGCAGGAAATCTCGCGCCCGGAAGGTAGGCAAGACGCATTTCACGGGGGCTCAGGCACTGCTTCGTGGCCCTGATGGCGATTTTGCCCGGGCGGTCGCCGGCGTGATAGTCGAGGGAATCCTGTCGTCTAATCATGTCTGAACCTCCAGCGGCCGGCGTTCGAGTGTCTCTTGAAATACAGCGAGGAAAGTCACCACCGGTCGCGCTTGGAGAATCCACAGACGTGAACCTTCGAGCGCAAACTCGATGTCGAGGGGGTATCCGTAGGCGGCTTCCAGGCGAGAAGCTACGCGCACCAGCTCGCACAACTCCACATACTCAAGGGCTGGGCGAAGTCGTTGGTGGTACAGGGTCTCGGTGCGCACGGTACCGGCGCCTGCACGGCGATTGAAGACAACCCGCTCCTGCTTGTCGGCCGTTACATAAGTGAACCGCAGATCGCCGCTCGACAGGTCACCCTCTTTGCTGACCGTAATCTGGTCGGCAGCAACGATCCCGGACACGATCCCCTCGCCGAGGCCGAGTCCGGCGTTGATCTGGATTTCCTGGAGTTCGCCCTTGCCCACATTGATGGTCAACAACACGCCGGAAACCCTCGACCAGACGATCCGCTGGATCACCACCCCGCCCCCTTCAGCGTCGATCGTGCCGGCTACCGCCCGATTGTGGATCGCACGCTCGGTCCAGAGCCCGCTCCAGGTTCGTTTCAGGTACTCGATCAGCGAACTCGAACCGCTGACGAAGAGAAAGGTGTCAAACTCGCCGGCCCCGGCTGCGATCTCGGTATCCTCCTCCCGCGAGGATGACCGGAGAGCAACGAATGGGCCGTCTTTCGATTCGGCTGGGGCCTCGTCGATGTCTGCTGCCGCGAGACCGCGATAGGCTTCAAGAACCTCGGTGACCAAGACGTCCGGGAGTTCGACGCCCTCCCACAGTGCACGGATGTGAGTCGACTTCTCAAAGTTGGAGAGGTCTCGTCTCGCGAGCACGGCGTCGATGGCCTCACGAAGAGTCGATGGTTGGCTATTCAAACCAGCTGTTACGAGCGAACGAGCCCCCGGGGCCTGAGCCAACGCAAGGCGAAAGGCTCGGTCGGTTACGACGAACCACGGCGGCACCAGATCGGGTCCGATGAGCCGGCCGATTTCGGCCAGGTTGGCCGCCTTCGAGCCGATCAGAGAAAAGAGTTCGAGACCACCGTCTAAGGCGCCGAGCACCAGACGCCTTTCCAGGCGGCGGCATGTCGCGGCGTCACGATCGGCCAGGCGCTCGGCAGCCCGTACGCCCTCCTGACGGTCCTGGCTTTTGACCCCGAGCACTGCGTCGATCCGCTCAAACTGACGTACCTTGTGCCGAAAGTGGGGCTCGTCGCCGTCGCTGGTCGTCACCTCGGCTGAGAGATTTTTCCGCAACCGTTGCAGCGAGTTACGAGTGAGAGCGTCGATGTGATCGATGGGTGTCGATGCCGCGGTCGATGACGCCGGCCTCGGGCCTATGCACGCAACGGCCTCCTCGAAACTGTCGCGGATCCGCAGAGCGTCGAGCCGCGGCCCGAGGACCTCGAACAGAAAGTCGGCATTCTTAATCGAACGCTCGGCGGTTGCGATGGTCTTCGCCAAGCGACGCTCGAGTTCGGCGGAGGTGCGTTCCGCGAAGACCCGGCAGACGCCCTCGAGTCGCCGGTTGTGGAGCAACACCTGCAGCAGCAGCTCGCGGTCGGCATGGCTGCTGCCGGTACTCGGCACCAGCCCTCCAAGCAGTAATTCGTGCACGACCCAGCGTGCCGGCACCGGGTCCGCGAGCTGGGTGAGCAACTTCTCGAGTTGGTGGCGAGCACGGATGCGACGTCCACGCAGGGCGAGGACCTCCTGGTCGCCCGTGGCGTGTCCGAGACGGTGAATCGCCTTACCTAAATGCCGTAGGCCGTCGTGGAGGGCGAGCGCATCGCGATCCTGACCCAAAACCTGTAAGGTTCCCTGGGTGGCGTTGAGGATGACGAGATCGCCCTCGCGCAGGACGTGCTCCCGCTCACGCAGCCGGTCCCGAATACAGACCGGCAGACCGCCGACCACACGCTCCTTCTCGTGGTACTCCGGCACCTTGTAGAGCAGAGTGCTGGCGCCGTCATCCTCCACGCGCCAACGACCCGAGACGATGAGAGCCGGCTTGTGGAACTGAATCGCGATGAGGCCGGCATGGCTGAGGACACCGCCACCGGTGGAGACGATGCCTGCAGCGTGGTAGAGAAACGTGGTGTCGTCCGGGCTCACCGAGGGACTCACGAGCACGACGCCCTCGAGTTCCTCGGGTCGGCGCCCTTCAGTTCCGAAGACTGCGGGGCCCACGACCCGCCCCGGCGACGCCTGGAGGCCGGTGAGCATCCGCTCTCCGGGGAGCGGCCCCGGCTCGTGCGGGGAGCTGCCCTCAGCGATTTCGCGCAGGATATCGCGGGCTTCGGCCCGGGTCTCCGGCACCTTGACCTCAGCGCCAGGAGCGAGATAGCCGTTGGTCCTGAGCAAGGTCGCGAGTTCAATAGCGTCGCTGCAAGCATTCGATCGCCACGGGGCATCGACACTCTCACGGTCCCGCCAAAGGGTGTCACCATGTGAGTAGAGAGCCAGACGAATGATGTCCTGGTCGTCGCGGAGCACGTAGATCTCGATCTCGTCGCCAAGCAAAGCGAGCCGGGTGCGCTGGACCTTGCGTCCCGCCACGTGACCGGTGGTGCGAAAATCGAGTATTCGCTCGAGTGAGACCGCTACCCGTGCCACGGCAACCAGCGGCGCCACTACCTGGTATCCCGATGAGAGTATTTCGGCAAAGCGCTCCACTTCGTGCTCAACAGCGAAGACGTCGAACGAGCAGCTCCTGTAGCCGGCGGGGGCGACCACCAGCTGACCTCGAGCAACTGCCGCACGCAGGGGGCCGAGGAAGGAGTCCTCGAGCTGGATCTGTCCCATCATGCGATCGGCGTCATCCTCCAGCAGGGGCGGGCCATCGACTCCGAGATCGCGGAGTGTGACCTGCAGCCGGCTCAAAAAACCCGGTGGTAGCGGCGTGCTGAACCGGTCGAGACACGCCCCCTCGCCGGACCACGCCACCTCCTGCTCTCCGGCGAGGCCGGTTTCGACCCCGACCAGCACCCCTACATGGTCGCGTGTCAAAAGCCTGTCCAGGGGGAGTTCTCCCCAACGTTTGAACGATGCGGCCCAGGAACGGATGAGCTTGCTTCGCGCCGCCTCGTTGAGATCGAGTGAGCCTATGGTCCAATCCAGGTCCATGAAGTACGGTGCGAGCCGGAGCAGGGCGTCGGCGCGCTCACAAAGCGCTCCCAGACCGAGCACCGAGTCCTTGTCGCAGCGGGCGTGAACGTGGGTGTCGTCCAAAGTGACCTCGAAACCAATTTCCCGCAGGAAGACACTGATGGCTTCCAAATTGATCGCAGGGTGCTGGTTGAGTTCGTAGGCGCTGACTCCGAAGAACTCCAGATCTACCATTCCACCACGCAGTGGCGGTGAGAAATCGACGCGGATGAAGGCGGGGTGGTTGCGGAAGGCGAGGTAGTAGTGCACCTCGTTGCCGTAACAAAAGACCTCCAGATCAGGGAAGTGTCGACGGCCGGCGATGAATTGCCGGGCAAAGCCCTCGATGGCAACCCGAACGGAGTACGGAACAGACGAGCCGGACTGAGGACCTGCATTGCCGCTTTCGAAATCGGTGTATCGAATCCGGCGTATGGTGTGAAGACCATCGCGGCGCGCCAGTACGAGGTCGATCGTACGCTGCGGTCCACTCTGGACCCCGGCCAACCGGGAGCCGAGGGCCAGACCCTTCTGGTGGAGGTAACGCTTGAGACCGTGGAGAGTGCGCACCTCTCCCAGGTTGGCGGGTTCCTCGAAAGACGTCGTGAGGCGGGTCACTTCAGGGGATATCGAGGGGCCGCCAACCTCCGCCTCGAGACCGTCCAAAATCTCTCGCCGCAGGCCGCCGTAGACATCGGGCAGGAGGGCGCACTCGTCGCTGTGGGTCGCGAAGAGAACCATGAAATCCTCGACGACCTGATCCATGCCTGCAACAAGTCTGTCCACTCTGTCGATGGTCAGAGGCGCGACGTCGAGCATGGCCTCCAACAGCTCGGAGTGAAGAAGGTTGAGGCCTCGGAAGCGGGCAACGGGCCCACTGAAATCGACGCCGCCTCGCTCTTCCGCCGCCAGCCCACCGTGAGCGATGAACAGCATCCACTCACCGGAGCAGCGGACCTGATCTGAGCAGCTCTTGAGCAGGGAGACCTCCCAAGGCGAGACCGTGAATGGGATCGAGCCGGCGATGCAGACCCCAGCCATGGGCCTGACCTCAATGCCTAGCGCCATCCGGGGCCAACCGAGTTCGGCAATGACCTGCCTCAGAAGCTCTTCGCCGCGGACCTCCTCGACCTGCCGAAGGGCCTCGACCACCGGCGATTCACCAAGGGCTGGGCCTGACAGGTGGAGAAGATCATTGTGACCGGCGCGGGTGAATGCAAGGTAGGAGGCGAGATACTCATACGCCTCGGTACCGAGCATCCGCCGGGCAAGGCCCTCCGGCGCCGGCTCATCATTGAGGTCGAGGAGCCGCGCTGCGAGCCTGCTTAGATGCTGGTTCGTGGAGTCCAGAAGGAGCGCTTTGACGGGGTCGCCACCCATTGGCGCCGGCATTCGCCGTACGATACCGGCGATGGCCTCGAGCGACTGCCGGTCGCTGAATGGGCCCTCCTCGGTCTCGAGCTGCTCGGCGAACAATTCGACGACGGGGAGTTCCACTGGCATGGCGCCCGAAGCAGCATGCGCGGATGCCTGCTCAAGTGCACGTCGTGACACCTTCTTGTCTCGGGCTCGCAGCATTTCGGCAAGAAAGGTCCATGGCACGGGGCAGGTGGCGACCACTGTCTCGAGGAGGTCGGCAACAGGAGTCACTCTGGTCCCAGTCTTGGTGCGAAGGGAATGAGCCAGGACTTGGAGCTGCCCGAGGTCGTCCTCTGAGGGCGGGCGTTCCAGATTCTCGCCGATCTTGGCACACAACGAACGAACCCTGTCGGTAGAACCCGTCAACAACTCGAGCTGTGATGATAGAGATCCCACAAGAGTGGCGACCGAGGCATCGCCGCTCGTCTGCCGTTGCGTTTGAGACTCGCCTTCATTGGGGCTCATGCCGATCTCAGTACCCCCAGGGGGCCACCGTCGCCCGATAGCACCTTATCAGAAATCGGCGCCCCCAACCGTCCTGGGCGTGAAGTTGCCCCGGTGGTACGGTCTCGGCTACCGCTTCGCAAAGGATTACGGCGCTCTCAGGATCTACCTGGGTTTCCCGATTTAAACTGGTCCCATCAGGAGACTAATTTGACACCGAAAAGCGGCCGGAAGCGACAGGTTCTCCGTCGAGGGTCACCCGGGCCGAAAAGAGGGCCATGGCGCCGACCCGGGTTTCGAGACGAATATCTGCAAAAAGCTCCCGGCCCACAGGCAGGTCAGGAATTTCCAGAGTCACTGCACGAAGTGAGGCCAGGTAGCCCTTTTCCGGACATTTGCTTTCGGGTTCTTCGGCCTGCCGCCGAAGCTCGAGCAGCACCGCCGCCGCCTGCGCCGCGAACTCGAGAGCCAGAACGGTCGGAACCACACCGTCAGCCGCACAGGCATGACCCTCCGGCACACACCCGAGGCAGCGGATAGTCGTCTCACTGTGTCCCACCATTTCCGTCACAATCACGGCCGGCGGCCTATGAGGGAGAAGTTGTTGTATGTTCAACCTAGCCCTCATTCCTCAAAAATATTTTCAGGGGCCCTTCGGAGGGAAATCAGCCAACATCTTTTTGTCCCAGTCGTTCTGAACCTTCATGGAGGAACAAGAAGTCAGACCGGCCGCCAGACACACGACAGCCAGGACCTTGAGGAGTAACGGCGGAGTTATTGCTGAACTTGTCTTCATGATGGCTCATCCTAACATCATCCACGTTGGAAGAAATCCGGCCAAGATGCGTGTTACATTCGCCGTGCAGGAGGAGGGTCCATGAAATTCAAATATCTCGCCGTTGTTGCCTTCGTGTTGCTGGCCGCATGTTCCTCGATCACCGTCAAGACGGACTGGGATCACCATGCGGATTTCACCAAATTCAAGACTTTTGCCTGGTTCGACCACACCGGAGCGGAACACCAGCCCCGTCAACCGAACCAAATCGTCGACACACGCATTCGCCGGGCCATCGCCGAAGACCTCATCGCCAAGGGAATGAGCCAAACGTCACCGGCCAAGGCCGACATCCACATCACCTACTACACAAGTACCGAGAGCCATTTACAGATGTACTCATCCGGCTGGGGTTACGGCTACTGGGGCGGCTGGCACATGGGTTACACCGATGTTTACCAGTATGAGGTTGGAACCATGATTGTCGATGTCATTGATCGTGGCGACAGACAGTTGGTCTGGCGAGGCACCCTCTCCAAGGCTCTTTCGCAGAAGGACTCGTCCGAGAAACGCATCAGAAATGCCGCGGCGAAACTCCTGTACGACTTTCCACCGGGTTCCTAACGCGACATGACTCAAACAAGTGCTTTCTTCGGTGTGGCGCGGGCCCCTTTTCTGATCCTACCGATAACTCTCGTCATCTGCGGCGCCGGCGCCTCCAGTTATGACGGGTCATTTTCCTGGCTGAGAACCGTGGTCGCCCTGATCGGTTTGGTTGCGTTGCACATGGCGGTCAACATCTTCAACGAGGTGAGCGATCTGCGAACGGGCATCGACCTCGAAACCAAAGCCACACCCTTTTCCGGCGGCAGCGGCACCCTGCCCTCCGGCGCCATGAGCCCTCGTACTGCGACTGTATTCGGAATCATCTGCAGCCTGGTCGGCGCCGGCGCCGGTGCTTTCTTCCTGGTGAAAATCGGCTGGCCCATGGTTCCTCTCATCCTCGTCGGAGCGATCGTGGTGCTCACCTATACCGATAGCTTGGCCCGAGTAGGTCTGGGCGAGACAGCCGCCGGTCTGGGCCTCGGCGCCCTTCCGGTGCTGGGCGCGGCCCTGGTTCAGGACGGTCGTCTCGGAGCCGCTGCCGTCGCCGCCTCGCTGCCCGCCTTCTTCATGACTTTCAATCTCCTGCTGCTCAACGAATTCCCCGACGAGGAGGCGGACCGTCGCGGTGGCAGGCGCAACCTCGTGTTGCTCTGCGGCAGGAAGACTGCTGCCCGAATCTACGCTCTCGCCGGGTTTGCGGTTCCTGCGGCTCTTGTCGGCGCCGTAGCGTGGGGCATTCTCCCCTCGGTCGCCCTCATAGCCCTTATTCCCTCCATCCTGCTGGTCGGCCCTCTAAGGTGGGCCCTCGGTTCCGCAGATGGCGATGTTCCCATCCCCGCCCTGGGCGCCAACGTTATGTGGAACCTGGCAACGAACTCCGTTTTGGGACTTTCGCTGGCCTTTGCCGCAGGGTCCTGACCCAAAACGGCGAAGCCACAGCCAAAACTGGGACGGTATGCATCCTTGGTGCGCGGGGGGATCTATAATAAGGATCCAAGAAGCCAGGAAGAAGAGGTTAAGAACCAATAGGCACATGTGTATTGCGGCCAAGAGGGTGTAGGGCAATGAAAAACAGTTACACTATGTTCTTCAAGGTCAGAAACGACCTCCAAGGAGTTACGCCATGATTTCCAAAAAGACCTTCGGTACTCTCGCCATCGCCCTGATTCTCATGACGACTATCGGCACGGCAGCCGGCGACGACCAGCGCGATTGGCCGAAAATAGTCGAGGCAGTCGGCGCCTCGATCACAATGTACCAACCGCAGATCGACTCCTGGGAGGGCAATATATTCGAAGCCCGTGCGGCCGTCTCGGTGGTAAAGGCGGCCGGAGACGAGCCGGTCTTCGGCGCCATCTGGATCACCGGCCATTTCGAGACCAACAAAGCGACGCGAGTGGTTCGTTTTTACGAGGTTTCCATACCGGCGGCCCGCTTCCCGGACGCGAAGGAAGAACAACAGCAGAAATTGATCGACATCCTGGAAGAGGAAATGGACGATTGGGTTTACGAGGTCGACCTGGACCGTCTGCTGCCCTCCCTCGATCTTGCGGCCCACGAGGACGCGAGAGATGCCGCCCTCAAACACGATCCACCAAAGATCATTTTTAAGGACAAACCAGCGATGTTGGTCCTGATTGACGGCGAGCCCAAGTTCCAGGAGATCGAAGATACGAAAGTCCAGCGGGTCGTCAACACACCCTACGTGATGGTCAAGTACAAGAAGGATTTCTTCTTGGCCACCGACAAGCTGTGGTTTGAGACGAGGGATATTACCGGCTCGTGGAAGCAGACCTCAAACCTGCCCAAAGAGGTGGCGAAAATCAACGAACAGCTCAAGAAACAGAGGGAGGAGCAGCCGGTCCCTCAAGGTGAGGATGAGCCCAAATTGGACACACGCATCCCGGAGATCGTCGTTTCAACGGTCCCTGCCGAACTGATTTTCATTGACGGCGAACCTGAACTCGAGCCGATTGAAGGCAACGACATTCTGGAAGTGAGCAACACCGATTCAGATGTGATCTTCGACATCACGAGCCAGAATTACTATGTGCTTCTGTCGGGCCGTTGGTACCAATCGAAGAACCTGGGAGAAGGGCCCTGGGAATGGGTCCCCAATGACGAGGTTCCCGGGTCTTTTCTAGAGATTCCGGCCGATTCGGATATCGGCTACCTGAAAGCCAGTATCGCCGGGACCGACGAAAGCAAGGAAGCCATGCTCGAACAGAGCATTCCTCAGACGGCAGCAGTCAAGAGAGGAAGCGCAACCTCGAAGGTTGAATACGACGGAGAACCGAAGTTCGAGCCCATCGAGGGTACCGGCTTGACGTATGGGGTCAACACGGCTTCCTCGGTGGTTTTCGCTGAGAATCAATACTATTGGTGCGAGCAAGGCGTCTGGTATGTGTCCCCGAGAGCCACCGGACCGTGGGTCGTCTGCGAGACCATCCCTGACTCCATTTACACCATTCCACCCTCGAATCCGTTGTACAACGTCACCTATGTCAAGGTCTACCAGGCAACCCCCGAGGTGATCTACGTGGGTTACACGCCGGGTTACACCGGTTCTTATGTCTCTCACAGTTGCGTTGTCTACGGCACCGGTTATTACTACCGACCGTGGTACACCCCGTACTACTACTACCCGCGACCTTCTACCTGGGGATTCCACGTGCGCTACAACCCCTGGTATGGATGGGGCTTCGGACTCAGCTACAGCACAGGTCCCTTCCACCTGACGATAGGATGGGGAGGGTACGGCGGCTATCCACGCTACGGTGGATGGTGGGGACCCGCATACTATCGCCCCTATCCGATGCCCTACGGCGCCGGATATCGAGCGGGATATCGGGCCGGTTATTACCACGGGCGACACCATGGATCAAATCGACCGGTGCACTATGGCGGGGGCAACACCATCAACATCAACAACAATATCTACAACCGACCGGTGAATAGGGACCGAGTGGTCAGTTCCCGGGACCAGGCCGGTCAGAGGCCGGCAGTGGCTCGCGATCGAGCCAACAACGTCTACACGGATCGAAGCGGCAACGTCTATCGACGCAACACCGACGGCAGTTGGGACCGGCGCAAAGACGGGGGCTGGTCTACGACCGATCGCACCCCGTCGAGGGGTGACAGCTCGCGGCCGTCGGCAAAGCCGACGACACCGTCCACGCGACCCGCAACGCCCTCGACCCGGCCGACATCGCCCTCAACACGTCCGTCGACCCGGCCCGCCACGCCATCGACTCGGCCTGCTTCTCCTTCGACACGGCCATCGACCAGGCCCAGTTCACCCTCGACGCGGCCTTCGACCGGAACCCTCAATCGGGACTACAACGCCCGCCAACGGGGTAGTACTCGCTCGAGCCAGATGAGTTCCCGTCCCTCATCCTCATCCAGAAGCATGAGCCGGCCATCGACGGGTGCGCGGCCAAGCCCTGCTCGAAGACGTTAACCTATTGAAGAGAAGGTGAATCCACAGCGCCGCGGTTTCGGCCGCGGCGCCTTTCTCTGTCACCCGTCTTTCCTCGCAACGACGAGGCGGGAGCGATGCAGGTCGTGCGGCAACCGAGGTGCCCTTTCAACGACAAAACCGACCGCCTCGAAAAGATTTTCCAGGTCGTCCAACCCCTCGCTCTTGGCAATTGGAAAACGCCCCCCGGAGCCGGCAACCACAGCGACACCACCGGGGCCAAGGGCTTCGTACATCCTCTTGACGAGCCTTTCATCCACGTTGGGAGCATTCCGTCTCTTGCTGTACCATACGACAATCGTATCCGCCGGAGGAAGAGGCCAAACCGCCGGATCCCCGACCTCAATGCTGACCTTTGGTCCGAGAGCCACACGTCCGTTGCGGGCCGCCTCCGCGTTGAGGGTCACCCCGGTGAAGTCCCGACTTGCCCGATTTTCTTCGACCTCGAGGGCGAGAGACAATAGAGCGCCGTTGCCACATCCCAGGTCCAGAAAACGCCCCCCAGGGGCAAACTCACCTTCGGAAACCCTCTGAGCAAGCTGGGGATTTCCGCAGAGTTCGCGACGACTTCGCCACCACTCGAGGAGCCCGACATCGAGGAATCGCTCCGCCGCCAACTCGACCTTGCGCCGCCTCTCATTGGCTTCGACGCCTCTCGGAATCCACCACCAGATCACCAGCCCTGAAACCATGCCGAGAGCACCGCCCACGACCAGGGCTCCAACCAGAAGATCGGCGCTCAAATGCCACAGTGACGTAACCTCAAGATCGGCGGGCACCATGGGGAACCAGCGACCCCGCAGGAGACGATTACCGACCTGCAGCTCCGCCCACACCAGAAAAGGAGCAAAGAGAGGGTTTGAGATCATTGATGCCGCCAGCATCTTCACCCGGCTGAGCCCGGCCAAACGAGCGACCAACAGGACCATGATGATGTGAAGCCCGTAGAAAGGGGTCGCGCCGATAAAGACACCCAAGCCTATCGCCGTCGCCTGTGCACCGGGACTTTGACCTTCGGTCGCCAGACGGTAAGCCCAATCCGCCAGACGGCGTCGCCGTGAAGTCTGAGGCGGACTCGGTGACGAGTCCGCCTCAGCAACCATCTCGTCCAATCTGGTCAGGGGATCAACTCCACCGGTATCGGCATGATGTTCCAGGTGAAACCCGAAAGTCCCTCGGGGTGGTGGTAAAGGGTTTCCTTGGAGAATTCTCCACCCTCCATGAGATAGCGATTGATCTCCCCGCCCTTGTCATTTGCCACGTAAAGTTCATCCACCCCGTCACCGTCAAGATCGGTGAGCAGAGCCGCATGTTCGAAGCCTCCACTCTGACCATCGATGAGAGTTACGACCCATTCGGCGCCGGCATCGGCTCCCGGCTTCATCAACCACAAGCCGCTCTTGTGAGCCGCAGCCACGATTTCGAGAACTCCGTCGCCGTCCAGGTCACCTGCCGTAAGGAAGCGGCACAGTTTGTCGGGCAGAGTCGCCACTTTGCGCCCTTCGGAAGGATCTGTCCCGGCGTCGTAGCGCAGGATTTCAACCTGTCCACCGGCCACAGCTTCCAGGACAACATAGAGTTCGTCGGTGCCGTCACCGTCAACGTCCTCGACCAAAATCTCCTTGGCATGGCGATCACCGAGATCAGCCACGACTACACGGCCCTCATCGGCAGCGGGCACGTAGCGCACTACCCAGCCGGGCTGCGCCGTCCCGTCGAGTTTGTTGGGCAGGCTCGGAGTTGCGTAGATCTCGAGCACGCCGTCCGCGTCCAGGTCCCCAATTTCGGCCTCGTGCACAATGGTATTTTCCTGGCGATCGAGTTCGTTAACTTCCCACACACCATCGCCGCCTCGCCGCACAGTCGCCACAACACCCTGATCGTGAGTTGCAACGACAAGAGTCGGCACGCCGTCACCATAGATGTCACCTACCTCTACATCACGCATTCGGCTGAAACGACCTCCGAAGTCAGCCTCCCACACCAGTTCCGCCTCCCCGTCGCTACGCCACAGTTTCAAAAGGGCCTTGGTTCCGCCGGCTGTGAGAAGGCCGGACGCCCCTGAGCCGGACTCGAACACCATACCCTTGTGGAAAACGTTGCTCTCGGGGTCTTCGATGGCCGCCCACCGCCACTCGCCATCTTTCTGAGTGAGAATACCCATGCGGGCCGGCTGCGGTACCGGCTTACCGTCAGGCCCGGTCTCCAGAACCGCAAGGGCAAAGAGCAGGCCTTTGCCCAGGGTCGGACCCTGGGGTTCGGGGGTCGCCGCTCCTCCACATCCCGCCAAGACCAGCACCGTCGTCAACATCAGCGTCACAGCCGTCAATTTCATCGAATCACCTCGTCAGTTTTTTCCCCGGTTAACGGGCCGTCCATCCTACAGCCTTCTCCATATGGGGGAAAGAGGTTTCCGGATGGGAACATGTTAATATCGCGGCGCTTGACGGGGTCGGCCCCAGGGGGAAAGATGAACAAACTCACCACAAAGATGCTCTGGATTTCGGTCCCGTTTCTCGGTCTGGCCCTGCTCCTCAGTGGGAGCTGCGGAGGAGGAGAAGGTGATTCAGGTCCCGAAATCACCGGAAACTCGGTCATTGTCATCGCCATCGACGGTCTGAGGGCCGATCACCTCGGATGCTACGGCGGCCCCGCAAACACACCCTTTCTGAGTGCATTTGCCGATGAGGCAGTCCTTTTCGAGCAGGCATGGGCACAGGCGCCCTCCATGACGCCGAGCCTCGCTTCCTTGATGACGGGCCTCTATCCGACGACCCACGGACTGGTCGATCCTGGTGACAGCCTTCCTCCTGAGGCTTCGACCTTGGCCGAGGCAGCGCAGGCGGCCGGTCTTGCAACTGCGGCCTTTGTCCAAGGCGCCGAGGGCGGCGACGATTACGGCGTCGGCCAGGGCTTCGACACCTACCGTCTTGGCAAGAGTCCTGGGAAGGATGCTCTCGCGTGGCTTGACGACAACGACGCGGGCGATTTTCTGCTGTTGGTTGCGGGATGGTCGGCTGCCGAAGACCTGGAGCACCCCGAGGACATGCCGGAAGGATTTCCGGAGAGGCTTTCGAAGGTCATCGCCTCCCGATCCTCCGACGATCCCCAAACCTTGGGGAAAGAGGATCTCGAGTTCGCCCGTTCGGCCACCTTGAAACACGATGAACACATCGACCGGATTTTTGCCGACCTGGTCGAACAACTCCGAACGCGAGGAGTGCTGGAGCGTGCCACCCTGGTCATCGTCGGCACCAGCGGCCTCGCTCTCCAGGAACATGCCAACCTCATCGACGAAGGCCTCTACCCAGAGAACATCAGGGTTCCGCTACTCATTCGCCGGCCAGGCGACTCTCAGGCCGCCGTCGTGAAGAAGACGGTCGAACTCATTGATCTCATGCCGACGCTGGTCGAGGCGGCCGGAGCCGCGCTGCCCGCCGGGGTCCAGGGTTCGAACCTTCAGCCCATCATGGAAGGCGGCGGCAATCCACCGTACGTGGCCTTCAGTGAGACCGACCAAAAGGGTGGAATCCGTTCTGTGGTGATGGACGGTATGCTCCTGATCTCTTCAGCCGACAACACCGAGTTATTCGACCTCAATGCTGATCCCCTGGCGCAGACAGACGTGGGGGAACAGTATCCCGAACGAGCAGAGGTCCTGAAGAGCCACCTCGAAGCCTGGTCCAAGATGGTCGCCGCAGCCTCTCTCGACCCCGAACGACGCATCGAAGAACTCGACGACGGCACCCTCGAACAACTCAAGAGCCTCGGCTATATCCAGTAGGTCTCGTTCTTCGGCCTCATGAATCGCTTTTCGCTTAGGGGAGAAAATATGAGCAAGCAGCCCTTTCGCTTTGTATTTCTGATCGGCGCATCAGGGTCCGGAACCACTCTCCTGACCCGCCTGATCGGGGCTCAGAAGGGCTGCGTCGCCCTCGGTGGGAACCACATATCGATTGCGCGAAAGGAGAAATCCGCCTACTCGATCGCCAGAAAATTCAAAAAGGCCAATGACCGTTTATGGGATCGACACGCCACCTCGGAGGACAGCGAGGCCGGCGGTCGGAAAATGCTCGAACTGATCGAACAGCTCCTTGCCGTGGACAACTACAAGGAAACCAGCCACATCCTTTTCAAACGATCTGCGCCCTTCCACCGCGGCGATCGCTATCGCCCCGATCTCAGCGAGATCTTTCGCCTCTTCGAAGACGTTCGGTTGATCTTCATTCACCGCGACCCACGGGCCTCAGCGGCTTCCTCCCACCGTCGGCGCTTCGCCAAGAATCTCCGCGCCAACGCCGTCATCACCGAAGAACAACTGACCTATCTCTCGGCACAGTTGGCAACCCTGGACCCCACGCAATACATGGGCTTCCCCTACGAAGACTTCTGCCGCGAGCCGGTCCTCTGGATGCGCCGCATCGCCACCTACTGCGGCCTGCCGGAAGATCTCTTGGAGCAAGCCGTCAGGGCCGAGAAGATCGACACCACCCGCAACGAGGCATGGAAGAATAGGCTCGACGAAAATGATCGGAATTTTCTCGAGACCTTTTTCGACGAGCGCCGAATCCGGCAGTGGCCCCTGCTCGGGCAACCGCATATTCCGGAATAGCTGTCGGTGCATGCGCGCTGCTGCTGGTCGTCTATAACCTGCTCAGCCTCGCGATCTTCCACGCGTTCGCGCTTGACCGTTCCCGAACCGGGGTGCCGTGATCGGCTTAACCGTTGTGCGAGGCGGGAATCCAAAGCTAATCGGCGTGCGGATTTTAGTGCGACGGCGTTGGTGCTGTCAACATCCCTGAGCGGGAGCGCAAGAGCGTGATACACATCGGTCAGAGGTGGTGAAACACAACAACCGGCAAGCTGAACATGGCACGGAAGATCCTCGGGCCGGGACTTGTCAACGCGGCTGCGAGGAACTACACTGCCTGCGGATTTTTGGACCTGAACCATGAACCCAACCGCGCTCCTGCATCCGAAAGATATGTCGTCGGCGGGCAATGGCACCGACGTGTCGGCGGAAGAGATCGCTGTTATGGAGTCCGAAGGACTTCGGTGGTTGAGGCCGTTACCGGCTGTTTAATGAGGGGGTTTGTATGAAGCGCCAAGTTTTCTGTTTGTTCTGTTGGTCCGTCGTTATTTCGGTAGTGATTGGAGCTGCCGGCGTCGCCGCCGCGGTTGACACACCGGTGGTCACGGTAACCAGCTCCGATCTGGGCGGTTTCGTCGCCGCGATCGAATGTGCCGAGCCGGCCCTGGAGCCGGTGAAGACCGCTGAGGGCGAATTTCTGCGTGTGACCTGGCCCGACACGCCGATCACCGGAGAGATCGGCGCCCCTGCCCTGCCGGTCGTACGTCGCCTGTTTGCCGTCCCGCCCGGCGCCTCGGTCGAGGTCAGCTGGGAGCGGGGATCGACAACCACGATTCGACTCGGTAGCGACGAGCTGCCGTGGCGGGTGCTACCCGTACAACCACCAATTCCTAAACTTCCCGGGGCGCGTGAGAACGCCAAGTTTCAGTATGACGCCGGCGCCTACGTCGGCTCGCCGGAGCGAGGACCGCGCGTCATCGTCACCGAGGTCGGGCTGGTTCGCGGCGAGCGCCTTTTGCAGCTTGAGGCACAGCCGATGCACTACGACCCAACCGAAAAGACCCTGACCTGGTATTCGTCGCTTTCGGCGACGGTAAAGTTCGGCCTCATCGACGACCGTGTCGTTCGACGGCCTGTGGCGCCCGGTCTCGCTAGGGTCATCGTCAATCCGGAGGTACTACTGACAGGCATCGAGTCCCGCGGTAGCGGTGAGTACCTGATCGTGGTCGATACCGGTCTGCAGTCGACCATTACTCCGTTTGCCGATGCAAAAGCAGCCCAGGGTTTCACCGTCTCCACACATGTCGTCGACGGAGACACCAACTCGCAGATCAAGAACTGGATCCAGACGCAGTGGGACGGAGGCACGACCTTCGACTACCTGTTGCTGGTCGGGGACACCGACACCGTGCCGCACTGGACCGGATCGGGCAACGGCTCACCCGACACCGACCTGTATTACGGCTGTATGGATGGCGCCGGCGACTACCTGGCCGACATCGGAATCGGCCGCTTCTCGGCGCGCACGGTCGATGCACTCCAGGACATCATCAACAAGACCCTTTACTTCGAGAATGGACCACTGGCCGATCCCGACTACCTCAAGCGTGCGGTCTACATGGCCGGGAGTGACTCTACTTATTGGGATTTTTCGGAGGCGACGCATAACTACTGCATCACGACCCACATGAATCCCAACGGCTACACGTCGGATCGGCTGTACGAGGTGACTTACGACGCCACGACGCAGGACGTGCGCAACTCGTTCAACAATGGGCGCGGATTCGGCATCTTCTCAGGGCACGGAGGCACCTACTCATGGGCCGACGGGCCTCCGTTCTCGCAGAGCGACGTCAACGGCCTGACCAATGCCAACATGTACTCGATGGTGTGGTCCTTTGCCTGCATCACCGGCACCTATACGGTCAGCGAGTGCTTCACCGAGACCTGGCTCCGCGCGGCCGGCAAAGGCGCAGTTACGGTGTACGGATCGTCGGTCAACAGCTACTGGGACGAGGACGACATCCTGGAGCGGAGGCTGTTCGACGTCATCTTCGACAACTCCGACGACGTTCCGACCGAAGTCGGGCCGGTGTGGAACGAGACCAACCTCCGGTTCGTCGCCCACTTCGGCGCACCGGCGCCAGGCAACGACATCTTGCGTTACCTGGAGATGTACAACCTCATGGGCGACCCCAGCCTGCGCCTGCCCAGCGCGTGCTCGGACGCCGGCACGGTGAGTTTGGACAGCACCGCCTACACCTGTGAGGACAAGGTCACCGTGGCGGTTTCCGATTGCGGTCTCAACCTCGACGACAACACGATCGACACCGTCACCGTGGACATCGACTCGACAACCGAGACCGGTGTCGAGGAGGTGCTGCTGATTGAAACCGATGCTGCATCGGCCGACTTCCGAGGCACCATTGACGTCAGCGCCACCGACGACGTCGGTATCCTCCAAGTGGCCGAAGGGGACACCATCACCGTCACCTACCTCGATGCCGACGACGGTCAGGGCGGCACCAACGTGCCCGTCACCACGATCGCAACCGTTGACTGCACCCCACCCGGTATTTCCAATGTGCGTACGACAACGGTCGAGGCGCGGCGCGCCGTGGTCGAGTTCGACGCTAACGAGCCGGTGATCGGCCGCGTACATTACGGCACGTCGTGCGCAGCGCTCTCCAACTCCGCGAGCAGCGCCACGCTCGCGACCGCCGTCCAGGTCGAGGTCAGCACGCTTGCCCATTCGACGACCTATTACTACGCGGTCGAAGCCGAGGACGCCGCCGGCCACATCGCCGGCGACGACAACGGTGGTTCCTGCTACAGCTTCAGCACGCTGCAACTACCCGAGTTCTACACTGAGATCTTCGGATCCTCCGACAACGATCTCGACGACCTGAGCCTGACCTTCGTCCCGGACGGATCGGGCGACTTCTACGACGGCTGCACCGTTGAGGGCATCACCACTCTGCCGGTCGATCCCTCAGGTGGAACCACGGTTCTGGCGGATGCAGACGACGCCTCGGTCGAGGTCACGCTCACCGGCGGCGCGACGGTTTCGCTGTACGGCCAGAGCTATACGAGCCTGTACATCGGCAGCAACGGCTACGTCACGTTCGGCGCCGGTGATTCCGACTACTCCGAGACGACATCCGATCACTTCGACACCCCGCGTATCTCCGGTTTGTTCGACGACCTCGAGCCGCGTGACGGCGGCACAATCAGCTACAAGCAGCTCGGCGACCGCATGGTCGTGACCTTCGAAGGCGTTCCGGAGTATTCATACGACAACCCGAATCCGAATCTCCCCAACATCTTTCAGATCGAGATTCATTTCGACGGCACGATCGTCCTGAGCTACCTCGATATTGCGGCCGCCGACGGGCTCGCAGGGCTGTCCGAAGGTGTCGGCCAGGATCTGGAGTTTGTCGAGTCGGACCTTTCCAACCTCGGCGCCTGCGGACCATTGCTTTTCCAAGACGGGTTCGAGACCGGCGACTGCGGCCGGTGGTCCGTCGAGGTCCAATAGTTTTCAGATAACGCCCCCGGGGTCAAACCGGGGGCATTTACCTCGTGTATTCGAGGCGCCACGCCTTCGATCACCGGATTGGGTAGGGCGTTCAGAGACACGCGGGCAGCGCCTGTCAACCGCACTCCGGGATCTTGGTGTCAACGTCCGTACGTACTCCCCTCGTAATTGGTACGGCGGGGTGAACCGGCTGAACATGGAAGCGAATCGTTCGTGGATTCGTTATTGGGCGAAACAGAAGGGCGCACCCTTCCTGGGTATCGGCCGTGAGTCGGGCCGAGTACTCCCACCAAGTCCTTACTACGGCATGGAGATTCGGAGCTTGACCAGGTGGGGGTACGACCGCCTGTTCCATGCTTCCCCGGGCTTCTGAGGTTGTTATGATCCCACAGGCGTTTGAAGAGCGAGCGGCAGAATTCTCCAACATCGTTGTCAATGTGTTTCGGTTTCTCGAGGCCGACTATGGGTTCGAATGCCGGGGGCTAGAATTGAGGGACCTTGAGTACCCTCAGGATGCCCGCGTTTCCGTTCCGTTTGTTGGCGAGACGGTAGGCATTGATGTGGTTCTCGGTTTCGGGGATGACTCTATCTCTGTCGTTGTCTATGAGCTGGATCGCGGGTCCAAGCCGGAACGGCTTTCGTTCTACCCTGGCGCTGAAGGAGCAAAGGCAGCCCGGCTTGAAACAGTTGTCCGCGTTCTTGCTGGCTCGGATTTCTCTTTTCCACTTCCGGTAATCACACCTGGTCTTTCGGTAGCAGAGATGAGCCGTCGCGGCGAGGAAAGGTCAAAGCTCCTACGCGAGGATCTACGTGGCGTGGTTTCCGCCTTCGCAGATCTCGCCAGGGAACATGCTCAACAGATTCTCAAAGGTGACACATCACGTTTCTCGGAGTTTCAGACTCACCATTCGGAGTTCTGGAGGTGGGCGTAAGCACCGCCTCCGCAAAAACTCTATCCGACCGATCGAGAGGGCCAGTCGGGTCCGAAAAGAACGACTGACGACCCGGAGGAGAAGGGGCTTTCACCCGGAAGGTGACGAGGAGCCATGCAAATCTGCTGGATTGCTTCCGAACCCTCCTCAAACCCCGGACTCCGGACACAGCTTCACCGTTTGAGCTTTCGATTGCCTGAGCTGTTCTCTCGACCTCGCCGGTCGGGCTCAAGCGGCTGTTGCGATCCTGTAGGTGTGATGCAAGCCGCCGAGCACCGG
>JAIOSJ010000133.1 GCA_021107705.1 Thermoanaerobaculales bacterium | reverse complement strand
CGGCCGTTCCCGTTTACCACTTTTCCCCGCGGTAGGTGATCGAGCTTTTCGACTGTTCGCCAGCCGAGGGGCAGGTAGTTATAAATTGCGGTCGCGACCTTGGAAATCAGCCCGGCCCGCATCATCAGCCGGTGTGAAATGACCTCGGCATCAGCGGGATCCTGACGCAGAGTGAAGATAAAGTTTTTGGTCCAACGCATCGCCATACTCCGTTCCAGCCCGACCTTCTCACCGGTTGTCTGCTGCGGGCGGCGCATGGCAGCCATCTGTCGTGCTTTTCGCAAATCGTTCTCCTCGACGGAGCGCAACTACGACTGCGTCGCCCGATTTCCGAAAAACCCGACATCTAACGATCCTTCGCAGCCCTCACGACGAAACCCGGTGAGGAGGTCAGGCTATTCGCGACGCGCAGTCTACTCGATCAAACGGGATCTGGCACCCGGTCTCGTCATTACCCGATATTCCGGAAAACGGTTCCACGGGATCTATTACCTAAACCCAGCGCGGTAATGTCACCGAGATCGAAAGCAATCTGGAGGCCGTCCGCGCTGCTCTGTGCCGGTGAAATATGATGGTCAACCGGTGATGTAGGATTACGGTGAGGTGGTTGTGACGCAGGTTGGCGCCGATATCGATTCTTGGGCTGAGGGTGATTTTGAGGTCTTTCGCGGCCTGCTGGAGGGTCGTGAGCACAAGATCATCGAGGGAAACCGTCGGGCGGCGGTGGCGGCGATCTTCAGAACCGGAAAGGCCGGTGAGGTAGAGATTCTGTTGATCCACCGGGCCGAGGATGTCCGGGATCCGTGGTCGGGTCACATGGCCTTTCCCGGTGGGCGCGTCGATGATGACGATGCTTCCCCTGAGGCCGCTGCAATACGTGAGACGGAAGAAGAGGTGGGCCTGCGGCTCGAGAGTCATGCCCGACTCCTCGGAAGACTCTCCGATGTCACCGCCGTTGCCCGGGGCCGCCGTCTCGGCCTGGTCATCGAGCCCTTTGTGTTCGAGTTGGTGAAGGCATCGGAGTTGCGACTCAATGCGGAAGTCCAAGAGGCGTTGTGGGTTCCGCTTGGGTTCTTTTTCAACGAGGCCAACCGCTCGAGTCTGACCTACGATTTCGAAGACCGTACCTATGAACTCCCGTGCTACCGCTACGACGGAAGAGTCGTCTGGGGTCTGACCCTGCGGATGCTCGACGAGGTTCTGGAGATCCTCAGCGGCAGGGTCATTGATGACTGGCCCGAGCGCTGAGGCGGGGCCAGTAAGTGATATTCTTGTTGCAGTGAAGAGGAATAGATCATTTCCGGGTTGGTTCGGATATTTTCTGGCGATTTCTGTCGGAGGATGTCTGAAGGCGTTTCTTCTCGCGGTGTTGCTTGCTCAGGCTGTACCTTCGCTCGACGCCCAGAAACTTCCGTTCGCCTCCGCCAGTATTCGGGACGGGATGGTGGATTCGGTTGTTTTTGCAATGTTGCAGGACTCCCGAGGTTTTCTGTGGATCGGGACTCGGACGGGGTTGAATCGTTTTGACGGCGCGCAATTCGTCACGTTCACCACCCGGGACGGTCTGTCCCACAATGTCATACGGGACATCTGTGAGACCTCGGACGGTGTGCTCTGGTTCGCGACGGAAAACGGTCTCAGTCGTCTTGAGGACGGCAAGTTTTCGACTTTCGGTGTTGAAATCGGTTTTCCCGACAAGTCGTTGAGGAGCATAGCCGCGGCCGACGATGGGTCCTTGTGGATCGGAACCTACGGTGGAGGGCTTGTTCACTTCAGGGATGCCCAGGGCGAGGTCTTCACGACTGACGATGGGCTGCCTCACAACAAGGTTCGCGCACTGCTCACGAGCCGGGACGGGTCGCTCTGGATAGGGACCTTCGGCGGCGGAGTCGCTCGTCGGCACGAGGGCCGTTTTTCGATCTATTCGGAGGGTCTGGGAGATCGAGAGATTCGCACCCTTTGGGAGGACGACCAGGGACGGTTGTGGGTTGGAACCCGGCGGGGCGCCTACATGCTTGTCGGAGAGACTTTCGAGGTGGTCCAGCCTGATTCACCCTTGGCTTCTCAGACGGTGAATGTGATCATGGGGGATCGCCGCGGTAGGGTGTGGTTCGGCACGAGAGAGGGCGGCGCCTTTGGGCTCGACGGGGACCACCTCATTCGCTATCTCATGGATCAGGGTCTGGTTGACAACAGCGTAACAGCCATTATCGAAGACTTCGAAGGGAATCTGTGGTTCGGTACTTATGGTGGAGGAATGTGCCGGCTTGGAGGGGAGAAGGTCCTCAACTATGTTGCCACCGAGGGATTTTCCTATGCCAACGTCTATGCCATCGCCGAGGATCTCAATGGTTGCATTTGGTTCGGAACCAACGGTGGTGGCGTGAGCCGCCTGTGTGATGGGCAGTTCAAGACCTTCACGACGGCGGACGGCCTCGGCCACAACAAGGTCCTTTCGGCCATGCGGGATCGTTCCGGTTCGATGTGGTTCGGGACCCTCGACGGGGCTTCTCGGTTTGACGGCAGGCGGTGGCGGACCTGGGGACGGCAAGAAGGTCTCGCTCACAACTTGGTGTACGACATGATCGAGGATCGGCAGGGAGGGCTTTGGTTCGGTACCTTCGGTGGGCTGACTCTCTACGCAGACGGAGAGTTCAGGTCATTTTTCAAAGATGATGGACTGGCCGACGATCGGATCAATCAGGTGATGGAGGGGGCCGACGGAACCATCTGGCTCGGCACTGCTCAGGGGCTCAGTTCCTATTCAGACGGGGTTTTCTCTTCCTGGACCGAAGAGGACGGTTTGGCGGCGAATTTCGTAAATAACGTCTTCGAGGATGAACAGGGGGCGGTGTGGATTTCGACTTCCGGAGGTTTGAGTCGATTGAAGGATGGGGAGGTTACGTCGTGGACAGTCGAGGACGGCCTCTCGAGTCAGAATTGCACGGTGGTTCTTCCCGCCACTGATCAGACGCTTTGGGTTGGAACGAGCCGAGGCGTGAATTTGTTTGACGGTAAGTCGTTCTCGGTGATCGCGGCGCGCGAGGGGTTGGTCGACGACCTGGTGAATCGGGGCGCCGGTTACCGTGATCGGGAGGGGAATCTGTGGTTTGGAACCGGTAGCGGGGTGAGTCGTTTCGATTCCACCTTTCGCCCGATGCCTTTGGCGCCGCCGCCGGTTCATATGGTTGGGGTCACGGTTTTGGATGAACCGGTGTGGGTTGAGAGTTCGCCCAGGCTGACACACGAGAAGAACTGGTTGACCTTCGAATATGTAGGCCTGTCTTTCAGACGTGCTCGTGACGTTGTCTATCGCTACCGTCTCATCGGCTCTGGGCGTCCTTGGCAGGAAACGCGGTTGAGGGAGGTTCAGTTTTCATCCCTTCCTCCAGGAGAGTATGTCTTTGAAGTTATGGCACGAATCGGCGAAGGACGTTGGAGCCCGGTTCCGGCGAGTTACTCTTTCACCATCGTGCCGCCGATATGGCAGCGAGCATGGTTCGTTGGTCTTGGGTTGGTGATTCTGATGGCTATTGGCGGTTTCCGCGTCTGGGAACTCCGTCGACGGGCTGTTGTGCTCGAAGACACGGTGCGCGAGCGCACGGTTGAGGTGCGACAGGCAAATGAAGAACTGAGGTGGTTGGCCCATCACGATCGTCTGACAGATCTCTACAACCGCCACTACATTTACGAAATCATGCCGTCTGAATTGTCCCGGCTCTCCCGGCGACGCCGGCGAGCGGATGAGGAAGGAAACGGCGGTGTAGAGGACACACCCTGCCTGGGTCTGATTTTGGTCGACCTGGACAATTTCAAGAAAATTAACGACAACTGGAATCACATGGTGGGTGATCAGGTGTTGGTGGCGGTTGCCGGGGCTCTTCTTGATGCCACGAGGGAGAGCGATGTCGTAGCCCGGTGGGGCGGCGAAGAATTTCTCATCCTTTTGCGGGATCTCGAGCGAAAAGGCATTGAGGAAACGCCGCCACGAATTTTGCGGGCAATCCGGGATCTTCAGGTCTTTTTGCCGGGAGGCGAGACCATTGGCCTGACGTGCTCACTTGGTTTCACTCATTTTCCCGACGTCGGGGATCTGACCCGGTTCCACTGGGAATCTTTGGTCAAGGTCGCCGATGTTGCCCTCTTGCAGGCGAAGAGAAGCGGGCGTGACCGGGGAGTCGGTTTTCAGTGGCCCTCATGCATCGACTCGGTCGAGGGCGCCGCTGATGTCACCGGTGACATTGGCAGGGCAGTCGAAGCAGGGCGTCTGGACAGAACCGAGTTCAGTTAGCCTCCTGTGGTTTCGGCTTCGCCTTGTTGGTGGTTCTGCTGGGCGGAATGGCGTTTTCTTGCCCCTTCGAGCCATTTCTTCCAGATCCTCGACTTCTCGAGAAGTCTGGTGACCTTCACCGGTTCGAGGTTTCTTTTCTCGAGGGTATCGATGAACTCCGGGAGGTGGAGCCATGGTGCTTCGGTGCGGTCCGTAGAAAGGTGCATGAGCGCTATCCCTCCCCGGAGCTGAGGAAAGGCCAGTAACCGATTGACGATCTCCTGCGAATTTCGATAAAGAGAACTGTGTTCGTCGTTGACCCAGTCGAGAGTGTCGAGGGAGCGCCCCCCCAACGAACTCCACCGCACATGAAGGTATCCGGCTTCGTACGCCCATCTCCTGAGTGCTGAGTTTTCTTCCCCAAACGGTGCTCGCCAGAGAGGGACCATCGGCCGACCGGTCGCACGTTGAAAGACCTCTTCAGTGCGTCTCAATTCCTCCAGTAGCATTTCCTTGGTTACGCCCGGGAGCGTTCGATGGGTGCGATCCTCTCCATAGGTCGTGAGATGTGGGTGCGTGAACGTGTGATTTCCTACCTCGTGGCCGGAGAGGACGGCCCGTCGGACAAGACCAGGCTGGGTTTCTATGAATTCTCCAGTGAGGAAGAGGGTTGTTTCGATATCGAGTTTTTGCAGGAGATCCAGGAGTTCAGCTGTGCGGTGATTCGATGCGCCGCCGTCAAAAGTGAGGGCGAGATAGGGGCCGCTATCGGTGACCAGGTGCAAGATCGGGGGCGTAGGGCCTTTTGGCGCAGGTCTCAATGGCGGGGCGGTTCTTTGTGGTGTCGGGACGATTCTCGATCTTTCGGACGTCGATCGTGGCTTGTCCTCTTCGGTCTGTTTCGATTGGATCGTCGGTGTTGCCGGCTTGGAGGTTGGCTCAGGTACGGGTACGGGAATTCTCTTTGTCGCAATGTTTGAGAATTCCGAGACTTCAAGTCGAAAGCCGGAGCCCTCCGGGACCGGGCCGGAGGCACGCCCCGTACCGTGGGCATCGAGCGTCACTATCTGAGATCTGTTCGAAGAGTCGATGACCAGGACACAGGTGTTGGGTACGCCCTTGACCACAGCTTCCCATCCGTCTCGGTTCTCGACCAACGTGACGCGGTGGATTTTTTCGGGCGTTCGACCGGATTGAATATCTGATACGAGTCCTGACACCTCGACCAGCTCACCTACGAGGCGGCCTACACCGGCAAGGAGAAGGACAGCCATCGTGGTGACGAGTGCGATGGTCCACACCGGGTCGAGAGGGCTGGTGGCGGCGGTTTTGGTGCGCACCAACAGTGTTCTGAGACGAAAACGGCTCCGACAGCTTCGGCTGCAAAAGGCGCTGCCGCGGTTGGGTTGGGCACAGCGTTCGCAAAGCCAACAGCCGCAGCCTTGGCAGCGCACGAGCGCTTCCCGAGAGGGGTGGACACAACAGAAACCGGATACAAGCATCGTCAAATCCCGGCGGATCGGGACGGTGATTGTAGCCTGTCTCTATTCCTTAGCCTGGTCTTCTCACCAAGATTCGAAACGAAAGGCGCAAGACGCGATGAGATTCGGCGATCTCGCAAGATGAGGGAGCGAAGTAGTACTTGCGGTACGTCGAGCGAGCGAATCGAGAAAGCGCCGTAGGTCGTTGTGTATTGCGCCTTGCAGCCGGACACTGGTGAGAAGATCGTATCTCACCGGGTTTCGTCACGAGGGCGAAGAGGCGAATCCTCAATTCAGCAATGCTGCGGTAGAATCTCTCGGCCTGCCGTGAAGTCGTACCGGCGCCGGTTCGGATTTGATGCGGGAGTCGTCTGGAGTTCGCCATGTGGAATCTGCCAAATAGTCTGACGGTCTTTCGGATCGGCCTGGTTCCGATTCTCGTCGTCGTTCTTCTCACCGAGATTCCCGATCGTGAGTATTGGGGGCTGGGGATCTTCCTGGTGGCGACATTCACCGATTTCTTTGACGGCCTGATCGCACGGCGTACCGGCGCCGTTACGGTGATGGGAACTCTGCTTGATCCGATTGCCGACAAGTTGCTGATTTGCGCGGCCTTCATAAGTCTGGTGGAACTTGATCTGGCGCCGTCATGGATGGTGACGGTCATTGTCGGCCGCGAGTTTGCGGTCACGGCTCTTCGTATGATCGCGCTGGAGCGGGGCCTGCCGATCGCCGCAAATAATCTGGGCAAGGTCAAAATGGTGACACAGGTCGTGGCCGTGTCGATCCTGATTCTCGGCAGAAAGCTGGGGAGTTGGATGATCCTTGGGCATGTCTCGCTCTGGATTGCCCTGATTTTTACCGTCGTGTCGATGGTTGTATATTTCTGGCAGAACCGGTTCGTTCTTTCCGAGGGGTCGTAGTGAGCGGCCGATTTCTCCCGAGACGGCTACCTTTGGTCCTGGTGCGTCTCGGTCGCCGGTTTCCCCGGACGGTGATCATCGGGGCCCTTCTCAGTTGGCTCGTTGCGGGTTTTCTGGCTTCGCGGGTCACAGTGGAAACCGACATTCTTTCGCTGGTCCCCCAGGAAAACCCGGTGGTGGCGGCTTTCAAAAGCACCATCGAACGGTTCGGTACTGTTGACACTCTCTTGGTTGTTTTGCGGCTTGGTCCGGAGGAGGATCGCGAATCGGATCTTGCCTTTGCGGATCAGCTCGCCGAGAACCTGGAGGAATGGGAACTCATTGAGTGGGTGGAATATCGGCTGGACAATTCTCTGGAGTTGGTCGAACCCTTACTCGATCGGGCGTTGCTTTTCATGGAACCGGAGGAAGTAGAGAGGATCCTGGCCGAGACCGATGATGAAGGTCTCGCCGAGCGGGCTCGTCGGATTCGAGCCGATCTATTGACGCCGCAAGGGATTGTGGCGAAAGACCTGGGTCGGCTGGACCCTTTCGGTCTGCTGCCGATCCTGGCATCGCGTATGAAATCCAGAGGAATCGGCGCCCCGGTCGATCCGGATTCCGGAGTCATGATTGATTCCGGGGGCCGAATGCTCTTGATGCTGGCGCGGCCGATTCGGCCGGCGCAGGATCTGCTGTTCAATCGAGAGCTGGTTTCGGGGCTCGAGGCCAGGGTCGAAATGGTTGAGCGGCAGTGGCGGGAAGAGGCTTGGGAGGGCGAGCCACCCGCGGTCGAGTTCACGGGCGGCTATGTCGTGACTTTGGACGACAGCGAGCTGATCATCTCTGATGCCGTTATGGGCATCGGCTCGTCTCTGATTGGTGTGCTGTTTTTGTTCTTGATCGCTTTCAGGAGGCGGGCAGCTCTGGTGTATGCCTTTCTGATCATTACCACCGGCCTCAGTCTGACCTTTGTTTTCGGTGCCATGACACTGGGCCGGATGAATTCTTTGACCTCCGCGTTTGGAGGTCTTCTCGTGGGTCTCGGTATCGATTTCATCATCGTCCTGTATGGGAGATATGTCGAAGAGCGTGACGCCGGCCGCACCCACGAAGAAGCGGTGGATGCGATGGGACGGCACACCGGGGTCGGAGTGCTGCTTGGAGCGGTTACAACCGCTGCGACGTTCTACGCCTTTTTATTCACGGATTTTCGGGGTTTGGGAGAGTTGGGCTTGCTTACGGGAACGGGGATCCTGCTCCTGGTGACCACGGTGTATCTCCTGCTTCCGGCCTTGCTCACCAAATTGCAGGATCGGCGCAAGGGTCGGGCGCGTCATGTGATTCATGCCTTTGGGGCCGAGCAGCTGTGCGCGGCTGGTCTTCGCCGTCCACGAATAGTCGTGGTTGCAGTCATTGTCGTGACTGGGTTGCTGGGTTGGAGCGCGTTGGGTCTTCAGTTTGACGATGACATTCAGAACCTGCGTTCGCCTGACAATGAGGGAATGAAATTGCGAACCGAGGTCATGGAGGCATTCGGACTGCGTTTCACCCCGATGACTATTCGTGTCGATGCCGGATCAGAGGCCGAAGCGCTGGCTGTAGCCCAGCGTCTTGTGCCTGAACTTCATGCCTTGGTGGATGGGCAAAACCTGGCCGCGGTTGACACGATCGTCGACTTGATTCCGACAACGTCCACCCAGAGATCCGTGATCGAACTCCTAGAGCAAGAGGGATCGTTTGAAAAAAACATCGGTCGCCGGTTTGCGGGGGCTCTACGGAAAGAGGGCTTGAATCCAACCGCTTTCCAGGGCGGAATCGACCACTTCGAACAAGCGCTGACAGTCCGAGAATCCCTGTCATTGGGTGATTTCGAGGGTACTGTTTTGGAGACCGTGGTAGGTCGTTATCTTGCTCTCTTCAACGGAGGAGTTTCGCTCGCGATCCGCTGTTATCCACCGGCTGGGCGATGGCGTCGTGAGGCGCCGCCGGCGCTCGAGGCTCTGGTAAACAGCCATCCCGAAGTGGTTCTGACCGGGACCAATGTAGTTTCGGCTGAACTTCGCCGAATCGTATGGCGGGATGCGTTTCGGGCCTCTCTCATCGGTATCGTGCTCGTATTTCTTCTGCTCTGGGCGGACCTTGGGAGTCCCGGTCGCTCTCTGCTCGCTCTCACCCCCCTGGGGATTGGACTGGTCTGGATGTTGGGGGCGATGTCGCTCTTCGGTTTGGAGGTCAATTTCATGAATATCTTTGTCGCCACCATGGTGATCGGGATCGGCGTGGATTACAGTGTGCACCTCCTTCACAGGTGGTTCGAAAGCGGCGGCCGGCCTGAGGCGGTTGCAAGGACAGCCAAAGCCATCGCCGTGGCCTCTTTGACGACCATGGTCGGATTTGGATCGCTGGTGTTGTCTCACTATCCGGGCTTGCGGTCGGTGGGCGCCGCTGCCGTTCTGGGCGCCCTGGCCACAGCGGTGCTCAGCATCACGGTGTTGCCGGTCATACTGCAACGCCTTCATTACGGTGGGAGGGAAAATGGTTCGTAAACTCGACGTCCAGGATTTGGCCTGGCATTGCCCGGACGAGTGGATTCAGTGGTCAAGTTCCGATGAGGTCGAACCTGTGGAAGGCATCGTCGGTCAGGATCGCGCAGTCAGGGCCATTGCTTTCGGCCTCGGTATGCGGGGGGTGGGTTACAACATATTCGTGACCGGCCTTTCCGGAACCGGTCGCTTGACAACGATCAAGCAGTTTCTCGAAGGACGTGGCGGAGGCCGCCCGCTGCCCGATGATGTGTGCTTTGTGTATAACTTCCAGAAGCCGGATGAGCCGCAGGCTTTGATCCTGGCGACTGGCGCCGGTCGTCGCTTCAGGGACGGAATGGATAACCTTCTTGAGGAGTTCGGCAAGAGTCTACCCGCAATGTTCAAGGACAAGGCCTTCGCAAAACGGCTTGAGAAGGCAGTTGGCGGACTTCAAAATAAAGAACAAGGGGTCATCTCCGAGTTTGAAAAGGAAGTGGAGGAGGCCGGTTTTGTGCTGGTGCAGGTCCAGGTGGGACCCATTGCCCGTCCAGAGGTTCTGCCGGTTGTGGACGATGAGCCGGTCGCTCTCGAGGAACTCGAAAAGCTGGTAGTGGACGGTGGAATGGACGCCGCTCAGGCCGAGTCCATCCATGAAAAACACGAGGTATTGAAGAGCCGCCTCCATGGAGTTTTTGAAGACGTTGCTGATTTGCGACGGCAGATTCAAGCGCGGGCCGAGAAAGTGCGCAGCGAAATCCTTTGCCCCGTCCTTGATGACGCGGTCCATCGCTTGGGTGAGGCCGTAGACGATCCGCGATTGAGTCAATACCTCGAAGGGTTGCGCGTGGATCTTGAGGAGCGCATTGAGATCTTCGGTGCAGAAAATGAGCCGGAGGGAGATCGTTTTCTCCGCTGGCGGGTCAACTTGGCGGTTGACAACAGTCGCCTATCGGGGTTGCCGGTCGTCCTCGAGACCGAGCCGACCTATTCAAATCTCTTCGGGTCCATCGAGCGGTCTTTGTCATCCTCGGGCGAGGCCAGCACCAGCTTCATGAAGATCAGGGCCGGTTCGCTGCTGTGTGCCAACGGGGGATTTCTGGTCCTCAACGCCGAGGACCTCCTGATGGAGGGCCGGGTGTGGCCGGGCCTGAAGAGGGCACTCAAGTATGGCCGGGTGAAGATTCAGTCCATTGAAGGAATGCTGTTCGGGGCGTCGGCACTCAAACCTGAGGCGGTTCCGTTGGACGTAAAGGTCGTCGTCATCGGTGATCGAGCGGTTTACGATATGTTGTATCGGTACGACCGTGATTTTTCCAAGGTGTTCAAGGTCCTTGCCGATTTCGACGTCGTGATGCCGACGATCAAGGAACGAGCCCGGGATGTAATTTCGGTAATCTCCAAGGTCATCGCCGAAGACAAGCTTCTGAATCTGGATACCTCGGGTATGGCCTGTTTGGTGGAAGATTCGGTGCGCCTGGCTCGGGGCCGGCGCAAGTTCTCGAGTCGATTTTCAGATCTTGCGGATCTCATACGAGAGGCATCGTGGATCGCTCAGGAAAACGGCGCCGAGGCCGTCGGTAGAAATCACGTCAGGATGGCGAGGGAAGCGGCCCGGGTTCGCCATTCCCTTTCTGAAGACCGGACCCATGAATATGTTGAAGAGGGTGTAATCCGAATTGCGACCGAAGGAAGCGAGGTCGGGAGAATCAACGGGCTGGCTGTGTATGACGTCGGCCATCATCGTTTCGGGCGACCCTCGCGCATCAGTGCACGGGTCGGGATCGGCCGCGAGGGAGTCATCAACATCGAGCGCCAGGCCGGACTGTCGGGTCCGACTCACGACAAGGGCATTCAAATTCTCACAGGATTCCTCCGGGGCACTTTTGCCAGAACCGTGCCGCTGTCGATGGCGTGTTCGGTCACCTTCGAACAGAGCTACGGAGGAGTCGACGGAGACTCCGCTTCCTCTACGGAGATATACGCCATCCTTTCGGCCTTGGCCGATCTGCCGTTGCGCCAGGACGTGGCGGTCACCGGATCGGTCGACCAATATGGTTCCATCCAGTCAATCGGCGGCGTGAATGCCAAAATCGAGGGATTTTTCCGAGTCTGCGAATCTCGGGGTCTGACCGGGACCCAGGGAGTGATGATTCCGGCCTCGGACGTGAACGATCTTCACCTGGCCGATCAGGTTATCGAAAAGGTTCAGGCAGGGCTCTTCCACGTATGGGCCGTCGACAGCATTGAGGACGGGATCGAACATCTCACCGGCATTCAGGCGGGGGAGTTGGATGAAGACGGGAATTGGACCGCTGACTCGGTTTATGCCTTGTGTGAGGCCCAACTCAAGAAGATGGCGCAGTATCTTCGCTCGGCCGGTAAGGCCGATTCAGAGTCGCCTGAGGAGGACAACGGAGCGTCAGATGAAAAGGATGGTCGTAACGAGAGAGAGGGAGATGAGGGTTGATTTTTCTGAAATTCCGAGGTGGATTTGACACACGAAGCAAAAGAATGACACAATTTGTCGCGCGGTGCAGCTGATTTTGTGCTTGCGGAGGGAATGAGGGAATGGCGAAACGCCTGAACACAGTTATTATCGTTCCGCACAGCAAGGCGAACTTTATTAAGTTCTCCTTCTCATCGCGTACCTTCTTTGGTGTTGCGGCCCTGGGTGTTTTGACGTTTGTTCTGTCCCTGATGGCCATTGGATTTACCGGCAATGCGGTGGACCGGCGTGCCGAAGTCGATCATCTCCAGGAAGAAAACAGAGAACTCCAACAGGCGAACGACCTGCTCGAACAGACCATTCTCGAGGTGCAGGAGCGACTTGACGATTTTGAGGAACGAACCGCTCGTCTTGCGCTTGGCGCCGGTATCGAGCCGGAAAGTACAGGAGTGACGGCAGGGGACGGCGGCAGTCACAGCGTAAGCGTCGGTGGTCCATTTGACAGGTTGCCGGAAGATCCGGAATCGCTCAAATACCAGGGCGACTGGATTGCGGAGAAACTCCTGGAGGTTGAGCAGACCCTGACGGCTCAGGGTGAACGCTTCGCTTGCACACCCTCGATTGCACCGGTCGTTGGACTCATTACGGACGGCTTTGGGCGGCGGCGAGATCCGATCAACGGCAGGATGGCCTTTCATCGAGGATTGGATCTGTCGGGGCGGCGTGGGACCCCCATCATGGCGCCGGCTGACGGCGTGGTGGTCTTTGCGGCTCGGAACGGTGGGATGGGTCGTATGGTGAAAATTTCCCATGGGTTCGGTTTCACTACCGCCTATGGACACCTCGACAAGATCCTTGTGGAACCCGGCCAAGAGGTTCATCGAGGTGATGAGATCGGCCACCTGGGCAATACCGGCCGTTCGACCGGTCCCCATCTCCATTACGAAGTGTCCAAGGACGGGAAGCACGTCAATCCTCTGTATTACATCCTTGACGCTTATTGATGGAGTTCTCAGCTCTCAGCTCTCAGATCACCGTCCTATTGATCCTGGTTTGTGGCCCCGGCCTTCGGGAGCGCTTCGCGTCCCCGCTCGGCGTTTCCCAAGAGGGACAAAGACTATCGAATCCGGCACGCTCTTCCTGTCCCTCTTGAGAAATCGCCTCGGCGGCCTCCCACTCCATCGAGGCCGGTTCTTTCGCCGATCTTCCCGAGGGTTGCCCGGTGTCGGCTTTGTGTGGCAGGTGAAGGACGCGCGAAACGGCTCTCAGACACAAAACCGCACCCGGCACTCCCCAGCGTTGCGCGCCGTTCGCGTGATTTGCAACGGTAGGTCGATCCGATGACCGCGCACGCGGGACCTAGATACCACGCTGAAAGCTAATCAAGCCAATTTGCGTTATCCTATGCGCCGGTTCCACCGGGACCCTGGAGACCAAGATGAATTTCGTAGAAAAAGCAATCAGCCTCGTCATCGGGACCAAGTCCGAGCGTGACCTCAAGCGGATGCGTCCGATGGTTGAGGCGATCAATGTCCTTGAACCCGAGATCGAAAAGCTCTCCGATGATGAAATCAAGCGGCGATTTCTTGAGATCAAGGATAGGGTTGAGACGTCTCTTCCGGATCTGCCGAATGATCGCCTGAAGCGGTCGGCACTGATCCAGAAGGTTCTGGACAGAGAACTGACCGAGGTTTTTGCGCTGGTCCGGGAGGCTGGACGGCGCGCCGTCAACATGCGTCATTTCGACGTCCAGCTGGTCGGCGGAATCGTTCTCCATCACGGGCGAATCGCCGAAATGCGCACAGGGGAAGGCAAGACCCTGGTGGCGACTCTTGCAGTTGCCCTGAATGCTCTCACCGGTCGGGGCGTCCATGTCATCACGGTCAACGACTATCTCGCCAAGCGTGATGCCGAATGGATGGGCAAGATCTACAATTTCCTCGGTCTGACGATCGGATGCATCCAGAATCAGGCGAGTGACGCCGAGCGTCAAAAGGCATACGGGTCGGACATCACCTACGGAACAAACAACGAATTCGGTTTCGACTACCTCAGGGACAACATGAAATTCAAGATCGAAGACATGGTGCAGCGACCACACGCCTATGCCATCGTCGACGAGGTGGATTCGATCTTGGTGGATGAGGCGCGGACTCCCCTGATCATCTCCGGTCCCTCCGACGTGACGGTCGATCTATACCATCGGGTAGATGTCATCATTCCCAAGCTCGAGCAGGGAGAGGAGATCGAAGACAAGAACGGGAACAAGGAACTGACGGGGGACTATATCGTCGATGAGAAGGCCCACACGGCTTCCCTCACCGACGAAGGCATGGCGACCGCCGAACGTCTTCTCCGGGTAGAAAACCTGTATGACCCCAACCATACTGAGTTGTTGCATGCCGTGAACCAGGGTCTCAGGGCCTATGCCCTCTTCAAACGGGACCACCATTACATCGTTCAGGATAACGAAGTGGTCATCGTCGATGAATTTACGGGGCGGCTGATGTCCGGCAGGAGGTGGTCGGACGGTCTTCACCAGGCGGTCGAGGCCAAGGAGCGGGTCAAGATTCAGTCCGAGAACCAGACTCTGGCAACCGTCACTCTGCAGAACTACTTCCGTATGTACGACAAGTTGGCGGGAATGACGGGAACTGCCGAGACGGAAGAAGAGGAGTTCGAGAAGATCTACGGTCTCAATGTGGCTGTGATCCCAACCAACCAGGAGATGATTCGTGACGACGGCGCCGATCTGGTCTACATGACCGAGAAAGAGAAATTCCGGGCCATCATCGACGAAATTGCTGATGCCAATAAAAGGGGTCAGCCGATGCTCGTCGGTACGGTCTCGATCGAGAACTCCGAGAAGCTCGCCAAGCTACTGAGTCGCCGTAAGATCAAACACACGGTCTTGAACGCCAAGTACCATCAGCGCGAGGCCGAGGTTGTGGCTCAGGCTGGGCGCTTTGGGGCGGTGACCATTGCCACCAACATGGCCGGTCGCGGCACGGATATCGTTCTCGGGGGGAATCCTGAAGGCCTCGCCGCTGTGGAGGCAGCCTCCTCCGAGGACGAGGACGCCTATGAAAAGGCCTTTGAAAAATACACCAAGAGTTGTGCCCAGGAAAAGCAAGAGGTTCTCGCGGCGGGCGGTCTTTACATCATCGGCACCGAGCGTCACGAGAGCCGGCGTATCGACAATCAGTTGCGGGGACGGTCGGCACGCCAAGGGGATCCCGGCGCCACCCGCTTCTTTCTCTCCCTCGAAGATGATCTCATGCGCATCTTTGCCGCCGATTGGGTGCGCAAGATGATGGATCGCCTGGGTATGGAGGAAGACGTACCCATCGAGTCCAAAATGGTCTCGAAATCGATTGAGCGGGCGCAGACACAGGTCGAAGGGCGGAACTTCGATACTCGAAAACATCTGCTCGAGTACGACGATGTCATGAATAAGCAGCGGGAGGCGGTCTACGCTCTGAGGCGCCAGATTCTGGATGGGAGCGAGGGAAGAAACTACATTCTTCGGATCGTCGAGGAGATCATCGAAGGGTTCCTGACTGAATTTTGCCCTGAGGACGTCGATCCGGAGGATTGGAATACTGACTCCTTGACGACGGCCTACCTACAGTTTTTCGGCCTCAACGTGACCGAGTTCGGGGTCGATTGGGAGACCGTCAACAGACCTGATCTCGAGTCGATCTTGAAAGACGCCGCAAAGAAGGCCTATCTCGACCGTGTTGAGACCTTCGGCGACGAAGAATTCGGTCGATTGGAGAAGTTTCTGCTGCTCAATGCTGTTGATCGTCAGTGGAAAGACCACCTTCTGGCCCTGGACCACTTGCGTGAGGGCATCGGGCTGCGGGCCTACGGTCAACGGAATCCGCTGGTTGAGTACAAACGCGAAAGCTTCGTCCTGTTCGAAGAGATGTGGGAGCGGATCGAGGATCATGTCGTGAAATTTCTCTTCCGCGCCGAACCGGTGGAGGAAGGGGGCCTGCAGCGGCGGACCGTGCAGACGACGATGTCTCATCCTACCGCCCTAGGTCTCGGCCAGGCCGAGCAACAGCGTCGGGCCCAGGAGAAGGTCGCAAATCAGCCGGTTGGTCAATCCTCCCGGCCATCCACGGTCCGGCGGACACAGCCCAAAGTTGGGCGGAATGATCCATGCCCCTGCGGTTCGGGAAAGAAATACAAGAAGTGTTGTGGCGCTGGAGTCGCTGCGGGCTAGCGTCTTACACAGAAAACGATGTACGAAGAATTTTACGGCCTCGCTGAATCGCCTTTCAATATCACCCCGGATCCCCGTTACCTCTTCCTCGGGAGGCGACACCGGGAAGCCTTCGAACACATGATGTTCGGCATTGAACAACGGAAAGGGTTCATCCAGATTACCGGGGAGGTCGGTGCCGGCAAGAGTACGCTTTGCCGTGCGGCCCTCGAAGAACTTGACGATCGGTTCGCCACAGCCCTCATCCTGAATCCTGTGATGACGGGCATTCAGTTGCTGCGATCCATCTTGCGGGAGTTCGGCCAAGAAAATCACGGTAACGACAGGGTGCGGTTGCTCGAACGCCTCAATGACTTCCTGCTCGAACGGAATCGAGTCGGTGGGGATGTGGTTCTGTTTATCGACGAGGCTCAGGATATGTCCAAAGACCTGCTTGAGCAGGTCCGGCTGCTCTCGAATCTGGAAACCGACGATCGCAAACTGCTGCAGATCGTCCTGATCGGCCAGCCCGAATTGCGGGATACCTTGGCGAGCACCGAATTGCGTCAACTCAGTCAACGCATCACGGTTCGTTATCACCTCGGGTCCCTCGATCGGCACGAGACCGAAGCCTACATACTGCATCGGCTGTCGGTGGCCGGCGCCAATGGGCGCCCGAGCTTCAGTCGGGGGGCTTTTGCTGCCATTTATCGGTCTTCCCGCGGTGTCCCCCGGCTGATCAATGCCGTGTGTGACAAGGCCCTCCTGTGTGGGTATGTGGAAAGCCGAGATCATCTCGGGTGGTGGCAGATCCGGCGTGCCGTTCGCGACCTCAGGGGGATTTTTTGATGAGCCTGGTGAGTGACGCCCTGCGTAAGGCCCGCCAGGAAGTCGTGGAACGTGATGCCCGAGGTAAGGGAGTCCATACGCCTCGGGTGGTGGTCCTTCCGGCAACGAGTTCGCGCATCGGAATCGGTCTTCTGATCGGCGCCGGGATCGCGCTGGCTGCAGCCCTCATTGGAGGTGTAGCGGCAGTATGGTTCGTGGGGCCTCAAAGGTCGGAAGAGACCATCGCCAAGGCGGTGATCGAGGAAAGGAATCAACCGTCGAGCAAGGCTGCCCCGATGGAGGAGCCTTTCGAGCGGCTTGAGCAGACGGCTGACGAGCCCGGATCGGAGGAGGCGGCGGGCGTCGTTCCCACAAAAAGGCTTGCGCCTGTGCAGATCTCGCCGGACGAGATCCCGGTAGATGGCCGTGAGCTTTCGTCGATCGGTGATGATTCGGCCCCGATGACGATTCAAGAAGAGACTCAGGTTGAGCCCCGAAGTGAGGTGGCGGCTGCCGATTTGCCGGGATCGAGAGATGTCGTGGCCGAAGCGCGCATCGGAGGAACAACCTTGACCCTGGGTTATCTGGTCTATCGGTCCGAGGATCCTTTTGCCGAAATCAATGGGATTGACGTTCACGTTGGTACCATTATTGAGGGCTTTCTGGTGGAAGAGATCCTGAGAGATCGGGTTGTGTTGCGGAATGACGAGGGTCCCCTTGTGATTCGCGTGAAGTAATCGGTTGAAAACGGAAGAAGCGGACTGTCGCTGAGGAGAGAAGAGTGGATCGAAACGCACGCTACTCGAGAATTTCGCCCATTGATCTGGAACCATGGCGCCTGCTCGTCGATCATGCCTCGGAAATTGGGGGTCTATCGATGCGAGAAGTTTTCGCTTCGGATCCGGCACGCTTTAACCGGTTCTCGGTCGAACACGAAGATCTTCTGCTCGATTACTCGAAGAATCTCATCACCGACCGGACCATGGAGTTGTTGTTCGACTTGGCGGAGGCTGCGGGTGTTCCTCGGGCCGTCAAGGCGATGTTCGGGGGTGAGAAAATCAACTGGACCGAAGATCGAGCGGTTCTTCACGTCGCCCTTCGAAACCTTGGCGACGAGCCTATCCGGGTGGACGGCGAAGACGTCATGCCCGACGTGAGACGGGTCCTCGAGAAAATGGGTCGTTTCTCGGCTGCGGTGCGTTCCGGTGCTTGGACGGGTTTCACCGGGAAGACGATTGAGGCGGTTGTGAATATCGGCATCGGTGGTTCGGACCTGGGTCCGGTGATGGTGACCGAGGCTTTGCGCCATTACCACGATGGTCCCGAAGTGTTCTTTGTCTCCAATGTGGATGCGACCGACTTTGTGGAGACGACCAGAGGGCTGGATCCGGAGACGACCCTCTTCATCATCGCTTCGAAGACCTTCACCACCTCCGAAACCATGACCAACGCCCTCACGGCTCGGCGATGGCTGCTGGAAAGGGCTGGAGATGACCAGGCTGTCGCCCACCACTTCGTGGCCCTGTCGACCAATCGGAAGTCGGTCAAAGACTTCGGCATCGACCCGGAAAACATGTTTGAGTTTTGGGATTGGGTTGGTGGGCGGTACTCATTGTGGTCGGCTATCGGTCTCAGTATCGCTCTGAGCGTCGGCCACGAGCGTTTTCTGGAACTTCTGCAGGGCGCACACTCCATGGATCGTCACTTTCGAGAGGCGCCCTTGGGCCGCAACATTCCGGTCATTCTTGCCCTTCTTGGTGTCTGGTATCGCAACTTCCTCGGTGCGGCATCGCACGCCTTGCTGCCGTACGATCAATATCTGCACCGTTTTGCCGCCTATTTTCAGCAGGGAGACATGGAGTCAAACGGCAAGGTTGTCGATCGGGACGGTTGTCGTGTCGCGTACCGGACAGGGCCGATTATCTGGGGCGAACCCGGGACCAACGGTCAGCACGCCTTCTTCCAACTCCTCCATCAGGGTTCGCAGCTCATTCCATGCGATTTCATCGCTTTCGTCCATTCCCTCAATCCCGTCGGTGATCACCACCTCAAGTTGATGGCCAATTTCCTGGCTCAGACCGAGGCCCTCATGCGAGGACGGACGGCGGCCGAAGTGAGAGAGGAACTCGAGGAGAGGGGCGTGGCGCCGGCGGTGGCCGAGGAACTTCTTCCCCACATGGTTTTCGACGGGAATCGACCGACCAATACCTTGCTGTCGGACCGTTTGACCCCGCACAGCCTCGGCATGTTGGTCGCTGCCTATGAACACAAGATCTTTGTTCAGGGAGTGATCTGGAGGATCAATTCTTTTGACCAGTGGGGGGTCGAGTTGGGGAAGGCCCTGGCGGGAACGATTCTGAATGAAGAGAAGACCCTCCTCGAGGGAGGAGAGGTCGATCTCTCCCATCACGATGCATCGACCCAAGGGCTTCTCGAGCGGATCATCGGGCTTAGAAGCCTGTAGGGCATAGGCCGTCGGCGTGACCGAGAAGTGAGGTATGTTGGAGGCCTATGCCCTACAGGCTTCTAGAAGTCCCCTGACAGAAAACCCTGGCCAAGATCATGGTGGATCCTCCTCAATCTGAATCACAGCATATCATATAAGCATCATAAATTCAACCAGTTATATAATGATTGTGGCGTACAGATAATTCCTGCGCGAAAGTTACTCCTCCAACTCGATCACGAAACCCGGGCGAAGGAAATAGCCGCTGTCCTTGACTTCATCGCCTTCGAAGAGCGCCCATTGGGGAAGACCTCGGCGGTATGTCTCGGTCATGTGAAAGAGTTCCTTGGCCGAGTTGGCGGCGAAAATATAGACCACCCGCTCAGGATTGAAGGGGTTTGGCACGGTGAGAAAAATGCCGTCGTCCGGGGATGCAAAGTCTTCTCCCTGCCAGTGAAAACTGTTCCGTCCGAACTGAATGAGCTGGTCAATTTCCAATGAGCCGAAGAGGCTGTTGTCGTCAAGCGTGCCGATGATTATCAGATCGTGGGTGGCTGCGGTGGCGGCATCGAGTTCGGCATCCTTGACCAGTGGCGGCAAGATTTCAACATAGGCGTCGGCCACCCTCTCTTGCCAACGTCGCGCCATTGTGTGGTTGGCCTCGATCTGGCGGGCGGTGCCGTAGACAATGAGCGTGTCGTGGAAATCATCGATGAAGTTTCGCCAAACGTAAAAGCTGTCGTGGGCGACCGGCAGATCGTGGAGAACGTTAAAGACGATCCGCGTCGGACGATCTTCGAAATGGAGTTCAACGACATCGCTTCCCATGATCTCCACTCGCCGCAGTAGGCGCTCGCCGCCGGCCTCAACCTCGACGTGGGTTACGAATTGATAGGGCGCATTGTTTTGTTTAACGTCCAGAAGTAAATTCCAGCCGCCACGGCGAATCTTCTTCACCCGGGCATGGACCTGCGGTTGAGGCAATCCTTTGCGATCGAGCCATTGGCGCACGAATGTGTCCAGGGGTTGCCCGGATACATTTTCGGCAATGGCGATGAAGTTGGCGGTTGTCATTTCCTTGCCCGAAAAGTCCCGGTGAACTGTGCGCATTGCTTTGAGAAAGAGATCGTTGCCGAGGAGGAGCCGCAATTGGTGGAGTGCGAAGGTTCCCTTGATTCGCGGTAAGAGGTACGGGCCGTATTGATCATACGCCCGGTGGGCGTCGATCGCGGCGAGGTCGTTCTCACGGGAGACGGTGTAGAGAAATCGATTTTCAAGGGCGGCCAACGCATCCGAAAGCTCTGTTGCGTTGGGTTCGTGTTCGTCGTCTAGACCTTCGAGAAGCCTCCAGTAGGCTGCGCTGCCGCTGACGAACCAACTCTCGGCAGGGGTGGCGGGCAGAACGGTGCCATTCCACAGCTCTTTCCTGTCGATTTGAAATTGCTCTTTAACCTCCTCGAGATCAAGGCCAGGCTCTTCTTCAACTGGAGGCAGAGCAAGGCGAGCCGCCTTGAGGCGATCGGCAACGAAGATCGGACTCACAACTGAATAACCGAGGCTGAGGTGGGGTTCAGCGCCGGGCAGGTCGGGTAGGATGCGCCAGCCCTTGCGTGGGAATTTCTCGCGCAGCGTGACCTTTCCGTGGTGGGCGAGGAAGACCATTTCGGAGGCCATTTCGGAGGTTGTGATCTTTCCGTCACAGGCATGTGCGCGATTGATGGGGGAGGAGGCCCAAAGTCGGACACCTGCTTCGGCATCGATCTCACCTTTGTGTCTCAGGTAGAACTCGTTGAAGGCGATATCTCTATTCCAGGGCGAAAACATCAGATCGAAGGGACGGTCATCGGGCTGGGCGACGTATTCGCGGCGAACGGCGTTGTCGCGGGCGTTGTTGTTCGCCCACAGAAATCCCGGTGTTCCGAAGGGGTTCATGTCTTCCCCGGTCCGCCACATCTTCTTGGTGTGGGTGCCCAAAAGCAGAATGGCAACCTCGCCGGTTTTCATGTCGGCAATCGGCCAGTCGTTTGTGTACATTCCGTTGTTCATTTCCCACAGGATGCGTTCGACGTCCTCGATGGACGAAGCGTATTGGGCGGCCTTACGCGCTCGGTTGGACTGCGGTGTCGAGTCGGCCTCGTAGGGGGTCTGCGCCACCGTCGTCTCCCCGAAGACGATGCCGGCGGAATTCATGTAAAAATCCGCGCCGGAGTGGATGCCGCCGGGGAAGGTCTGGTACACCAACCGATGTCCGCTCGCCGGTTCGATGTCGCAGATGACGTTCCAGTGGACGCCGGTAAAACCGCCCCACATGAAGATCTGGCCGAAGACGACCTGGCCGCCTGCCGTTGCCGGTCCGGTGGCGACAAAGGCCGAGCACTTGTGCTGTTCGAGATCGATCGCCATCTCCTCATCCGGAGCGACAAAAGCCTGCCCGGTGAGAGAGTTCGGTGTGACTCTCAGGGCTCTATGGAGTTGGCCGATATCGACCGCCGAGTTGATTGCGACAATGTCCCGGAGACCGAGAGCTTTTTCCCAGGCTTGGGCATCCTCTGCTGCTGCGCCGTCCGCAATTCCCTTCATCTCCTCCAGGTATTCCTCGTCATAGCCTCTCAGAAACAGGGCGTCGGCTTCGAACACCAGTCTCTCCCAACCTGCTTCCGGATCGGCCGGCTTTGTCAGAACTCCGAGCTTGCGGATGTACTCCGCGATCTCGTCGGCAACCAAGGAACCGTATTGGTAGCCGCGTTCGTAGGGCTCACCCTCGATGTGAACGAAGATCCAGCCGCGGTCATCGTAGCGAAAGCCCTGACCGGACCAGCGGATGGTTTCCATCGGGATGTACTCGCTGATGTCCTCGACCTTTTCGAGCCGAATGTCGTCAAACCAGGCTTTGCCGTGGGCCTCGCCGTTGTGGCCCAGATAGAGCCGGACTCGGTCGGCCTTCGAGGTGGCGATGAAGAGAGTTTCGACGTGGGTCCATTCGCTGTTCCCGCCGACCGCCGGGGAGTGGTTCGTAAAGGGAAAGGAAGCCATTGCCAGACATGCGGGCACCGCCGTCGGATAGCGCGTCATAGGGTCGGAAAGGGCGCCTTCGGTTCGGATCCAGCTGCTGAGACGGTAAAGACTGCCGACGCGTAGGTCCACCGGGTCCGACTCAACGACCGCCGAGCCGCCTTTGCCAACGTCGAGGCGTAGGGCCCCGACACCCGAGTGTGTCGGGTCGGTCACTGCCTCGAATACCGCGTTCTCCGTCGATCTCTCCACAGCCAATTGCCAACCTGAGACAGACCCGTCGGGATCAAGACTCTCGAAGCCGGGGTTCGCCGGTGAAACCCCGGCCGAGGATCCTTCCGGCGCCAGGAAGAAGACGATCAAAAGGACGAACAGGCGAATGAGAAAATCGAAAGAACTCCGCATCAAAGCCTCCGGTCGGACATTGTAGCCCGCCTTTTTGTGGCTATTTCATTGAGTTTTGCAAATACCTAAACTGAGACCTGAGAGGTTCCGGCTTTGCTTGGTTAGGTGTCCAAACCGTCATGAACAACTCTCAGACAAGAACAGGTCGTAAGTCTTCCGCCATTCACCGGTACACTTGGATGATGAAAAACATGATGTCGAACCCGCGTGTGCCTTTCCTGCTCCTGATTTTGGCGCCGATCCTTCTGTTGGGGTTGGTGGTTGCTGCGGCAGCCCTTGGTGGGCCTGATCCGGGTAAGACTGTTGCGAGTTTGGCTTCAGCGGCGGAGGAGCAGCCCGTGGATTGGAATGCTGTCGATGATTTGATTTCCGAGCAGAAGTTCCAGGCCGCCCTCGACGCGGTGGTCGTGATTCGTCAAAAGGCCGAAGAGGGGGAGGATGCCGGGGAATGGGCTCGAGCATTGGTGGAGATGACTAAGCTCAGGGTCGCTCTGCATGGGTACGAGACTGCCATTCGAGAACTGTTGAGAAGTCCCTGGCCTGAGGACCCAACCCTCAGGGCCGTTCTGGATCTCTATTCGGCGCAGGCGATGGTTGCGTATTCTCATGCCTACAGCTGGGAGATTCGCGAACGAGAAAGGGTCATTTCCGACGACGAGGTAGACCTCAAACGTTGGACGATGGATCAGATTGTGGCCGCGGTTCACCGGTCCTACGCCCGTCTGTGGGCGGATCGGGACGAATGGGAGGATGCGTCTCTAGGCGACTTTTCTCGGTATGTTTCGCAGAACAATTATCCGCCGCGAATTCGCGGGACTCTGAGGGACGCGATCAGTTATCTCTGGTCCGACCTCTTGGCGGATACGTCCCTGTGGCGTCCCGAACAGTCGGCAGAGATTTACCGCCTCGATCTCGCGGCCTTGGCCGAGGGCGAGCCCGGACTGAACGAGGGCGCTCTGATCGACACACGGGCTCATCCACTGGCGCGACTGTCGGCGATTCTCGGAGATCTGGAGCAATGGCATTTTTCTGAAGGAAGAACCGAGGCGGGATTGGAAGCTCGCTACGAGCGCATCCGCCGTCTCCACAGTGCGGTTTCGAATTCTGATGACGAGCGCGACCTGCGCGAGGGCCTCCAGGAACACCTCGAGGGGGTTGACCACAGTTTCGAGTGGTGGGCGATGGGCCAGTCCGTGGTGGCAGAATTCCTGCGTGGTGAAGAAAGGCCCGACGCCCTGGTCCGAGCCCGCGAGATTGCTCTCGCCGGCCTCGAAAGACACCCGGAAGGGGTTGCCGGTGGGCGCTGTCGCCATGTCGTAGCTTCGATCGAGGCCCCCAGTTATAGTCTCGAGTCAATGGCCCTGGATGGCGCCGGTCGACGATCGATGCGGGTCACTCATCGCAATTTTGAGGCGGTGTATTTCCGGGCGTGGCGATTGGACCTGGACGAACTCATTCACTCGAGTCGTGACTACAACCTGCTTCCCGGATATCGCGAGGTCCCGGATTACGTCGAAAGGCGGGCGCCCGTGGCCTCGTGGAAGGTGGATCTGCCGGCGACGCCTGATTATCGGAATCACAAAACCGATGTCGTTCCCCCTCTGAACCAGCACGGTCTCTATCTGGTGGCGGCCTCGGCGCGCTCCGATTTCCGGCCGGAGGGGAATCATCGTGTGGCGTTGAATTTCTTCGTCAGCGATCTGGTTTTGATCAGACGACCGGTGGGCAGGCACTGGGAGATCACGGCCAGGGCGGGTTTTCTCGGCAGTGTCCTCGAGGGAGTAGGGATCGACCTCTATCGGGCCGACTGGCGGCGGGGGCACCGGCGTGTTTCCAGTCAGGTTACGAATCGTGATGGTCTTGCGACTTTCGAAGTCGGTGACGATTCCCGCCACTACTTTCTCGTAGGCCGCAACGGTGAAGATCTGGCCCTGGTGAATGGCCTCAATCGGATCTGGGACCACGATACGGGGACGAAGACCTCGGCATTCATTTACACCGACCGGAGTGTGTATCGGCCTCGCCAGACCGTGCATTGGAAAATCGTGCCATTCAGCGGTGGTGAAGATCACCGCTGGAAGACCCTCGCAGGAGAATCGACGATCGTCACCCTGGTGGACGGCAACGGCGAAGAGGTGGCGCAGGAGACGGTCAGGACCAACGACTTTGGTTCGGCCTTTGGGACCTTCGAGATCCCTGCTGGGCGATTGCTCGGCCGTTGGCAGATCAAGTCATCCCTCGGTTATGCCTCGACCTCCTTTCGGGTCGAAGAATACAAGCGTCCGACCTTCGAAGTGGAATTGCTGGAACCGGAGTCCGCCCTTCGGCTGAATACTCCGGCCCGGTTGAACGGTGAAGTGCGCTACTACTTCGGCCTTCCCGTGACCGAGGGGAAGGCCGTTTGGCGGGTCACGAGAGAGCCGGTCTACCCCCGCTGGTGGGGCTGGTGGTGGCCGATGCCCCAGGTGCAGACCACTGTGATCGCCTCCGGTGAGACGAACCTCGGAACCGATGGCGCATTCGCAATTGAATTTACTCCGGAGGCCGACGAGCGTGAAGCGGCTCGCGGAGTTACCTATCGTTTTCGGCTTTCGGTCGATACGACGGATCCCGGAGGCGAGACCCGATCGGCGTCGCGCACCTTCCGTCTCGGTTTCACGGCTGTCGAGGCAACACTCGATGCCGGAAAGGGCTTTCTGACGGCCGGTGAGACCTCTGCAGTGGAGATTGTTCGTTCCGATCTGGACGGAACGCCGCGGGCGGGTCGGGCCTCTTGGCGTCTCATTCGTTTGGACCAGCCGGAGCGGACTCTGACACCTGCGAAACAGCCTCTGCCCCAGGTTGACGACCCTGATTCCTACACCACCCAAGGAGATCTTTCGCGGCCTCGTTGGGGCCGGAATTATGACGTTGAACAGGTTTTGTTTTCGTGGTCCGAAGGCCGGAGAGTTGTCGTTGGCGAGTTGGAACATGGGGAAAACGGGCGTGCCGAGGTGGAGATCCCGGGCCTCGATCCGGGGCCCTATCGACTGGTCTACAAGACCGAAGACGCCTTTGGTGCACCTTATGAAAATCGCATCCATTTGGTGGTGGCCGAGGGTGAGGGGACTCGGCTTACGCTTCCGGCTTTCTTGGCCGCGGACAACACCTCGGTCGCGGTCGGAGGAACGGCTCGCCTTTTCGTTCACTCCGGATTCCCCGGTCAGTCCATGGTGTTGGAACTTTTTCGCCAAGGGCGTCGTTTCGACCGTCAATTTCTCCGGGTGGGCCGCGACTCCTCGATCATAGAAATTCCAATCGATGATTCATTGCGAGGTGGCTTCGGGGCGACCCTGACCCTCCTGCGGGACCACCAGCTGGTGACTCTGACAACCGGGGTCTTCGTTCCCTGGGACGACAAGGTGTTGCAGTTGGAGTTCGCCACTTTTCGGGATCGTCTGCGCCCGGGTACGCGTGAGACCTTTCGTGTCAAGGTTCGCAGTGCCGATGGGTCGGCGGTCGATCGTGAGGCTGCTGAGGTTCTTGCCTACATGTATGACCGCAGTCTGGACATCTTTGCACCTCACACTCCGCCGGCTGTTACAACACTGTATCCAAGTCTCATGGGAACGAAGATTCCAAGCGCCACTCTTGGGTCGTCGTCTCTCGTCTGGCAGGACCGCAGTGGACTCGGCTGGATTTCGCCACGACCTGTCTTGAGCGGTGACCACCTGCGCATGCTGGATGGTTACGGCATCGGAGGTCCCGGCCGCCGTGGCGGCCATTGGGCGATGAAGTCCAGATCTATGGTGGCCATGGCGATGCCGGCGCCTGCGGCGGATCCGGAGGTCATGATGGAGGATGCGGTCGCAGAGGCCGCTCCAGCCTTCGGTCTTCAGGAGGGGGATGACGAACTTCTGCTCGGTGTGGAGGACGGTGATGAGCCGCCTCAGCCGGAGGGAGTCGAATTACGCTCCGACTTCTCCGAAACGGCCTTCTTTTTACCCCAGCTCACGATCGACGACGGGGGTGGAGTCGACATCGAGTTCGAGGTTCCGGATTCGGTGACCGAGTGGAATTTCTGGGTCCACGCGCTCACGCGTGACCTTCGGGGAGCGTCTGAAAGACGGGACCTGCGCACAGTCAAGGAACTCATGGTTCGGCCCGCCGTTCCTCGGTTCCTGCGGGAGGGCGATCAAGCCAATCTCAAGGTTGTCGTCAACAACGGTGGTGAGGAGGTGCTCGAGGGAGTTCTCCGTTTGGAACTGATCGATCCTGATACCGACGAAGACCTTCGCCAGGCATTCGACATCGATGTCCAGGCTGCCGAGGGTATGCCGTTTGTGGTCGAGCCCGGCGCAGGGACGACTCTGGAAATTCTCCTTAGAGTTCCGCCCCGTCCGGGTCTGGTCGCATTCCGCGTCACCGCGACGGCCGGGGAATTTTCGGACGGAGAATTGCGGCCCCTTCCGGTGCTGCCGGGCCGAATGCACTTGATGCAGTCTCGTTTCGCCGCATTGCAGGATGCCGATCGGCGCGAGTTGGCGTTCCCCGACATGATGGCGGAAGATCCAAGCCTCATCCATGACCAGTTGGTGGTCTCGGTCGATGCACAGCTCTTTTACGGGGTGCTCGATGTTCTTCCCTACCTGGTGGACTATCCCTACGAATGCACCGAGCAGACGCTCAATCGTTTTCTCTCAACCGGCATCGTGTCTTCGGTCTTCGAGCACTATCCGGCGGTGGCGCAGATGGCTGCAAAGATGGCCGAAAGGGAGAGCCGCCTCGAGGCGTGGGACGACGACGACCCGAACCGCAAGCTCGTTCTGGAGGAAACACCGTGGCTGAGGCAGAGCCGCGGCGGAGACGACGAGGCCGAAGATCTCATCAAAGTCCTGGATCCGCGCATCGCCGAGGTCCAAAGGCGTGCCGGCTTGGCCGACCTCGAAAAGGCTCAGACATCCCTCGGGGCCTTCCCGTGGTGGCCGGGTGGGCCTCCGTCACCCTACATGACGCTGTATGTACTGGCCGGTTTCGCCCACGCTTTGGAATTCGACGTCGATGTCCCGAAGGACGTCGTCGTCGATGCCTGGGCCTACATGCACCGCCACTACGTCGATGAAATCGTCGATGAGATGGTGAATGAAGACTGTTGCTGGGAGACCATCACCTGGCTCAATTTCGTGCTGTCGTCCTATCCGGATGAGAGCTGGACCGGTGGAGTCTTCACCGCCGAGGACCGACTTCGAATGCTGGAAATGAGTTTCCGTCATTGGAAGAGGCACTCGCCGCGAATCAAGAGCTACCTCGCTCTGACCCTGCACCGTGCAGATCGCACAGAGGATGCTCGCCTGGTTTGGGAATCGGTGATGGACTCGGCCAAGACGGACCGCGATCTGGGAACCTATTGGGCGCCCGAGGAGCGCAGCTGGCTCTGGTACAACGACACGGTTGAGACCCACGCCGTGGCCCTCCGGACCCTCACCGAACTGGATCCCGATGATTCGAGGCGCCTCGGCCTCGTGCAGTGGATCTTCCTCAACAAGAAACTGAACCACTGGTCCAGCACCCGAACGACGGCTGAAGTCGTTTATTCGCTGGTTCACTATCTGGAGCACGAGGGGCAACTGGGTGTGGAGGAAGAGGCACTCGTGACCGTCGGTCCGCTGCAGCGCCGGTTTGTCTTTGACCCGAATGAATTTACCGGGAGGGATGCGCGCTTCATCGTGCCCGGCGACGAGATCGATCCCCGGACGATGGCGACGGTTGTTGTGGAGAAGGAAAGTCCAGGTATCGCTTTCGCCACTGCGACCTGGCATTTTTCGACCGAAAAAATGCCAGAAAAGGGCGATGGTGATCTGTTTTCCGTCGAACGATTCTTCTATCGACGGAGCCTTCAAGGCGACGAATGGGTACTGGAACCCCTCGTGGAAGGAATGGAACTCGGGGTCGGCGACCAGGTCGAAGTCGAACTCGGGATCTCGGCCCGCCACGCGGCCGAGTACGTCCATGTACGGGATCCGCGCGGCGCCGGTTTCGAGCCGGAGAGTCTCCGTTCCGGTTGGCGCTGGGACCTCGGGGTCGCGGCCTACGAGGAGGTGCGGGACTCCGGGTCCAACCTCTTCTTTGAGTGGCTTCCGGCAGGTGAGTACACCTTCCGCTATCGTCTCAGGGCTGCGATGGGAGGTACGTTCAAGGTCGCGCCGGCAGTGATGCAGAGCATGTATGCGCCTGAGTTTGGTGCCTATTCGGCTGGTCATACGATTGTTGTTGGGGGGTAGGAGTGCTTTTCGGCCCCGGCCTTCTGGGGTGGCTCTCGCCACCCCAGCGTCGCCCGAGCAGCGCGGTCGCGAGGGAAAATGGTCGAGGCAGCTGCGACCCCGCTGCACAGACGAGCGGCGGCCTATTTCGTTCCCGGGAGAACCGGGGTTGAAGCGACCTCCCCGGGGATTGCCACCCCTGACGTTCTTCTGTAGGCGTCACGT